>CADEGS010000157.1 GCA_902826945.1 uncultured bacterium | reverse complement strand
GCGCCGGTCTTGTAGCGCATGTGCATCGGGTGGCGGCCGCGGTGCGCGTAGAACACCTCCTCGCGCGTCCACAGCATCTTGACCGGGCGTCCGGTCAGCAGCGCCAGCTTGGCCACGCAGAACTCGAGCGAGAACGGGTCGGACTTGCCGCCGAAGGCGCCGCCCAGGCAGGGCTGCACGACGCGGATGCGCGCGGCGGGGATGCCCAGCACGTGCGCCAGCGCGCGGTGCACGTAGTGCGTGATCTGCGTGGACGACCACACGGTCAGCACGCCGTCGGCGGAGACGCGCGCCACGGCGCAGTGCGGCTCGATCGCGGTGTGCGTCGTCCCGTGGAAGAAGAACTCGCCCTCGAGCACGACGTCGGAGGCCGCCAGCTCCGCGTCGACGTCGCCGAACTCCAGGCGCACGTGCTTGGAGACGTTGCCCTGGTCGCCGCGCTTGGCCTTGGCCTCGGCGCTCTGCTCGTGGATCTGCGGCTCGGGGTCGGCCAGCGACTCGAAGGGGTCGAGGTGCGCGCGCAGCGGCTCGTAGTCGACGCGGATCAGGCGCAGCGCGGCGTTGGCGGTGTCCTCGTCCACCGCCGCCACGGCGGCCACCTCGTCGCCGATGAAGCGCACCTTGTCGACCGCCAGCGCGTTCTCGTCCGGCGTCCAGGGGATCACGCCGTAGCGCACCGGCAGGTCGGCGCCGGTGAGCACCGCGTGCACGCCCTCGAGCGCCAGCGCCTCGCGCGCGTCGATCGAGCGGATGCGCGCGTGGGCGTGCGGGCTGCGCAGCGTCTTCGCGTGCAGCATCCCCGGCAGCGCGATGTCGTCCGCGTACAGCGCCTGGCCGGTGGCCTTGGCGATGCCGTCCTCCTTGCGCAGCGGGCGGCCGACGACCTGGAAGCCCCCGGGCGAGCCGGGGCGCGGCGCCCAGGGCGGGCCGGAGCCGTGGCGGTCGCGCGCGGCCATCAGGGCTCCGCGCGGCGGCCGGCGGGGATCGAGGGGCCGGCGCGCCGCGCGCTCTCGCGCCAGGGGTTGGCGCCCGGACACCACGACGGCGGCGTCGGCGCGCGGCCCGCGGCCTCCGCCGCGGCGAGCTGCACGGCCTGCACGATCTGCACGTAGCCCGTGCAGCGGCACAGGTTGCCGTCGAGCGCGGCGCGGATCTCCGCCGCCGTGGGATCGGGCTTCGCGTCGAGCAGCGCGCGCGCCGAGAGCATCATGCCGGGCTGGCAGAAGCCGCACTGCAGCGCGCCGCAGCGGTCGAACGCCTCCTGCACCGGGTCGGCGCCCACGCCGCCCGCGCGCAGGTGCGCGGGCATCAGGCCCTCGATCGTCGTGACCGAGCGCCCCTCGCACAGCGCGGCCAGGCTCAGGCACGCGAGCACCGGCTCGCCGTCCAGGAGCACGGTGCAGGCGCCGCAGTCGCCCTTGTCGCAGCCCTGCTTCGAGCCCGTCAGGCCGAGCCGGTAGCGCAGGACCTCGAGCAGGCTCCAGTGGTCGGGGGCGGCGACCTCGAGCCGGTCCCCGTTTACTTCCAGCCGGAGAGCACGCATCCTGCGGATTCTCTTCGATGTCCTCGCTCCGGACAAGTCGGCAGGCCGGCCGCGGCAGGGGCGTGGGGGCCGACGCGATCGAGGCGGCGGTGCGCCGCTTCTTCGCGCCGAGCGGCGCGCCGCCGGCGCGCGGCGCCCGGCGGCGCATGGCCGAGCGCTGGAAGCGCACGCTGCGCCGCCTGCGTCCGCTGGGAGAGGTCTCGAGCGGCAACCGGGTCGAGGCGCTCGACGACGGCGATCGGGCCTTCGAGCGCATGTGGGAGGCGATCGGCGCCGCGCGCGCGCGCATCGCGATGAACACCTACATCCTGTGCGACGACCGCGTCGGCCGGCGCACGCTGGACGAGCTGGTGGCCGCCGCGCGCCGCGGCGTCGAGGTGCTGCTCGTCTACGACGCGATCGGCTCGGCCGAGCTCGACGGCGCGTTCTGCGATCCGCTGCGCGAGGCCGGCGGCCGCGTGCTCGTGTTCAACCCCTTCTGGCGCCTGCGCCGGCGCTGGCCGCGCCTGGTGCGGAACCACCGCAAGATCCTGGCCGTCGACGGCGCCGTGGCCTTCTGCGGCGGCATGAACGTGGGCGAGGCGTACGCCGGGCCGCGGCTGGGCACGAGCGTCTTCCGCGACACGCACCTGCGCCTCGAGGGGCCGGGCGCGCGCGCGCTCGAGGCGCTCGTGCTGGACGTCGCCGCGACGCTCGGCGTGCGCCTCGCTCCCAGCCCGCCGGGCGCGCCCGAGCTGCCCGACGGCGTGCTGCTGCAGGTCCTGGAGTCGAACGTGCGGCGCCAGCGCCAGGCGATCCAGAAGGCGCTGCGTCTGACGGTCGACCGCTCGCTCGAGCGCTGCTGGCTGACGACGCCCTACTTCGTGCCGCCCGCGCGCCTCCTGCGCGCGCTGGAGCGGGCGGCGCGGCGCGGCGTGGACGTGCGGGTGCTGACCGCGGGGCAGAGCGACGTGCCCGCGGTGCGCGTGGCCAGCCGCCACCTCTACGGGCGGCTGCTGCGCCGTGGCGTGCGCATCTTCGAGCTGCAGGAGCGCACGCTGCACGCCAAGGTGGTGTGCGTGGACGGGCTGTACTCGTCGGTGGGCTCCTTCAACCTCGATCCGTGGTCGTGGCGCCGCAACCTCGAGGTGACCGTCGGCGCGCTCGACCGTGCCCTGTGCGCGCGGCTGGCCGGGCGCTTCGAGGCCGACCTCGAGGGTGCGCTCGAGATCGATGCCGAGGGCTGGGAGCGCCGCTCGCTGCCGCGGCGGGCGCTGGAGTGGCTGGCGTGGGCGGTGCTGCGGCTGTGAGGAGCGGGGGAGCGGGGGGCGAGCCTCGGAGCGGGCCCTCGATTCCCGAGCGTGCTTCCGTCGCTGCGCGACGATCGCTGCGCGCTGCACGCGAAGGAGGCCTGCGGCGCCACGGCGCCGGC
This sequence comes from uncultured bacterium, assembly GCA_902826945.1. The sequence goes on along the minus strand of CADEGS010000157.1, from coordinate 7,786 downwards.
GCGCCGGCCGCGGCCATGCGGCCGCGGCGCTGAAGACCCGGCCGGCGCGAGAGCGCCGGCCGGGTCGTTCAGCGCGTCCCCTCGCTCACGATCACGCCCTCGATCACGACGCCCACGCAGTGGCTCGTGTACTCGAACGGATCGCCGTCGTAGAGCGCCAGGTCGCCGTCCTTGCCGGGCTCGAGCGAGCCGACGCGCTCGGCGACGCCGATGCGCCGCGCCGCCTCGATCGTGATCGAGGCCAGCGCCGCGTCGAAGCCCAGGCCGTGCGCCGCGGCGACGGCCGCCTCGAACAGCACCACGCGCGTGCGCGGGACGTAGGCCTCGTAGCCGCTCTGCAGCGCGAAGGGGATGCCGGCCGCGTGCAGCCGGGCGGGCGTCTCGAGGCTCAGGTTCTCGGTCTCGTCGTGGGCGCGCGTCATCGTCGGGTGGCACAGGACCGGGACGCCGGCCGCCTTGATGCGGTCGAGCACCAGGTAGCTCTCGGCGGCGCCGTCGAGCACGAGGTCGAAGCCGAACTCCTCGGCCAGGCGCAGCGCGGTCAGGATGTCGCGCGCGCGCTGCGCCGTGACGAGCAGCGGACGCTCGCGCGCCAGCACGCTCGCCAGCGCCTCCAGCGCCAGGTCGCGCGGCGGCGCCTCGCCCTCGGGCGCGGCGGCGCGCTCGGCCGCGTACTCCTGCGCGGCGACGAGCTTCGCGCGCAGGAGCGCCGCGGCCTTGGCGCGCGTGCCCGGCGACTGGTCGCCGGGGCGCGTCGCGTCGTCGCCGAGCGTCGCCGCCACCATCGCCTCGGGCACGACCAGCGCCTGCTCGACGGTCCTGCCGCGCGTCTTGACGACCATGGTCTGGCCGCTGACGAGCTCGCCCGGCGCGTGGCCGGTGTGCAGCGTCGTGACGCCGAAGGCGCGCACCCACTCGATCAGCGGCTCGCGCGCGTCGTAGGCGTCGATGGCGCGCAGCTCGGGCTGGATCGGCGCCGAGGTCTCGAGCTCGTCCTGGTCGTGATCGACGTTGAGCCAGCCGGCCAGGCCCAGGCAGGAGTGGGCGTCCACCAGCCCGGGCGTCGCGACCGCCGCGCGCAAGGTGCGCAGGCCGGGCTCGAGCGCCACCTCGCCGGCCCGGCCGACGGCGGCGATGCGGCCGCCGCGCACGAGCACGACGCCGTCCTCGATGGGCGGGCCGGCCATCGTGTGCACGACGTCGGCGCGCACGACGAGGTCCTGGGCGTGGCGGGCGGCGCCGCCGAGCGCGAGCGCGGCCAGCGCGAGCGAGAGGCGGGCGCGGGTGGGGCTCTTCATCGATCGTCCTCCTCGTCGGCGCCCCAGCCCGTGCAGCACGGCGGCGGCGAGTCGTTGCCGGCGCCCCAGCCGCCCTCGGCCCACAGGCGGTCCTGCTCGGCGGCCAGGTCGAACACGCGCTTGCCCTCGACCCAGGTCTCGCGCACGCGCGTGTAGACCGACAGCGGGTCGCCGTCGAGCAGCACGAAGTCGGCGTCCTTGCCGACCGCCAGGCTGCCGACGCGGCCGTCGAGGTCGAGCATGCGCGCGCCCTCGATCGTCAGCGCCGCCAGCGCCTTCTCGCGCGACATGCCGGCGCGCACCGCCAGGGCGGCGCTGCGCAGGAACAGGCGCGAGTCGGTGATCCAGTCGTCGGTGTGGAACGCGACCGGCACCCCGGCGCGCTCCAGCGCGGCGCCGGTCGCGAGCGACAGGTCGCGCGCCTCGAGCTTCCCGCCGGGGCTGTCGACGACGATCACCGAGCAGGGCACGCCGGCGGCGGCGATCTCGTCCGCGACCTTGTGCGCGTCCGACACGTGGTGCAGCACGACGCGGAAGCCGAACTCCGCGCGCAGGCGCAGCACGGTCAGGATGTCGTCGTGGCGGTGCGTGTGGTGGTGCACGATGCGCTTCCCGTCGAGCACCTCGAGCAGCGCCTCCAGGGCGAGGTCGCGCGGCGGCAGCTTCTCGGCGTCGTCGCCGGCGCGCGCGACCTTGTCGCGGTAGTCCAGCGCCTCGAGGAGCTTCGCGCGCACCAGCGCCGCGGACTTCGCGCGCGTGCCGGGGAACGGCGGCCCGCGCTGCGAGTTCGTCCCGTTGGCCATCTTCAGGCCGCCGGCGATCGAGCCGTCCTCGGCGCGGATCAGGAGCTCCTCGATCGCGCCGCCGTCGCGCAGCTTCAGGTACAGCGTCTGGCCGCTGCACAGGTGCCCCGAGCCGGGCATGACGTTCACGGTCGTGACGCCGCCCGACTGCGCGCGCTGCAGGCTCGGGCTGCGCACGTCGATCGAGTCGAGGACGCGCACCTCGGGCTGGATCGGCGCCGAGCCGTCCGCGCCCCAGCCGCCGCCGACGTGGCTGTGCGTGTCCACCAGGCCGGGCAGGATCGTCCAGCCGCCGACGTCGCGCACGGTCGCGCCGACGGGGATCTCGGTGTCGTCGATCGACCCGACGCGCGCGATCAGGCCGTCGCGCACGACGAGCACGCCGTTCTCGATCTCGTGCCCCTCGATCGGGATCAGCCGGGCGCCGACGAAGGCGATGGCGGCGCCCTCGCTCCGGGGCGCGCCCTCCTGCGGCGGCGCGAGGGCGGGGACGAGGGCCAGGAGCAGGTGCGGGAGCGGCATGCCTTCCTCCGAGGGGAGGCCGGATTCTAGTGTCCCGCTGCCCGCGCGCACGCGGCGGCTCGCGACCGCGGGCGCCGACCGTCAGCCGCGACCGCGCTTGGGCATCGCGCAGTCCTTGATCCAGGTCGCCACCCGGCCCGGGACCTTGCGGTCCTCGAGCACGTTGGCGACGCGCACGGCCGCGTAGTCGAGCTCGACGAAGGGCGCCGAGCTCTTGTTCGCCTCCTCGACCATGACGCGCGCCTGCTCGTCGTCCTTGGCCGTGACGACCAAGGTCGGCAGCCCCTCGATCTTCTGCAGGTCGGCCGCGACGTCGAAGCCGTAGTCCTTGGCGCGCGGCGCCATCAGGACGACGCAGCGCACGTTCTCGTCGGTGCGCGCGTGGCGCACGGCCAGCGCGCAGCCCGAGCCGATCCCGGCCAGGCTCAGGTTCGTCGAGTGCACGTTCGACTGCGCCAGGAGCCACGCCGCCCCGGCGTCGATGTCGCGCGTCGCCAGCGCCCACACGCGCGTCTTCTCGTCCTCGACCAGGTCCGCCCAGCCGCCGTCCTTGCCGCGGCTCTGGCCGTGCGAGCGCAGGTCGAGCGTCAGCACCGCGAAGCCGGACTTCTGCAGCTTGAGCGCGAGCTCGTCGAGCTGGTGACGGTCGCTCCCCGCGTCGTGGACCATCAGCACGCCGGGCGTCGGGCTCGCGCCCGACTTGGCGGGCGGGGCGTAGAAGGTCCCCGCGAGCTCGGTGCCGTCGCTGGCGCGGACCGAGACGACGTTGCCCTCGTCGGAGCCGCGGGAGGGGCGCAGGAGCGCGTCGATCGGGGCGGCCACGAGGGCAGCCAGGACCAGGACTCGGAGCATGGGTGTGGGGGACGGAAGGGTGGGGGCCGCGCGGCGCCGCGAGGGCGCGCGGGGGGAGCGTCGGTGGTCCGTCGGCTCGTCCGCAGGGGGCAGGGGGGCCGTACCGTAGCGGTGGAGTCTCCGGATCCGAAGGATCGGCGGGGGATTCGGACGCCGCGGCGCGCGGCCGCGAAGTCCGGGTCCCGCGGCGACGCCGCTCGGCCCGAGGTGCGCGTTGCCAAGAGAAGGAGCGGACCACCCGCCCGGCGCTAGGCCGGGGCGCGGAGGGCACCGCTCGCGGCGTAGTAGCGAGCGGGGCGGGGGAGGCAACCGTTCGCGTGCGGGAAACTCCGCAGGGGAGGGCGGGGTCGCGGCGCGGGATGCGCGGGTCGCGCGGCGTCGGGGCGTGGGACGCCTGGTGCTCCTTCTTCATGGTGAGCGGGAGCGGGAGCGACGGGGTGCGTGCTTCCGTCGCTGCGCGACGATGGGGTCGCGCCTGCGGCGCGAGCGAGGCCTGCGGCGCCACGGCGCCCGGGGGGCGCCGGCCGCGGCCATGCGGCCGCGGGGCTGAGCGCCCGGAGCGGCGGCCCCTCGCGGAGGCGAGGGGCCGCCGCTCCGGGCGCTCAGCCCAGCTCGAGCTGCCGGCGCGCGTCCACCTCGTCGCGGTTCACCATCTCGACCACCTCCGCCAGGCGCTCGGCCAGGAGGTCGCGCGGGTCGAGCGAGCGGCGCACGTGGCGGATGAGCTGCAGCGCCATGCGGAAGGTGCGGCACACGTCGCCGGCCGTCTCCTCGACCAGCTCCTCGACCTCGTCGAAGCCGCGCCCGTCGCACCAGGCGGCGACGGCCGGCGTCAGCGACCAGTCGGCCGCCTTCAGCGCGCCGGGCAGGCCGTGCGCGCGCTCGCGCCCGGCCAGCTCGACCAGGAGCGCGTCCACGCGCCGCCGCGCGGCGCCGAAGAGGCGCGAGGACACGTACGTGGGCGTGCGCCGGCGGCCCTCGTGCACCAGGCCGACGAACACGGTCGCGAGCGCGCGCGGCGGGAGCTCCTCCAGCACGCCGCGGAAGAGCATCTCGGTGATCTGCAGCTCGAAGCCGTAGAGCAGGCGCGCCATGCGCCCGCGCGGGGTCAGGCGCTCGGAGGCGTCCAGGTAGCGCAGCTCGGAGAGCAGCGCGATCTGCGCCTCGACGCGCGCGCGCTCGGCGCGCGCGTGGTGCTCGCGCGCCTTCTTGCTCTTCGCGCGCTGCTGGAACTCGAGGAACGACTTCTGCCAGGCCTCGTGCAGGCGCTCGCGCCCGAGGTGCTCCATCAGGTGCAGGATCGTGGCGTAGGTCAGCCGGAAGCGGCTCTGCACCGGCTCGGGGCGGCCCTCGATCATGCGCCGCAGCGGCGCCTCCTCGAGGTCGCGCTGGTCGAGGTACGAGACGACGTGGCCGCGCTCGTCGATGCCCTGGCGCCCGGCGCGGCCGGCCATCTGCATGTAGTCGCGCGTGCGCATGTAGTCGAAGGCCACGCCGTCGAACTTGCGCAGCGAGGCGAACACGACCGTGCGCGCGGGCATGTTGATGCCGAGCGCGAAGGTCTCGGTCGTGAACAGGAGCTTGATCAGCCCCGAGGTGAACATGCGCTCGACGACCTCCTTGTGGATCGGCAGGAGGCCCGCGTGGTGGTAGCCCACGCCGCGCCGGCCGAGGCGGAAGACCTCGCCGTCGAGCTCGCCCGGGTCGAGCTGGAACTGCTCGACCAGGCGCCGCTGCAGCGCGTCCATGCGCTCCGCCTCCGCGCGGTCGAGCAGCGAGCGGCGCTCGTTCGCGAGCGCCAGCCCCTCGCAGTCGCGGCGGCTGAAGGAGAAGACCAGCGCGGGCAAGAGGCCGTCCTCCTGCAAGAGGTCGAGCAGCCGCCGCTGCCCCCCGCGCTCGGAGCGCGGCCGGTGGCGGTCCTCCCGGCGCCGCCGCCGCGGTGCCGCGCGCCGCCGCACCCAGTCGAGCCGCTCCAGCGCGAACAGGCCGTGCTCGGCGTGGTAGAGGCGGTGCGTCAGCGGCACCGGCCGGCGCTCGGAGCGGATGATGGAGAGCTCGTGCGGGCGGATCTCGCGCATCCAGGCGCCGAGCTGGTCGAGGTTCGCGATCGTGGCCGAGAGCGACAGGAAGCGCACCCCGGGCGGAGCGAAGATCAGCGACTCCTCCCACACCGAGCCGCGCTCGGGGTCGTCGAGGAAGTGGATCTCGTCGAAGATCACCGTCTCGACGTCGGCCAGGCCGCCCGGTTTCTCGAGGATCGCGTTGCGCAGGATCTCGGTCGTCATGATCAGCACCTGCGCGCGCGGGCTGAGCGTGACGTCGCCCGTCATCAGCCCCACGTCCATCGACGGGTCCTCCCGGAAGTCGCGGTACTTCTGGTTCGAGAGGGCCTTGATCGGGGCCGTGTACACGCAGCGCTTGCCGCGCGCGACCGCGTCCGCGACGGCGTACTCGGCCACGAGCGTCTTGCCCGCGCCGGTCGGCGCCGACAGGAGCACGTTGTGCCCCTGGCGCAGCGCCTCGATCGCCGCGACCTGGAACGAGAGCAGGCGGAAGCCCTTCCACTGCGCGAGCGGCTCGCGCCGGGGCTGTGGGGAGGACCCTCCCGCGGCCGGGCCGCGCGCTTCGCCGCTGGGAACGGGCATGGAACCGCGGCCCATCGTGCCCTCCACGGCGGGCGATGGGAAGCGGCGCGAGCGATCGTGCGACGCGGCCTTGAGCCCTGCCGGCGAAAGCCGTATCTAGTGCGTGGACGGGCGCCCGGCGGCGCGCTCGCAGTCCTCGCGGCCGGTCGATCCCCGGCGCCATTTCGGAGCCAACCATGGAGCGCAGCGCAACCAGCCCCGTCCCGACCCACACGTCGCGCCACGAGCGCCAGCTCGCGCACGTCAAGATCCTCTCGCGCCTGCTCGCCCACGAGCTCCACGCCCAGAGCGGCCCGCGCCTCCTGCTCTCGCGCGACGAGGTCGAGGAGATCCAGGCCAGCCTGGACCTCTACATCGAGGAGGTCCTGCGCCAGCGCGGCGGCGGCTACGCGGCCGGCCCCGGCCCCGTGGGGCACGAGCTCGAGGTGCAGGCCGTGCCCGCCCGCATGAACTGAGCGCGCGGGGCGAGCCACCGGATGCGCCTCCCGCGCCAGCCCCGCCCGAGCGCCTCGCTCCCCTCCGCGCGCGCCCGCGGCGCGAGCACCGCGGTCGTGCTGCTCGTGCTGTGGGCGGTGGGGCTGTGCGGCGCGCTGGGGGTGCGCGAGCGCATCGCGCGCGCCCGCGCCGCGCGCGCGCAGCAGGTCTGGATCGACCCGCGCGCCCTGCGCCTGGCACGCCCCACGACGGGCTTCGACCCGCGCTGGGACTCGCTCTTCGAGGCCGCCGCCGGCGCCTTCCCGCCCCTGCGCGCCGACGACCGGGCCGCGCTCGGCGCCCTGGCGCGCGCGATCGCCGCGCTGCCGTTCGTAGCCGCCGTCGGCGAGCCGCGCGTCGAGGCGGGCGCGCTGTCCTTCGACCTCACGCTGCGCGTGCCGGTCGCCTGCGTGCCGCAGGGCGAGCGCTTCCAGCCCGTGGCCGCCGACGGGACGCTGCTCCCCGGGCTGTGGCCGGCGCCGCCGCAGGTCGCGGGCGTGCCGCTGCCGGTGCTCGGCCCGCTCGCGGACGGGCGCGCGCTCTTCCCGCACGCGCGCGCCGGCGACTTCCTGGCCGAGCCGCGCCACCTGGCCGCGCTCGACGTCGTGCGCTCGCTGGCGCTCGCGCTCGACCCCGCGCTGCGCGAGCGGATGGGCTCCGTCCTGGTGGACGCGACCGACGCGGACCCGGACTTCCCCGGCGTCCCGTGCGTCAGCCTCTCGCTCGCCGGCGGGCGCGTCGTGCGCTTCGGGCGCGCGCCCTCGAGCGGCGCGCCGGGCGAGCTCCCGGCGGAGCACAAGTGGGCCGCGCTGCGCGAGGGTCTCGCGCTGCTCGAGCGCGGCGACCCGGCGCTCGAATGGGACCGGCTCGACGTGCGCTGGGACCACCCCGAGCTGCGCCTCGTCCACGCGCCGCTCGTCGCGGACGCGCGTCCGGCGGCGCGCCCGCGGCTCGGCGCCCGCGAGGCCGCGCTGGACGCGGCCGGCTCGCGAGCCGCCGCGCGGGCCGACGGCGCGCGCGACCGCGCCGCGGGCGGGCCGGCGCTCGACTCGCGCGCGCGCGGACGCGTGCGCTGACGGAGGCGCGCGTGCAGGGGGAGCCCCGCGCGGCGCTGGCGCGACCGCTCGCCGCCTGGGCCGTCTCGCTCGCGGGCGTCGGGCTGGCCGGGGCGGGGCTGACGCTGCCCGGGAGC
>CADEGS010000156.1:1804-10763 GCA_902826945.1 uncultured bacterium | reverse complement strand
GACCGACGGCGCGCACCGCGACCGCGCGGCGCACGACGAGCGCGGGGTGGCGGACCTCCTCCCGGCGGCCGGCCGGCAGGGCGGGCCAGAAGGCCGCTGGCACGGCCGCGGCGGGATCGCCCTCGCGCGCGCGCTCGAGCAGGCCGTCCAGGAGCGCGAGCGCGCGCGCGCCGTGCCCGACGCCGCCGGCGCGCTGCAGGCGCTCGACCAGCGCCAGGCTCGCCTGCAGCGCCGCCGGCTCGCGCCACCCGCCGCGCGCGAGGGCGGCCTCGACGCGCGCGTGCGCCGCCGCGCGGCCGGCGCCGAGCCGCGCGAGCCGAGCCTCGAGCGGCGCGCGATGGAACGGGTGCGCCGACCACGCGAGCCAGGTGCTCGCGGGAACCTCCATGCGGTGCGCGAAGACCTGCTCGAGGAAGCGTCGCGCGCGGATCCAGCGCCGCCCGACCGAGGGGTCCATCACCTGCAGCCAGGCGCCGACGCGCCGCCAGACGACGACGAAGTGGCGCGCGCCGCTGGCGTGGTGCACGACGACCAGCGCGGGCAGCGCGCGCGCCTCGGGCGAGAGCAGGTGCTCGAGCGGCACGAGGAGCTGCTCCGCCTCGAGCCCGAGCGCGCGCGCCGCCTCCTCGAGCGTGTCGATCGAGGTCCCGTCGACGTCCGTCTGGCAAGCCTCGCGCAGCCGTCCGGCGCTGGCGCGGATGCCGAAGCCGGCGAGCAGACAGGCGAGCGCCGCCGGCCCGCAGTCCATCGACGAGCCCTGGACGACCTCCGGCGCGAGCCAGGCGCGCGCGCCGCTCATGGCGCGCCCGCCCCGCCCCCGGCCGCCAGCCCGGCGGCGCGCAGCAGGAGCTCGAGCGGCGAGGCGCGCTCGACGACCAGCTCGAGCGTGCCCGACAGGCCGTGCTGCAGCGGGATCGCCGGGCTCGCGCGCACGACGTCGAGCTCGAGCTGGACGCGGCCGTCGCGCGGCTCGGCGCCGACGCGCGCCACGCGCACGTCGAGCGCGCCGAAGCGGCTCCAGGGGAAGCCGTCGAGGCGCAGCGTGCCGCTCTGCCCGGGGGCGACGCGGCCGAGCGCGGCGGCCGGCGCGAGCTCGGCCACGACGCCCAGCGCGCCGTCCGCGACGAGCGCGCCCAGCCGCTCGCCGGCCTCGACGCGCGCGCCCGCGGCGAGCTCGCGCCGCTCGGCCACCACGCCGTCGTGCGGTGCGCGCACGCGCCGCTCGTCGATCGCGTGCGCGAGCGTCGCGAGGCGCGCGCGGGCCGCCGCGGCCAGGCCGTGCTGGCGCTCGCGCTCGCGCTCGAGCTCCGCGCGCGCCGCGTCGCGCTCGGCGCCCGCGCGCGCCTCCTCGCGCCGGCGGCGCTCGGCCGCCGCGGCCTGCAGCTCGACGCCCAGCGAGGCGCTCTCGACCGCGCCGCGCGCGCGCACGAGCTCGAGCTCCGAGACGATCCCGTCCTGCGCCAGCGCCTCGAGCCGCGCCGCCTCCTCGCGCGCGAGCGAGAGCGCCAGCGCGCGGCCTGCCGCCTCGAGCCGCTGCTCCTCGGCGGCCGCCTGCGACGCGCTGCGGGCCAGCGCCGCCGCCTCGTCGGAGCGCGCGAGCGCCGTCTCGAGCGCGCCGAGCTCCGCCGCGGCGGCCTCGGCGCGCGCGCGCTCCTCGTCCGCCTCGAGCGCCAGCGCCGAGGCGTCGAGCTCGACCAGCACCTCGCCCGCGCGCACCGCGCGCGAGAGCTCCAGGCGCGACGCGACGAGCGTGCCGGCCACCGCGCTCTCGAGCGGGTGCAGCGCCCCGCGCGCGACGACGCGCGCGTCGGCGCAGCGCTCGACGACGTCCACGCGCGCCGCGCACAGCCACGCGCACCAGCCGCCGAGCACGCCCAGACCGGCCAGCGCGAGCACACTCGCGAAGCCGAAGCCGTCCTCCTGGATCGAGCGCAGCGTGCGCGCGAAGGGTGTGGCCATCGGAGAGCCTCAGGGCGCCAGTCGGTTGAGGTCGACGGGGGAAAGCTCGAGCGCGACGCGCGCGACCGCGCGCGCGCCGTCGAGCCAGACGAGCTCCGCGGCGGTGTCCGCGACCAGCAGCTCGCCCGAGCGCTCGCCCGCGAGCGCGCCCGCGTCGAGCGCCGCGCTGCCGGCCCGCGCGAGCTGGAACGCGACGGGCCGGCCGTCGGCCGAGAGGAAGCGGAAGCCGTCGCAGGCGAGCGCGCCGCGCTCGACCACGACGCGGCAGGAGCGCCCGACGACGAGCGTCAGCGCGCGCGGATCGCGCAGGTCGTCGAGCGCCACGTGGCGCGTGACGAGCCCCGTCCCGAACACCGACAGCAGGCCGCCGCGGCGCGCGACGTCGGTCAGCGCGAAGCGCCCCTCGCGATCGACCTCGACCGGCTGGCCCGCGAAGCGCGTCTGCCAGCGCCGGCCGTCGGGCAGCGGCGCGTCGAGGCGCGGGTAGGTGCGCGCCACGCGCGCCTCCGGGAGCGGCGCACCGCGGCGGTCCACGACCGTGCCCGCCACCTCGGGCCAGCAGCCCTCGGGCGGGAGCTCGAGCAGCACGTCGTCGCGCCCGGCGCGCACCGGCGGGCACTCGAGCCACTCGCGCGTGTCGAGGTCGGCGACGCGCAGCGGGTAGGCGCGGTCGGCCAGGCCGCGCAGGACGTAGAGCCCGTCCGCGTCGGTGACGGTGGCCTCGAACGAGCCGCCGGGCTGCAGGCCGGCCATCACGTGCTCGGCGAAGACCGGCGGCCGGTCGTCGGGCGGCAGGCCGAGCAGGCTCGGCGCGGGCGTCCAGACCGCGGCGTGCGCGTGCGGCGTGCCGTCGGCGCGCAGCACGAGGCCGGCGATCGCGAGCGCCGGCGCGTCGAAGACGAGCTCCAGCTCGCCCGCGGCGGGGGCGCCGTCGAGGACGCGCTCGAGCGGGAGCCAGCCCTGCGCCGCGGCGCGCAGCGTCCCGCGCGGCTCGCTCGCGCCGTCGGGGCCGGGCGGGAGCGGGAGCCGGAAGCGGCCCTGCGCGTCGCTGATCGCGGTGGCGCGCCAGTCGAGCGACACGAACGCTCCGGCGAGCGGCGCGCCCGCGGCGTCGAGCGCGCGCCCGGCGAGCACGCTCCCGGCGTCCAGCGCCTCGAGCGCCAGCACGAGGCCGTCCGGCGCGTCCGCGAGCGCGCGCTCGCACGGCCGGTAGCCGCTCTTGTGCGCGCGCAGCCGCGCGTCGGGCACGTCGGGCACGCGCTCCAGCGCGAAGCGGCCCTCCTCGTCGGTGAACAGGCCGGGCTCGTGCGGCAGGCTGGAGGGCGCGCACGAGCCGAGCGCGAGGAAGCGCTCGGGGAGGCGCAGCTCGACGCGCGCCGAGGCCAGCGGCGCGCCGCGCGCGTCCAGCACGCGGCCGGCGAGGGCGCGCGCCGGAGCGACGCGCACGAGCGCGTCCCCGATCGGCGGCCGCACGAGCGCGACGGCGGTCGTGACCGTCGCCCACGCCGGATCGTCGACCGCCAGCCAGCCCGGCCCCGCGGGCAGCGCCAGCGCGAACGTCCCGTCGCCGGCGCTGCGCGCGCGCACGGCCGACGCGGAGGCGGCGCGCTCCGGCGTGAAGGCGTGGCCGACGCGCTCGAGCAGCTCGCCCGCGCCCGCGCCGTCGCGGTCGCCGAACAGGAGCACCTCCTGCTCGGTCAGCGGCTCGAAGCGCAGCCCGATCCCGCCGACCGGCGCGCCCTCGGCGTCGACCACGCGCCCGCGCCACAGCTCGGGCGCGCCGGGCGGCGGACGCGCCTCCTGCGCCGCTCGGAAGGGGGCGCGCGCGTCCGGGGGCGGGAGCGCGGGCGCCGCCAGCGCGACCGCCTGCGCCGGGGACGCGTCCTCGAGCGCGGCGGCGATCGGCGCGGCGAGCGCGAGCGGCTCGGGCGCGAGCGCGCGCAGCGCGACGAGGCCGGCGCTCGCGAGCGCCGCGGCGCCGATCCAGCGCGCGGGACCCACGACGCGGGACGCGCCCGCGCGCGGATGCGACGGCGAGCGGTCCGCGCGCGAGGGGCGCTCGGCGCGCGGCCTCTCGCCTGTCTGCGCGGGCCTGGGGCCCGATGCGCTCGTCGCCGCATCCGGTGCGCCACCGGCGCGGATCTCGCCGCGCACGAGCGCCGCCGCCAGCGCCTGCCAGCCCTGCGCGCTGCCGTAGCGGCGCTCGAGGCGCCGGCGCAGCTCGCGGTGGCCGCGCTGCAGCCACGAGTCCACGGTCTTCGTCGGCACGCGCAGGCGCTCGGCGATCTGGCGCGGCGTCAGGCCCTGGCCGTGGCGCAGGCGCACGGCGTCGCGCTGGCGCGGCGCGAGCGCGAGCACGCTCGCGTGCAGCTCGGCGTAGAGCTCGCGCAGCTCGAGCGGGTCGGCGCGCGCGGCGGATCCCGCGCGCAGGCGCTCCTCCAGCGCGGCCGCCTCGTGGTGGCGGCGCAGGGACTCGCGGTCGAGCGCGCGGCGCGCGCGGTTCACGAGCACGCGCGCGAGCCACCCGCGCAGCGAGGCGCGCGGCGCCGGCGCGCGCGCGAGCGCGGTCAGGAACACGTCCTGCACGCAGTCGTCGGCCTGCTCGGCGTCGCGCAGGATCGCGAGCGCCAGCCGGCGCAGCCACGGGCGGTGCGCCTCGAGCTCGCGCGGATCGAGACCTCCGGAGCGTTGCATGGCGACGCGAGAGCTCCATTACACCTCCGGCCCGCGCGGGTTTTCCGGGAAAGTTGCAGAGAGCGGCGCACGCCGCGGCTCTGTTCCCGCGCACGAGAAGCGGGCCGTCGCACGACGGAGGCCGTGCCTCGCGTCCTGTTCCGGACGTGTCACGGTTCCGTCATGCCGGCGCGTCCGTCGTGCTTCCCTCGGACGCGAGCGCGCGCTCGCGCCCCCTTCCCTCCATCACAGGACGATTCGCCATGCTCGAGCGGAAAGAGTCGAACGTTCCCTTCTTCGCGCACCTCCTCGAAGGCGCGCTGCCCCGGGTCAAGAGCGGCGTGAAGGCCGGCACCGGCGCCGAGTTCACGTACACGCCGACGGGCCCGAACTCCGCGGTGGTGACCGACGTCACCTACACGCCCTCCTGGCCGCCGCCCGGCGACGAGGAGTCCTGAGCGACCCACGCCTCCGCGCCGCGAGCCGTCGCGGCGCGGAGCGTCGTCCGTGCAGGTCCTGATCGTCACGCGCAGCGCCGACCGCCGCACCGTCGAGCGCGTCGAGCGCGCGCTGGCGGCGCGCGGCGCGCGCGCGCGCCGCTTCGACACCGACCGCTTCCCGCTCGAGGAGCGCGTGCGCGTCGCGCTCGCGAGCGAGCGCTGCGAGGTCGAGCTGGGCGGCCCGGGCGGCGCGCTCTCGCTCGATACCGTCGATGCCGTGTGGGTGCGCCAGTTCGACCCGGCGGCGGGCCTGCCCGGCTCGCTCGACCGCCATCTGCGGCACGCGGCCATGCTGGAGTCGCGCGCCGTGCTCTTCGGCGTGCTCGAGAGCCTCGAGGCCTTCTGCCTCGACCCCCTGGCCTGCGTGCGGCGGGCGGAGAGCAAGGAGCTGCAGACGCGCCTGGCGCGCGGCCTCGGGCTCGACGTGCCGCGCACCCTGATCACGAACGACCCCGAGGCCGCGCGCGCGTTCGTCGCGAGCTGCCCCGCGGGCGCCGTGGCGAAGATGCTCGAGCCGCCGCGGCTGCCGGGGAACGAGCCGGGGGCCGACGGACCCGCCGGCGTGCTGCACACGAGCGCGCTCGACGCCGCGCTGCTCGAGCGGCTCGACGACCTGCGCTTCTCGCCGATGGTCTTCCAGGAGCGCCTGGCGAAGGAGCGCGAGCTGCGCGTCACCGTCGTCGGACGGCGCACCTTCGCCGCCGAGCTCGACTCGGCCGCGATCCCCGGCGCCGAGCTCGACTGGCGGCGCGTGCCCGAGCGCGTCATGCCGGCCTGGCGCGCGTGCGCGCTCGAGGCCGACGTCGAGCGCCGGCTGCACGCGCTGCTCGACCGCCTCGGCCTGCAGTACGGCGCCTGCGACCTCGTGCGCACGCCCGAGGGACGGCTGGTCTTCCTCGAGGTGAACCCCGGCGGCCAGTACGGCTGGCTCGAGGAGCACGCGGGGCTCCCGATCTCCGACGCGCTCGCGGAGCTCCTGTGCGAGCCCGGCGCGCGCCGCGAGGCGCCGCCGCCGCCCGCGCTCAGGCCGCGCGGCGCCAGTCGAGCGCGCTCGTGAAGTCGACCCAGAGCTCCTGGATCTCCTCGTCGTGGCGGCGCGTGCAGAGCACCAGCGCGCTGGCCGCGCCGGCGTAGACGAGCAGGAGCTCCCAGGGCGCGCCGAGCGACGCCGCGGGCGCCGGACGCGCGAGCGCGGCGCGCGCCGCCCAGGCCAGGACCTCGAGCCCGCCGAACGCCGCCAGCGACACGCAGGCGGAGAGGAACGCGAGCCAGCGGCCGGGCAGGAGCGGCGACTTGCGCAGCAGCACCTCGCGCGCGAGCACGGCCGTCGCGAAGCCGATCCCGAAGGCGCGCCCGAGCGCGAGCGACTCCGGGCTCACGGCCTGTGCGCTCCCCGACAGGCGCCCCGCGCACAGGAGGTACGCGCCGAGCGCCGCGCAGACGGTGCGCACGAGCGGCGAGAGCGGCAGCGCGCGGCGCGTCGCCCAGGCGAGCGTCGCGCCCGCCACGACGGGCGCGGCCCACAGCCAGTACACGAGCGCGTCGGCCGGCGCGTGCGAGGACCACGCGAGGAGGCCCGCGAGCGCGGTGACGAGCGCGGGCGAGAGGAGCGAGCGCCGGGCGGCGCGCGGCGCGAGCGTCCGCTCGTCGGGCTGGATCGGGTCGAGGAGCTGCATGGATCGGGTCACAGGCCGGGGCGGAAGTCCCGGTGGCAGAGCTCGCAGGACATGCGCATGTCGGGGTAGACCCGGCCGGCGGTCGCGGCGTCGCCGGAGGCGAGCGCGGCCAGCAGCCGGTCCAGCTCCGCGGTGAACGAGCGACGCGCCTCGCCGAAGCGCTCGGGGCTCTGGGGCAGGTCGGGCCGCTTCGGATAGCTGTCGAAGGCCGGCTCGCCGAGGTGCGCGCGCATGCGCTCCCCGGCGGCCCTGGCCTCGGCCACGTTGCCCCGCCCCAGCGCCGCGCGCAGCGACTGGTCGTCGAAGTCCATGCGGTACATGACCTGGAGGAGGGTGGGCGGCGCCTCGCCGCACCCTCCCAAGAGGAAGAGGAGCGCGAGCGGCGCGCCGCGGACGAGAAGGGGTGAAAGAGCGCGGAGGGCCGGCGGAGGTTCCATGGGGGCTCCCGTGGGGTGTCTCCGCCCAAACCTACCGCCCTCCCGGAGCGCGGGCCACCGCGGCGGCTTCGCGCGCGGGCGGCGCGCTGCGTAGCATCGCCCGCGTGAGCGATCTGGTCGCGCACGAGGCGGTCTCGCGCTCCGAGGCGTTCGCGCGCTGCGAGCGCTTCCTGCGCGCCCGCTCGCGCGCCTGGCGGCTCGTGCGCCTGGGCGTCGGCGCCGAGCGCCGCGGCGAGCTGGCGGCGCACCTCGCCTGGTACCGCTCGCTGCGCGCCGCGGAGGGGCCCGGGCTCGAGGCGCTCGCGGGCGAGCTGGAGCGCGTCCTCGACGGCCGCCCGCGCACGCCGCTCGGCGTGGCGCTGCTCGGCTGCGTGCAGCGCTTCGCGCTCGACCCGGCGCTGCTCCAGGGCGGCGTCCTGGCGCAAAGGGCCGACCGGCACACGGGCGCGCTGGCCTCGTGGGAGGAGCTCCTGGCGCACGCCCGCGAGCTGTCGCGGCCGGAGGCGCGCGGGCTCCTGTGCGTGCTCGAGGAGCGCGGCGAGCGCGCGCGCGCGCTGGCGGACGCGCTCGGCGCGGGGCTCCAGCTCGCGCGCTGGAGCGCCGGGCTGCAGGACGAGCTCGCCCGGGGCCGGCTGCGCGTCGCGGCGGACGAGCTCTTCCGCTTCGGCACGAGCGCGCAGCGCCTGCGCGACGCGCCGGCCGACGAGGGCGTGCGGCGGCTGGTCGCCGCGCAGGTCGCGCGGGCGCGCGAGCTCTTGGCGCGCGGCTGGCCGCTGTGCCGCGAGCTCGGCCCGCGCCGCGGACGCGCGCTCGCGTTCGTGCTGCGCTGGCACGCGGCCGAGCTCTCGGCGCTCGAGGTGCGCGGCTTCGCGCCGCGGCCCGCGGGCCGCGCGGCGGGCGGCTGGCTGCGCGGCCTCGCCTGCGCGGCGGCTGCGCTCGGCGGACGGCCGCCGCGGCTCGACGCCTGAGGGCGAATTCCGCGCGGATTTCGTGCCCGCGGACGCGCCGGATCCGCCTTACCTGGTGGCGCCGGGTCGGGCCTCCCCTCGGGTGCCTAGAGTGATGAGGAGGCGCTGGTCTGCGATATCGACCGATCCGATTCCAGGATCTCTCCAGGAGCTCGCGATGATGAAGCCTGTCTGTGCCTTGGCCCTTGCCGTCCTGGCGCTACCGCACTCCTCGTCCGTGGAGGCGGCAAGCGTCGGCGAGACCGCCTGCCTGGGACCAGGCGAGTCCATGACCTTGACGTTCCAGCGTCCTCCGCTCACCAACGGCGGGCTGCCGACCTCCGCGCAATGGTTGAACGTCACGGGCAACCCGTTGGCCTTCGACGAGGACACCTTCTCGGACGACTACATGGGTCCGGCCACCGTGGGTGGGACGCTGCTGAACGAGGCAAACGTCACGATCACGAACGTCGGCAACGGGCTCGCGGGTCCGAATGGCGAGGTGCAGACGGGACTCTTCGAGGGCGATTGTCTCGAGGTGATCGTCTGCTGGTCGTATCGCTACAAGGACACCGACACGCGCTGCACCTCGGCCGGCGTCCAGGGACAGGTCGGTGGAAAGGTCGGCGTCGGGGAGGCCGGCCAGGTGGGCGGGCACGTCGGGGGCAGCCTCGGCGGCTCGTCCTGCCACCAAGTGGAGGTATGGCGGACGGGTCAGATCTGCAGCGGCTCACAGGAGGTCTGTCAGTGTTGAGAGGGGCGGGGAT
>CADEGS010000156.1:0-1704 GCA_902826945.1 uncultured bacterium | reverse complement strand
GAGCCAGAAGGGGGAGATCTTCGGCTCCGTCGTGGACCAGGAGGGCCGGTTCCAGGCGGGCGCCCACCTGGCGTTCTTCGACGCCGAGAAGGAGATGCTCGGCGGCTTCCGCTTCGACGCGAAGACCGACGAGAGCGGCTCCTACTCGGTCGAGGTGCCGGCGGGGCGGTGGAACGTGTTCTATCTTGGCCCGCGCACGGATCCGTACATCGTCTCTCTGCGCGTCGGAGAGGTCGAGGCGTTGCCGCGCGGCGTCACGCCCTTCGACGTCCTCTTGCGCGGGAGCCGCAGGCTGACGGGCGGCATCCGTTTCCTGAAGCACGGCATGATTCTCAAGATCGAGCTCCGCCGCTGGTGGGATCGCGAGGACCTGGTGGCGAGCGGCGTCCTGCTGACCGACCTCGGCGATCTCGACCGGCCGCACGAGGACCGCCCCGACGAGCCTCGCCCCGACGAGTTTCCGCTCAACCCGCTCCGCATCGAGGGGCTCGAGCCGGACGAGTACGAGCTGCGGCTGATCGTCGGCAGGGACGTGGACGCGAACGAGGACGTGTACACCGGCCTGCGCGTGGACCTGAGCCGAGGGGACGCGGATCTCGGTCCGGTGACGATCTCGTTCCAGCAGTGCCTGGACGAGTCGGTCCTGCGCTGGCAAGCCGGGAACTGACGCGCGGACCCGGGCCTGGCCTGCCTCCGCAAGCACGCGGGCTGACGGTCGAGCCCGGAGCGGCTCTCCGGGCCAGCGGACGGACGACCGCTCTCCTCGGCGCGGGACACCGTCCCGGCCTTCCCGCCGCGGGAGGCCTCTCGCGGTCGCGACGCGAGGCGCGCGCAGCGAGCGCTCGCGCGCGGACCGACCCGGTGCGCGCGGGCGGGATAGGTTTCGAGCGGGACCTCTCGCTCGGACCGCTTCCCGTCCGCTTCCATGCTCGGAACTCTCTTCCTGGTCGCCGGCCTGTCCGGCGGCACGATCGAGCCGGCGCTCGCGCGCCACCTCGCCGCGCTCGGGCCCGACGAGCCGGTCGAACTCCTGCTCCTCTTCGGGGACCGCTACGACGCCGCCGCGCTGGCGCGCGAGACCGAGGCCTTGCCGCGCGGAGAGCGCGCCGCGCGCGTGCGCGAGCGGCTCGAGGCGCACGCCCTGCGCTCGCAGCGCGACCTCTCGGCGGCGCTCGCCCAGCCGCTCGCGGCCGGCGGCGCGCCGGCGGGCGCGCGCGCCGCCTCCGCGCGCGACCGCCTGCTCTGGATCGTGAACGCGCGCCGCGTGACCGTGCCCGCCTCGTCGGTCGCGCTGCTCGCGCGCCAGGCGGGTGTCGAGCGCGTGTGCTGGGACCGCCCGCTCGCGCTCGAGGACGAGCCCTCGCCCGCGCCGCTCGCCCCGCCGCCCGCGCCGGCCGGCGGCGGCGCCGCGGCGCGCGCCACGCCGAACATCGTCGCCCACCAGGCGCCGCAGCTCTGGAGCATCGGCATCGACGGCAGCGGCGTGCTGGTCCTGAACATCGACAGCGGCGTGGCGAAGGACCATCCCGCGCTCGCGCCCAGCCTGTGGCGCAACCCGGGCGAGATCCCCGGCAACGGCCTCGACGACGACGGCGACGGCTACGCCGACGACGTGTGGGGCTGGGACTTCGTGCAGGGCGACGCGGAGCCCTACGACGGCGGCCACGGCACGGCCACGGCCGGCATCCTGGTCGGCAACGGCGC
>CADEGS010000155.1:5214-10818 GCA_902826945.1 uncultured bacterium | reverse complement strand
CCGATCGTGAAGGCGTGGTTGCGCACGTAGGCGCGCGCGCGCATGCCCTCGCTCGCGCGCACGCGCACCGACCAGCGGAAGGCGCGCGCGCGCTCGAGGTCGGCCGGCAGGCCGTCGTCGCGCGCGCCGCCCTTGCGCAGGAACCAGCTGTGCGAGCCCTGCTCGCCGGGGCGGTCGCCGACGATCGCGTGCCCGACCATGCGGCACCAGGCCGGGAGGTCGAGCGCCACGCTCGCCTCCCGGCTGCGCACCTCCAGCGTCTGCCCCGGCGCGAGCGGCTCGAGCGCGTTGCGCAGGATCAGGAGCAGCCCGCTGCCGCAGTCGAGGTCGCCGCCGTCGCACATGGCGTCGGCCGAAAAGCCGTCCACGGCGCTAGTACGACACGCAGGGGGCGCCGGCGGAGAGGAACTCCACCAGGCTCGCGCCGCCGACGATCGACGCGCCCGGCACGAGCCGCGCGGCGTCCAGGTCGCGCTTCTTGAAGCACGGCGAGCAGACGAAGATCTTGCCGCCCGCCTTGACGAAGCTCGCCATCAGCTCGCGCAGCGGCGCGAAGCCGCTCTCGGCGACGTCGTCGGCGTAGCCCTGCTGGGAGAGGCGCACGCCCTCGGTCGAGAGGAACACCATCGTCTCCTTCTCGGAGGCGACGGCGGCGTTGGCGACGACGAACGCGACGGTGGCCTTGTCGGCGTCGTTCTTGGCGCAGGTGAGGCTGATGCAGAAGCGTTGGACCATTCTCGTTCTCCAGGGGGTCACGCGCCGGCCGGCTGCGGCCGGCGCCGGATCCAGTAGCGGTCGCGCTCGTGGCGCTCGAGCCGGTGGCCGGTGACGCGGCACCAGGCCGGCAGGTCCTGAACGGCGCCGGGGTCGCTGGCGCGCACGACGAGCAGCGCGCCGGGCGCGAGCGCGAGGAGGCGCGCGCGCAGCTCGACCAGGAGCTCGCCGCAGCCCATGTCGCCGGCGTCGAACGAGGCGTCGGCGGCGGGCTCGCCCGCCGCTCCCTCGCCGCCGCTCGCGCGCGCCTCGCTCATGCGCGGAAGGCGTCCAGGTCGAGGGAGGGCTCGGGACGGGCCGCGAGGCCGAGAGCGACGCCCAGCGCGGTGAAGCTCGCGAGCAGGGACGACCCGCCCGTCGAGAGGAACGGCAGCGTCAGCCCGGTCATCGGCAGGAGCCCGAGGTTGACGCCGACGTGGATGAAGAAGTGCGAGGCGAAGTACAGCCCGATCCCCCCCACCACGAGGCGCGAGAAGCGCTCGCGCACGCGCCCCGACGCGACCAGGAGCAGCCCCGAGAGCAGGAGGTAGGCGCCGATCAGGGCCAGCGCGCCGACGAAGCCCGCCTCCTCGGCGACGACGGCGAAGATCGAGTCGCTCTCGCGCTCGGGCAGGTGGCCGGCCTGGTTCGCGACGCCGCGCCCGAGCCCGGTGCCCCACACGCCCCCGTTGCCGATCGAGACGCGCGCCAGGTACGGATGGAAGGCCGCCCCGTTGCGGCCGGCGCGCAGGGCCTCCTGGTCGAAGCACTCGAGCCACGTGTCCACGCGCTTCTGCTGGTAGCCGTGGATCCACTCGCCCTCGTAGGCCAGCGTCCCCAGGGCGAGCGCGCCGAGCACGATGGCGCCGAGCGCGCGCGCGCGCGCGCCGGCCAGCCAGCACATGCCGAGCGTGACCGGCACGATCGTGAGCGCCGTGCCCAGGTCGGGCTGCGCCGCGACGAGCGCCATCGGCAGGAGCGCGAGCAGGGCCGGCAGCGCCCAGGCGCGCGCGGCGTGCAGGCGCTCGCGGTAGAGCGCGCGGCCCAGCGCCAGGATCAGGCCCAGCTTGGCGAGCTCCGAGGGCTGCAGGTCGAAGCCCAGCGGCATCGGGATCCAGCGCCGGGCGTTGTTGCGCTCCTCGCCGATGACGGGCACGAGCATCAGCAGCACGATCGCCGCGCCGTACACCGCCCAGGCGTTGCGGCGCAGCCAGCGCGGCCGCAGCGCGAAGCCGACGAAGAGCATCGGCAGCGCCACGGAGACCTTCTTCAGGTGCGAGGCGAAGCCGACGCCCTCGCGCCCGTGGTCGAGGTCGCTCTCGGCCATCGTGTGCACGAAGAGCGTCCCCAGCGCCGCCAGGCCGAGCGCGACGAACAGGATCGGCCAGTCCACGCGCGCCCAGGGCACGCGCAGCGCGAAGGCCGAGCGCCAGCCCGAGAGCGGCCGCTGCCCCTTCCACGACCACACCGGCGCCTTCACCGCCGCGCCCCCTGCACGCCCTCGCTCGCCAGCCACTCGAGCACCTCGGGCTGCAGCAGGAACTGCCGCGCCAGGTACACCGCGCCGTGCGAGGACGTGCTCTCGGTGTCGTGCATGAAGATCACGAACACCGCGCGCGGCGCGCTCGCGGGCACCCAGCCGGTGACCCAGGTGTGCTTGCGCACGACGCTCTTCTGCTCCTCGCCCTCGGGCGCGCGGCTCTCGATGTCGGCGCTGCCGGTCTTGGCCGCCACGGCGAAGCCGAGCTCGACGGGGGAGAGCGCGTTGCGCGCCGTGCCGCCCGGCTCGCTCGTCACGCCGCACAGGGCCGAGCGCACGAAGTCCAGGCCGGCCGGCGAGAGGTCCAGCCGCTCCGCCGGCCGGCGCGCCGCGGGCTCGCCGCCGACCGCGCCGACCAGGCGCATCGCAGGCAGGCGCCCGGTCGCCAGCCCGATCGTGGCGCGCGCGAGCTGCACCGGCGTGGACTCGACGACGGTCAGGCCGTTGCCCGCGCGCCGGCGCTCGAAGTCGTTCAGCGGCCGGCGGAACGGCGCCCGGGTCTCCTCCAGCGGCGCCGCGCGCGGCAGCGGGCCGCCCTCGGGGTCGAGGCGCACGCCGGTCGCGCGGTCGAAGCCGAAGAGCGCCGCCAGCCCGCGGAAGTCCTCGGTCGTCAGGCGCTCGCCGAGCCACGCGAAGTAGGCGTTGCACGAGCCGACCAGCGCCGCGCGCAGGTCGACCGGGCCGTGGCCCCACGTCTGGTGGCAGCGCACGTCGGCGTAGCCCGCGCCGCCGCGCTCGATCGGGCCGCACACGACGGTCGCGCCGGGGTCGAGCCCGGAGTGGTCGAGCGCCCAGGCGGCCACGAAGGGCTTGAAGACCGAGCCCGGCGGCTGGAAGTCGGGGATGCGCAGCGTGCGGTCGATCACGAGCCCGCGCTGGCCGGCCGCGTCCTCGACGTCCGGCGAGCCCTCGCCCGGCTCGGAGGCCGCGACGAGCACGTCGCCGTCCACCGTCGCCAGCACGATGGCGCCGACGGGCGCCGCGTTCCAGGCCCAGTCGAAGCGCTCGTCCTCGGGCACGGGCCGCGGCTCGCGCAGCGTGCGCTCCGCCGCGCGCTGCAGGTCCGAGCGCAGCGTCAGGCGCACGTCGAGGCCGTCCACGGGCTCGCTCGAGAACGTGCGCGCCTCGCTCGAGAGGTCGTCCAGCCCGCGCGTCTCGAAGTAGCCGTTCGTGCCGACCAGCTCGGGCTCCAGGCAGCGCTCCAGGCCGGAGACGCCCTTCACGTCGTCCGACTGCAGCACCTTGCCGACCAGCTCGAGCAGCTCGGACTCCTCGTCGTCGCTGCGCCGGCGCGTGTCGCGCAGCTCGCGCAGCCGGCGCTGCTCGGCGCGCTGGCTCTGCACGTCGAAGGCGCTGATCGTCGAGACGCGGCCGAGCAGGCGGCCGGCGAGCCGCGCCGGGTCGCCCTCGGCCACCGGGTAGACGCGCTCGCGCGCCTCGCGCACCTCGAAGCCCGGGTAGAACTCCTCGTAGCGCGAGAGCAGGTAGACGACGTCGTAGTCGGGCTCGCCCGGGACGAGCGAGCGCGGCCGCAGGCCGTAGTCCTTGAGGAAGTAGTCCGTGCGCTCGAGCGCGCGGTCGCGGCGGTCCTCGTCGAGCACGAGCCGCCCCGCTCCGCCGCGCTCGCGCGCGACCTCCTGCAAGAGGCCGACGCCGCGCGCGAGCGCCGCCTGGAAGGCGCGCTCCCAGTCGTCCACGAGCACGCGCGCCGCCTCGCCCAGCGCCTCGCCGCCGCGGCGCGGCACGCCCCGCAAGGGCTCGAGGGCGGCCTCGAAGACGCGCCCCAGCGCGGGCGCCTCGGGCGGCGTGGAGAGCAGCGCGTCGAGCCGCTGCCAGCGCACCTCGGGACGCACCTCGAGCGCGCGCAGCGCAGGGTCCTGGAACGGCAGCGCGCCGCGCGCGAGGCCGGCCAGCGCCGGCGGCTCGGGCAGGGCGCAGACCTCCGCCAGCGTGCCCAGCACGTCGAGCGCGCCCGCCGCGCGCCAGGCCTCCGGCTCGCCGTCGAGCGCGCGCTCGAGCGCGCCGTGGGGCAGGAACAGGGAGGCGAAGAGGTCGAGCGCGTCGTCGGGCGCGGGCTCGGGCTCGAGGCGCAGCGCCGCGACCAGGTGCGGCAGCGCGTACCCGTCGCGCCAGCCGTCGAGCCAGCCCTGGCGCGCGGTCACCACCCATTCGTCCAGGCGGCGCGCGTCCCAGCCGAGCAGGCGCGCGATCCAGTCGAGGTCGAAGCCCGCGCGCAGCACCTCCGCGCCGACGCGGCCGGGCGGGAAGCCGGCCGCCTCGCCGAAGAGCTTGGCCGCGGTCGCGTCCTCGACCCAGCGCCGCGAGGCCTCGATCTCGGCGATCAGGCGCTCCAGCGGCTGCCGGCCGTCGTCCTCGGGCCACGCCAGCCGCCGCGCCAGGCGCTGCAGGTGGTCCTCGCTCTGCGCCAGGCGCGCCTCGACGCGCGCCCACACGCGCTCGGGGTCGTCGACGCGGTCGACGCGCCGCGCGCACAGCGCGAGGAAGCTCTGGCCGCGCTCCTCGCTCGAGAGGTCGCCCAGCAGCCCGGCCCACTGGCGCGGCTGCAGGTCGAGCAGGCGGCGCACGTAGAAGCGCAGGTCGGACGCGCGCCGCGCGCGCACGCCGCGCTCCTCCTCGCGCGCGGCCGGCAGCGCCAGGCTCTCCTTCGCCAGCGCCTCGCCGCGCCCGAAGGCCTCGACCTCCGCGGGCGAGAGCAAGAGGAGCTCGCGCGTCCAGTACAGGAGCTCCTCGTGCGCCTCGGAGAGCGGCACCGGCCGGCCCTCGAGCAGCGAGCGCGCGTGCGCCAGGAGCCCGAGCGGGTGCGCGCGGCGGAAGTCGCGGTAGACGAGCACCAGGTGGTGCGTCTCCTTGTCGCGCGCGAGCGGCACGCCCTGGGCGTCCTCGATCGAGCCGCGCTGGTAGGGCAGGAGGCGCCCGAAGCCGACCTGGCGCGCGGCCTCGCCGGCCCACACCTCGTGCTCGCCGACCTGCACCTGGAACAGCCGCAGGGCGAGCGCTGCCGCCCCGCAGGCGAAGAGCGCGAGCAGCGGGCGCGTGCGCCGGCCGATCACGCCGCGCGCCTCCGCGCCAGGCCCGAGAGCCCGGGCAAGCGCCCCGGCGCGCGGCCCAGCGCCAGGGCGAGGAGTCCCGTGGCGAGCGCGCTCGTCCAGGCGAAGCGCGCCGGCGGCGCGCCCAGCCCGCCCGCGGCGAGCTCCTGCGCGCGCGCGCTCGTCCACAGCCAGGCGCACAGCGCCGCGCCGCCGAAGGCGAGCAGCGCGCGCACGAGCGGTCGCTCGAGCTCCACGCCCGCC
>CADEGS010000155.1:0-5204 GCA_902826945.1 uncultured bacterium | reverse complement strand
GCACCAGCCCGAGGTCGGGCGTCCAGGCGCGCAGCGAGCCGCTGGCCGCGACGAGCCCTTGCAGCGCGAACAGCCACGCGCCCCACACGACCAGGCACAGCCAGGCGCTGAGCGGCGCGCGGCTCACGGAGCGCCTCCGCCGGCGCCGGCCGCGAAAGGATCGAGACGCACGTGCAGCGTGCCCGCGTCGCGCGGCAGGAAGCCCGTCGCGAGCTCGATCTCCGGCCGCGGCCCGCCGCCCTCGGGCAGGCGCGCCTCGCCGAGGAAGAAGCCGCTCTCCAGGCCCGAGTCGCCCGAGCCCGTGAAGAGCCGCGCCGCGCGCGCGCCGGCGCCGCTCTCGGGCAGCGTGGCGCGCGCCAGCCAGCGCATGCGCACGCGGTCGGTGCCGGCCACGCGCCCGAGCGACACCAGGCGCCCGAGCACGCGCGGCGCCTCCTCGCCGGCGAGCAGCGCGACGGCCACGACGCTGAAGCCCGGGTCGCCGAGGAACGCCACGTCGCACGTCGTCGGCCCGACGCGCGCGACGCGGCCGACCAGGCGCGGCCCCATCGCGACCGCCGCGCCCGGCCGCACGCCGTCGCGCGCGCCCGCGCGCAGCCTGGCGCTCTCGCGCCACGGGCTCGGGTCGCTGACCGACAACGCCCGCGCCTCGAGCCAGCTCGCGTCGAGCAGCGAGGGGTCGCGCTCGACCTCGAGCGGCAGCCCCTCGTCGGGCGGCGCGAGCACGATCACGTGGTAGAGGCCGTCCTGGTAATCGAGCTCCGGCCGCAGGAAGACGCGCTTCTCGTCGGCCCCGCGCGCGAGCTGCCCGAGGTGGAAGCCGTCGGCCAGCGCGGCGTACGGCTCGGCGTCGGCGAAGAGCTCGTGGACGCGCGCCAGCCCCTCGCTCACCTCGCGGTCGGAGGGGTGGTGCACCGCCAGGCGCAGCTCGGGCGCGCGCTCGCGCTCCCTGCCGCGCGCGAGCGCGTCGAGCCCCCCCACCGTCATCCAGACGCCGCCCTCGGCGCGCGCCACGCGCGCGCCGACGTGGAAGTCGCCGGCCGTGACGAGCTCGACGGTGACGACGCCGGGCACGGTGGCGCGCGGCGAGGCGTCCGCGCCCGGCGGGACGGCGAGCACGCGCCCGACGTACGCGTCGCCGCTCGCGACCGGCAGCCCCGGCCGCACGCCGCGCAGGTCGGCCAGGCGCACGCGCAGGCGGTCGCGGCTCTCCGGCGTCGGCCCGAGCACCTCGCCGTGCACGAGGCGGCGGCCCTCGCGCAGCTCCGGCTCGGACGGCCGCGCCGCGCGCGCGAGCGCCGCGAGCAGGTCGGCGCTCTCCTGCAGGTCCGCCTCGAGCTCGCCCGCCACGCGGCGCTCGGCCGCGCGCACGTGCGCGCGGCGCCAGAGGTCGAGCGGCGAGGCCAGCTCGCACAGGAAGGAGAGCGGCGCCACCAGGCGCGCGCCGAGCGCGGCCGGCGGGCTCGCCGGCCGCAGCGCGAGCGCCAGGAGCGCCAGCCACAGGACCAGGCGGAGGGAGCGGGCGCGGCTCTTGTTCACGGGCGAGGGTCGCGGGTGCGCGCGCGATTCTCGCGGAGGAGGGGGCGCGGTTCCAGGAACGCGGGCGGCGTTCGGCGGCGGGAGCGAGGGAGCTCTGGCCGGACGGAGGGCCGGAGCCACGGCCGGGCCGTCGAGAGGGCAGGGTCGAGAGCGGGCTCCCGGCCGGGAGTCGCGCTGGGCGGGTGCGTGCTTCCGTCGCTGCGCGACGATCGCTTCGCGCTGCGCGCGAAGGAGGCCTGCGGCGCTACGGCGCTGGCGCGCCGGCCGCGGCCAGGCGGCCGCGGGGCTGAGCCCCCGACGGGGGCTCAGCCCTCGTCATCCGAGGACAGCACGCGCGAGAAGATGTCGAGCTTGTCGAGGAACACGCCCGTGCCGCGCGCCACGGCGGTCAGCGGGTCGTCGCCGATGCGCGCGCCGATGCCGAGGAAGTTCGTCACCGCCTGCGCCATGCCGTAGAGCAGCGCGCCGCCGCCGACGATCGTGCAGCCCGAGTCGCACAGGTCGGCCGCGATCTCGGGCGGGGCCTCCTCGAGCACCTGGCGGATCGACTCGCAGATCTTGCGCACCGGCTGGCCGAGCGCCTCGCGGATCTCCATCGAGGTCACCGTGGCGCGGCTCGGCAGGCCGGTGATCGTGTCGCGGCCCTTGACCTCCATCGAGAGCTCCTGCTCCATCGGGTAGGCCGAGCCGATCGTGATCTTGATGCGCTCGGCCGACTGCTCGCCGATCAGCAGGTTGTGGAAGCGGCGCATGTGGTTGACGATCGCCTCGTCCATCTCGTCGCCGGCGACGCGCAGCGACGTCGCGACGACGGTGCCCGCCAGCGCGAGGACGGCGATCTCGGTCGTGCCGCCGCCGATGTCCACGATCAGCGAGCCGCGCGCCTCGGTCACCGGCAGGTCCACGCCGATGCCCGCCGCCATCGGCTCGTCGATCAGGTACACGCGGCGCGCGCCGGCGCGCTCGGCCGAGTGCACGACGGCGCGGCGCTCGACGTCGGTGATCCCGGTCGGCACCGAGATCACGACCTGCGGCTTCACCCAGCTGCGGCCCTCGTGGACCTTGCTGATGAAGTAGCGCAGCATCTTCTCGGTCACCTCGAAGTCCGCGATCACGCCGTGGCGCAGCGGTCGGATGGCCTCGATCGAGCCCGGCGTCTTGCCCAGCATCGCCTTGGCGGCGTTGCCGACCGCCATGCCGTCGAGCAGCACCTCGTTCGTGCCCTTCTTGACGGCCACGACGCTGGGCTCGTTCAGGATGATCCCGCGACCGCGCACGCACACGAGCGTGTTCGCGGTCCCGAGGTCGATGCCCATGTCGACCGAGAAGTTGCCGAGCAACCACTCGAGCGGTTTGAGGACGTTGGACATGCGCGTTCGGGGCGGACGCTGCGGCTGTGCCGCCCGGTCGTCCGAGCGAGCGCATTCCCCCCCGCGCTGCGCAGTCTAGCGGTCGCGAAGGGCCGCGCAATCGCCGCGCGGGCACGCGTCGCGCGAGGAGCTCGGTTTCGGGCGGCCCGCGCGGCGGGCGGGCGCCTCGCTCAGAAGAACACGCCCGAGCCGTAGCGGCCGAGCATCGCGTCCACGCACAGGATGGCGGCCAGGAGCAGCACCGAGGTCAGGATCGCGACCCCGGCCATGCCGGAGGAGGGGGCCTCCTCGGCCACGACCTCGGTCTTGGCGACCGAGGTGGTCGTGCTCGTCCGGCGCGCCGGCTTGGCGGGCGCTTCCTGGCGGGAGCGGGTGCTGCGCGAGCGGGTGGCGGTGGTGGTTCGGCGGGCCACGGCGTCTCTCCTCAGCTCCCCGCGACCGCGTCGAGTTGCTCGCGCAGGTCGTCGATCTGGCCCTGGGCGCGGCGCAGCTCGTCCTGCGCGTCGCGCTTCTCCATCTCGGTCGCCATGACCTTGTCGCGCGCCTCGTCGCGCGCCGTCTCGGCCGCCGCCAGCCGCTCGAGGATGCGCTCCTTCTCGGAGCTGAGCTGCTGGATCGTGTTGCTGTAGTCCGCCAGCGAGGCCTCGATGCCCTTGATGCTCGCGTCCAGGTCGTCGCCGCGGCGCTTCTCCGCCGCGAGCTGGGTCTTCAGCCGCTCGACCTCGCCCTCGAACTGGTCGCGCTGGTCGCGCATCCGGCTCTGCTCCTCGGTCAGCGTGTTGCGCTTGATCTCGAGGTCGGAGATCGCCTGCTCCTTCTCGGCCAGCATGGCGTTGTGATCCTCGATCGAGCGCTCGTGCTTGCCGCGCCAGTCCTCGGCCGTCGCCAGGGAGGTCGAGGCCCAGCCCAGGAAGGCGGCCGCCAGGATCAGGTTCAAGACGACGAAGATCCGTCCGATGGGGCTCATGGAGGTCCGGGGAGGGTGGCAGGGAAGCCGCGAGGAGCGGCCGGCGCGGGGGGCTCCGGGCCCGGAATGGGCGGGCGCGACTATAGGTGCCTCGCGCCGGACGGTCAAGCCGGGCCGGAGCGGCCGGGAAGTGTCCCTAACCGCCGGCGCGAGCGGAGTTACGCCCGCTCGGCCCGGCGCCTGCGCAGCGCCTCGGCGCCGGCCGCCAGGAGCGCCGCCGCGGCCGCCGCCCGCAGGGCCGAGCGGCCCCAGCGGACGTAGGGGGTGCGCGCGGCGGGGTCGAGCGGCACGGGCACCCGCGCGAGGCAGGTGCCGGTCGCCATCGTGTCGCGCCCGTCCTCCTCGACCCGCGCCAGCTCGCGCCCGTCCGGGCCCAGGACGAGGCTGATGCCCGAGTTCGTCGCGCGCACGACCGAGCGGCCGGTCGCGAGCGCGATCAGGCGCGAGAAGGCGACCATCTGGTCGGTCTCCCAGCTCTCGCGGTACCAGGCCTCGTTCGAGACGACCAGGTGGAAGTCGAGCGGCTCGCGGCGCAGCGGGCCGACGTAGGGCTCGAGGTAGGCGTTGTCGAAGCAGACCGAGGCTCCCAGGCGCACCTCCAGGCCGGCGCGATCGCGGAAGGCGAGCACGCGCGTCGCCTGCGCGGGCACGAAGTCGGGCACGTAGCCGGCCATGCGCTCGGCCAGCGCGCGCACCCAGGCGAAGCGCTCCAGGCCGAACATCGTCTCCGCCCCCGGCACGAGCGCGCGCTTGGGCGCCGCCGGGAGGCGCCGGCCGGTCTCGTCGTAGAGCACGACCGCGTTCCAGCGGCGGATCGCGCCGCCCTCGTCGTGGTAGACCTCCGCCCCGCTCGCGAAGGCGGTGCCCGCCGGCAGGCGCGCGAGCAGGGCCTCGCGCACGAGTGCCTGCTCATCGTCGGCGATCGCCTCGACGATCCGGGCGTCGATCGGCATCTGCCATTCCGGCGAGCGCGCGCCCCGCTCCAGGGCGCCCTCGAGGTCCTCCCCGATCGGCACGTAGAGCATCGACTCGCCCCACGCGACCAGGTCCGGCGGCTCGTCCGCGGCCGCGATCGCCTCGAGCGTCAGCGCGCGCGAGGCGGCGAAGTTCACGCGCGGGTCGTCGTAGCGCTTGCGCTCCTGCGGGAAGCCCGGCTGCACGAGCAGGACCAGCGGACCGGGCCGGCTGGCCGGCGGGCCGCCGGCGCCCGCGAGCGCCGCCAGGCCCCCCGCGGCGAGGGGCAGGACGAGCTCGCGCCGCCAGCCCGGCGCGCGCGCCAGGCGCGCCGCGAGCCAGCCGCCGGCGAGAGCGACGACCAGCCCCAGGCC
>CADEGS010000154.1 GCA_902826945.1 uncultured bacterium | reverse complement strand
TCTGCATCCAGGCGATCTGCGCCTTCGGCGTGACGCCCTTCGCCCTGACCTCCGCTTGCGACATGGCTGTCGGCGGCTGATCGGGATCCGAAGACGAGCTTCGGTCACGCTCGCGTGACCAAGGGCCAGGGCCCGCGGCGCAAGCCGCGGGCCCTGTGCTTTCCAGACCCCTCGTCGGAGCGCCGCCTCCGCGGGCGCGGTGGCCAGGACCGCGCCCTTTCTGGCAGAATCCCCCGCCCCCGGCCATGACCCAGCCCCGCGTCCGCACGCGCGCCGGCGAGCCCCGCGCCGCCTCCCCCGCGCAGCCCGCCGTCCACGTCGTGACGTTCGGCTGCCAGATGAACAAGTACGACTCGCTCCTTGTCGAGGGGCGCTTCGCGGCGGAGGGCTACCGCCTGACCGAGCGCCCCGAGGACGCGGACGTGCTGCTCTTCAACACGTGCTCGGTGCGCGACCACGCCGAGGAGCGGGTCTGGTCGTGGCTGGGCGCGCTCAAGCAGGCCAAGGAGCGCCGTCCCGAGCTCGTCGTCGGCGTGCTCGGTTGCATGGCGCAGCGCGCCGAGGAGGCGATCTTCGGCCGCGCCGGGCACGTGGACCTCGTGTGCGGCACGCGCGAGATCCAGCGCCTGCCCGAGCTCGTGGACGAGCTGCGCGCGCGCCGCGCCGACCCCGAGCGCGCGCCCGGCACCCCCGCGCGGCTGCTCGCGACGGACATGGCCTCCGAGGTGCGCGTGGACCGGCGCGACGAGGTCTACGCGGGCGGCCTGTGCGGCTACCTGGCCGTGATGCGCGGCTGCGACCTGAACTGCACCTTCTGCATCGTGCCGACCGTGCGCGGGCGCGTGCAGAGCCGTCCCGTGGCCGAGCTCGTCGACGAGGCGCGCTGGATGGTCGCCGGCGGGGCGCGCGCGATCACGCTGCTCGGCCAGACGATCGACGCCTACGGCGAGGACCTGCCCGCGCCCGGCCCCTCCGGGCCGCGCGGCGCCGGGCGCGCCGGCCGGCCGGCGCTGGCCGACCTCCTGCGCGCGCTGCAGGAGCTCGACGGGCTCGCGCGCATCCGCCTGATCACGCTGCACCCCTCCTACGTGACGCCCGCCCTGGCGGCGGCGATCGCGGAGTGCCCCAAGGTGGACCGCTTCCTGCCGCTGCCCGCGCAGTCGGGCTCGGACGCGGTGCTGCGCCGCATGCGGCGCGGGTACACGACGGAGCTCTACCGCGGCCGCGTCGCGCTCCTGCGCGAGGCGGTGCCCGACCTCGAGCTCGGCTCCGACTGGATCGTCGGCTTCCCGGGCGAGAGCGAGGAGGACTTCGCCGCCTCCGAGGCCTTCCTGGGCGAGGTCGGCTTCGCGCAGAGCTACGTGTTCCAGTACGACCCGCGGCCCGGCACGCGCGCCGCCGCGCTGGCGGACGACGTGCCGCGCGAGCGCAAGCGCGAGCGCAACCACCGGCTGCTGCGGCGCGCCGAGGAGGTCGCGCTGGGGCGCATGCGCGCCTGGATCGGCCGCACGACCGAGGCCTTCCTCGAGGAGCCCTCGCCGCGGCGCGCGGGGACGCTCAAGGGCCGCACGGTGCACGGGCTGCCGGTCAGCGTGCCGGGCGAGGCGCACGAGGTCGGCGCGCTCGTGCGCGTGCGCGTGGCCGAGGCGACCGCCTTCGGCCTGGGCGCCGCGCGCGCCGGCGCGGCGGAGGCGGTGCGGTGACGCTGGCGACCCTGGCGGACGACGGAGCGCTCGCGGCGCGGCTCGAGGACGGGGCGCTGCTCGTCTTCAAGCACTCGCCGATCTGCCCGGTCAGCGCGCGCGCGCTGCGCGAGCTCGAGGCGTTCCTCGCGGCGCGGCCCGACGTCCCCGCCGGGATCGTGGACGTGCTCGGCGCGCGCCCGCTCTCGCAGGCGCTGGCGGCGCGCACCGGCGTGCGGCACGAGTCGCCGCAGGCGCTGCTCCTCGCCGCAGGCGGCTGCGCCTGGCACGCGAGCCACGGCGCGATCACGCGCGCCGCGCTCGAGCGCGCCTGGGACGCTCACGCGGGCTCGTAGCGCCACACGCCGCGCTGGCCCGGCGTCTCCTCGACCGCCAGGCGCAGGCGGTGCACCGCGAGGTCGGGGAAGCGCTCGCCCAGGCGGCGCAGGAGCTCGCGCCCGAGGTGCGCGGCCAGGTTCTCGGCGCTGGTGTTGTTCACCGGCAGGACCAGCACGTCCTGCGCCGGCGCGAGGTAGCGCCGGTCGCGGTAGACGACCTCGGTGTGGCCGTCGTCGCGCGCTGCGACGCGCAGCTCGGGGTGCTGGCCGGGCACGATCCAGTGCTCGTCGAGCTCGTCGCACAGCGCGCGCACGACCGGCTTCACGTGCTGGAAGTCGATCACCAGGCCGAAGCGCGTCAGGCGGCCCTCGAGCGCGGCGGAGACGCGGTAGTTGTGGCCGTGCAGCCGCTCGGCGCTCCCGTCCGGGAAGATCAGGAAGTGCGCGGCGGAGAACTTCAGGTACTGCTTGTCGACCTCGACGGACCAGCGCTCCATGCGCCTACTGTAGTCGCCCGCGGGCGGGGAGCCGCGCGGCCCCGCGGGCCGCCACCGCCCCGGTCGCGGGTTCGAGTTGCGTAGCGGGTCCGGCGGCGGCCGCGGTGGGACCGATGAGGGCCCCGCCGCGGGAGCGCGGCGCGTTTCCCCCGGCCCGCCTTCAGCACCGGGAAAGGCTTGCCGATAGACCCCCCCGGCCGGCGCGCGGCGGCGCCGGAGCGGCCCAGGAACCGATGAAGAAGCACCCTCAGCGTCCCGGATTCACCCTGATCGAGCTCGTGGTCGTGATCTCGATCCTGGCCATCCTCTCGGGGGTGCTGGTGCCGCGCGTGAAGGACCACCTGCAGGCCACCCGCGACGCGCGGCGCCTGGCCGACGTCAAGACGATCCGCAACGCGATCGAGCAGTACTACTGGGACAAGGGCGAGTACCCCCCGTCCGACTCGAACAGCTCCTACGGCGGCTGGGACGTCTCGCACGACGGCGACTTCATCAGCGCGCTGGTCGTCGCCGGGTACCTGGAGGAGCCGCCCGTCGACCCGATCAACGACGCGACGTACCACTACCGCTACTACGTCTACGGCAACGGCAGCTACGGCTGCGGCGGCGACGGCAAGTTCTACGTGCTGGGGATCCGCAACTTCGAGACGCCCGACTTCGCCGCGCGCAACAAGGGCTTCTTCCGCTGCGCCAGCCGCGACTGGAACAACGAGTTCGCGTACGTGACCGGTGGCGGCACGGCGCTCCAGGACTAGTCTCGTGCGCGCCGGCGCGCGCCCCGGATCCGCGTGCCGTCCCCGAACCCCGAGCCCCAGGCGACCATGGCCGCACTGATCGACTTCCACACGCACCTCTTCTCGCGCGCCTTCTTCGACGCGCTGGCCGAGCTGTCGCCGCTGCCGGGGACGCCCGCCGACCGGGTCGAGCGCGTGGCCCGCGAGCTCGCCCTCGAGGCGCCGCCGCGCGCCCACGTCGAGCTCCTGCAGCGCTGGCTGGGCGAGATGGAGCGCTACGGCGTGCAGCACATGGTCAGCATCGCCGGCGTCCCGCAGGAGGCCGACGCGCTGGCCGAATGCCTGCCGCACGCCGGCGGCCGCGTCAGCGCCGTGGCCGTGCTCGACCCGCGCGCCAAGGGCGCCGCGCGCCGCGCGCGCGCGCTGCTCGACGCGGGCTTCTCGGGCCTCTTCTTCCTGCCCGCGCAGCACCGCTTCCGCCTGGACGGTCCCGAGCTGTCCGAGGTGCTGGACGTGCTGGCCGAGGACGCGGCCGTGGCCTTCGTGCACTGCGGCCTGCTGCGCCTGCCGCTGCGCGACGCCTTCGCCATCCCGCGCGACCAGGACCCGAGCCTGGCGAACCCTCTGCACCTGATCCCGGCCGCCGACCGCCATCCGCGCGTGCGCTTCGTGATCCCGCACTTCGGCGCCGGCATGTTCCGCGAGACGCTGATGGCCGGCGCGCAGTGCCCCAACGTGTACGTGGACACCAGCTCGTCGAACGCCTGGACGGCGACGCAGGAGAGCGCGCTGCGCCTGGCCGACGTCTTCGAGCGCGCGCTGGGCGTGTTCGGCAGCCAGCGCATCCTGTTCGGCACCGACTCGACCGGCTTCCCGCGCGGCTGGCGCAACGACGTGCTGGTGGCCCAGCGCGAGGCGCTGGGCGCGTGCGGCCTCGACGCGCGCGCCAAGGGGCACATCCTGCACGCGAACGCCGCCGGGCTGCTGAAGCTCGGCGCGCCGCTGCCCTCGAGCGCGCGGCCGGGCGAGATCGAGGCGCGCCGCGGGTAGCCGTCAGCTCGGCACCGGCGCGTCGACGCGCGGCTCCTGGCCGCGCAGCACCGAGTTGTCGGCGAAGAGCTCGGTCTGGTCGATGGCCGGCTGCGCCAGGAGCTCGGCCTCGTCGATCTGCCCCGACTGCGCGTAGGCGTCGAGCGCGTTCTGCCAGGTCGTGCGCCGCACGCTCTCCTCGTCGATGCCGCGCTCGAGCATCAGGCGCGCCGTGCGCGGCACCGCCAGCGGGTCGGAGACGCCCCAGTCGGCCGAGCTGTCCACGATCACCCGCTCGCTGCCGTAGCGCTGCACGATCGCGACCATGCGCTCGGAGCCCATCTTCGTGTGCGGGTAGATCGTGAAGGCCGCCCAGGCGCCGCTCTCCAGCGTGGCCTCGACGGTCTCCTCGTTGTTGTGGTCCACGACCAGGCGCTCCATCGCGAAGCCGTGCTCGCGCGCGATGGCGATCGAGCGCTCGATGCCGCGCTTCTTGTCGCGGTGCGGCGAGTGCACCATCACGACCATGTCGTGCTCGTTCGCGAAGGCGAGCTGCTCCTGGTACGCGCGCTCCTCGGCCGGCGTGATCTCGTCGAAGCCGATCTCCCCCACCGCGACGACGCCCTCCTTCAGCGCGTAGCGCGGCAGGAGCTCGAGCACCCCGCGCGCCAGGCGCTCGTCGTTCGCCTCCTTGGCGTTCAGCCCGATCGCGCAGTAGTGGCGGATCCCGAACCGCGCCGCGCGGAAGCGCTCCCAGCCGAGCAGGCTGGCGAAGTAGTCCACGAACGTGCCCACGCTGGTGCGCGGCTGGCCGACCCAGAAGGCGGGCTCGATCACGGCGCGCACGCCGGCCTGCGCCATGCGCTCGAGGTCGTCGGTGGTGCGGCTGGTGACGTGGATGTGGGGGTCGAAGAAGCGCATCAGGAGCCTCCGTCGAGCTGGCGGAAGAACGGTCCGGCGAGGGCGCCCGCGAGGGCGGCCTCCATGCTCCGGCGCACGAGCGGGTCGGCCTCGCTCGCGAGCAGCGCGCCGAGCCGCTCGCCGGCGCCGGCGCGCGCCAGCCCGAGCGCGGCCGCGCGCCGGCCGGCGCGGCTCGGATTGGCGGGGTCGAGCTCGCGCTCGAGCGCGCGCAGGCCGCGCTCGCCGCCGTGCTCTCCCAGGCACAGCCACAGCTCGGGCGGCACGCCGCGGCCCGCGCTGCGGCGCTCGTCGGCCAGGTCGAGCGCCATGCGCGCGAGCTCGGGCGAGAGCCGCTCGTCCAGGCCGACGAGCCGCCACAGCGGCGCCTCGACGAACAGGCACTTGATCGCCGCCTGGCGGAAGGCCTCCTCGTCGAAGCAGCGCAGCGGGTAGGGCGTGTCCAGGGCCGCGGCCTCGAAGACGCTGCGCATGTTCGAGCGGCAGCCCTCGCGCCCGCGCGCGACGAAGCGCTCGCCGGCCGGCACGAGCGCCAGCGCGCGGCACAGCGCGCACAGCTCGCCCTCGTCGGCGTAGCGGAAGAGCTCCTCGACCGCCAGCGCGCCGGCCTCGTGCGGCAGGTCCGGGTGCGCCAGGAGCAGCGCGACGCGCGCCGTCTCGCGCAGCGTCCAGCGCTCGGGGCTCCACAGCGGGACGGCGCGCCCGGCCGCCTCCAGGTCGCGCTCGTCGGGCGCCAGCGCCGCGCGCGGCACGTGGCGCGACGCCAGCGCGAAGAGCGCGCCCAGCCGCGCCGGCGGCGGCCCCTGCGCGATCTCCCGCAGGGACTCGCGCAGCCAGCCCAGGGGCTTGGGCTCGAGCCGTCGCTCGAGCCACTGGCGCAGGAGCAGGAAGGCGGACATGCGGGCGTGGGGCGGCCCGCGGCCTGCGCCGCGCGCCGAAGCGAGCCATCATGGCCCGGCCCCGCGCCCGCGCAACCCCCCCGGACCGCCGGCGGTCGACACGACCGCCCGGGGCGCATAGCCTCTGCGCCTCGCGGGCGCGCGCCGCGCCGCGCACGACCTCCGACCCTCGCGATGAGCACCTTCCAGACCCCCCTCCCGGCGAACGAGCCCGTGCGCTCCTACGCCCCCGGCTCCCCCGAGCGCGCCGAGCTCAAGGCCGAGCTCGCGCGCATGAGCGCCGAGCGCTTCGACGTGCCGCTCGCGATCGGCGGCCAGGCGGTGCGCACGGGCGACACCCAGCCGCTCGTGATGCCGCACATGCGCCACGACGCGCTGGGCGTCTTCCACCGCGCGGGCGCGGCCGAGGTGGCGCGCGCCATCGATGCCGCCAGCGCCGCGCGCGCCGCCTGGCAGGCGACGACCTTCGAGGAGCGCGCGAGCGTCTTCCTGCGCGCCGCCGACCTGCTGGCCGGGCCCTGGCGCGCGCGCGTGAACGCCGCCACGATGCTCGTGCAGTCCAAGACGGCGCACCAGGCGGAGATCGACTCCGCCTGCGAGCTGATCGACTTCTTCCGCTTCAACGTGCGCTTCGCCGAGCGCCTGATGCAGGAGCAGCCCGCCTCCTCGCCCGGCTGCTGGAACCGCCTCGAGCACCGTCCGCTGGACGGCTTCGTGTTCGCCGTCACGCCGTTCAACTTCACGTCGATCGCGGGCAACCTGCC
This sequence comes from uncultured bacterium, assembly GCA_902826945.1. The sequence continues at coordinate 4,007 of CADEGS010000154.1, read as the reverse complement.
GACGGCGCCGGCGCTGCTCGGCAACACGTGCGTGTGGAAGCCGGCCTCGACGTCGATCCTCTCGAACCACCTGATCATGGAGCTCCTGCAGGCCGCGGGCCTGCCGGCGGGCGTGATCAACTTCGTGCCCGGCTCGGGGGCCAAGGTCGGCGACCCGGTGCTGGCCGACGGGCGCCTGGGCGGCGTGCACTTCACCGGCTCGACGGGCGTGTTCCAGGACCTGTGGCGCACGATCGGGAGCAACATCGCGCGCTACGGGCAGTACCCGCGCATCGTCGGCGAGACCGGCGGCAAGGACTTCGTCTTCGCGCACCCCTCGGCCGATCGCCAGTCGCTGGCGGTCGCGCTCGTGCGCGGCGCCTTCGAGTACCAGGGCCAGAAGTGCTCCGCCGCCAGCCGCGCCTACGTGCCGCGCAGCCTGTGGCCGGACCTGCTCGAGCGCATGGCGGCCATGCTGGCCGACGTGCGCATGGGCGACGTGCGCGACTTCCGCAACTTCGTCGGCGCCGTGATCGACGCCGGCTCCTTCCAGAAGCAGAAGGCCGCGATCGACGCCGCGCGCCAGGCCGGCGGCCGCGCGCGCGTCGTCCTGGGCGGCGAGTGCGACGACTCGGTCGGCTGGTTCGTGCAGCCGACCGTGATCGAGGCCAGCGACCCCGCGTACGACACGATGCGCACCGAGCTCTTCGGGCCGGTGCTCTCCATCCACGTCTACGAGGACGCGCGCCTGGAGGAGGCGCTCGCGCTGTGCGCGAACGGCTCCGAGTACGCGCTGACCGGCGCCTTCTTCGCCGAGGACCGCGCCGCGGTCGCGCGCGCGACGGCGGCGCTGCGCTTCGCCGCCGGCAACTTCTACGTCAACGACAAGCCCACCGGCGCCGTCGTCGGCCAGCAGCCGTTCGGCGGCTCGCGCGCCTCGGGCACGAACGACAAGGCCGGCTCGATCCTGAACCTGATGCGCTGGGTGTCGCCGCGCACGATCAAGGAGAGCTTCGTGCCGCCCGCGGACTGGCGCTACCCGTTCCAGGCCGCGGAGTGAGCCGCGCTCAGGCGCGCGCGCGCAGCCGCTCGGCGATCTGCACGGCGTTGAGCGCCGCGCCCTTGCGCACGTTGTCGGCCACGACCCACATCGAGAGCGTGCGCTCGCCGCAGGAGCGCACGCGCCCGACGCGCACGAGGTCGGTGCCCGCCACCGCGCGCGGCGTCGCGTAACCGCGCGCGCCGTCGCAGGCCACGCCCTCGGCGGCGGCGAGCAGCTCCATGGCGCGCGCCGCCGTGAGCGGCTCGCGCGTCGTGACCCACACCGCCTCGCCGTGCCCCACGCGCGTCGGGACCCGCACGCACAGCGCGTCCACCGGCACGTCCTGCTCGAGGATCTTGCGCGTCTCCAGGGCCAGCTTGGCCTCCTCCTCGCAGCGCTCGTGCTCGTCGAAGGCGCCGATCGCGGGGACGGCGTCGAGGCCGGCCGTCCCGGAGGCGTCGAGCGCGGCCAGCGCCGCCGCCCCGGCCCCCGACAGGCTCTGGTAGGTCGCGACCTGCACGCGCTCGAGCCCGGCCGCGGCGCACAGCGGCGCCAGCGCGCACACGAGCTGGATCGTCGAGCAGTTCGGGTTCGCGACCAGGCGCGGGCGGCCCGCGAGCCGGTGCGCGTTCACCTCGGGCACGACCAGCGGCACGCCCTCATCCAGGCGGAAGGCGCTCGAGTTGTCGACCACGACCGCCCCGCGCTCGAGCGCGGCCGGCACGAGCGCGCGGCTGGCCTCGCGCGAGGCGGCGCTGAGCACCAGCTCGACGCCCTCGAAGGCCGCGGGGGTGGCCGGGACGACGGGCAGCTCGCGGCCGCGGAAGGGGAGCCGCCGCTCGCCGCCCGCCTCCGAGGCGAGCAGCGCCAGCCGCTCCAGCGGGAAGGCGCGCTGCTCCAGGCAGCGCAGCATCTCCCGCCCGACCAGGCCGGTGGCCCCCAGCACGCACACGCTCCGCACGCTCGCTCGCCTCGGCGCGGGAGCGTAGCACGGCGGCCCGCGCGCGCGCGGCGCGGCGGGCGGATCCGCTATCCTCTCGGGATGTCTTCCGCCCGGATCGAAGGCACCGGGATGGTGCTCGCGCCGGAGCTCCCCGTGTGCCAGTCGGACCTGCCGCTCGACTGGTACCAGCCCGAGCTCCAGCCCTACGCCGAGGAGTACCTGGCCCTGCCCGACCGCCGCCCGCAGACGGTGCTCGGCTGGATGGACCGCTACGTGCGGCCGGCGCGCGAGCACTTCGGCGACGCGCTCCTGCTGCTCGCCCACTTCTACATGGGCGGCGAGATCGTGAAGCTCGTCGAGCACTACGGCGGCAGCGTCTCCGACAGCTACCAGCTCGCGCTGGCGGCGCGCAGCCGGCCGGAGAAGAAGGTCATCGTCGAGTCGGCCGTGCACTTCATGGCCGAGACGATCGCGATCCTCGCGCACGACGACCAGGCGGTGTGGATCACGAACCCCAAGGCCGGCTGCACGATGGAGATGCTGGCCAAGGACCACATGGTGCTGCCGGTCGCCGACCAGCTCGAGGAGCGCTACGGCGCCGGCCTCGCCTGCGTCGCGTACATGAACACCTCGGGGCGGCTGAAGGCGCTCGCGGGGCGCACCGGCGGCGCGGTGTGCACGAGCTCGAACGCCGAGCGCGTGCTCGCCTGGGCGCTCGAGCGGAGCGAGCGCGTGCTGTTCGTGCCCGACCAGCACCTGGGGCGCAACGCCGCCGCGCGCCTGGGAATCCCGACCGAGCGCGTCGTGACGCTGCCCGACCCGCGCCGCGGCGCGCCGCGCATCGAGGACGTGGCGGGCGGCCTGGCCGCGCTCGACCGCGCGCGCGTGCTCCTGTGGGCCTCGCACTGCGGCGTGCACACGATCTTCACGCCGGAGATGGTCGCCTACTGGAAGGAGCGCGGCGTGCGCGTGCTGGTGCACCCCGAGTCGCCGCTCGAGGTCGTGCAGGCCGCGGACGGATCGGGCAGCACGAACTACCTCTGGAAGGAGGTCATGGCCGCGCCGCGCGGCGCGCGCCTGGCGATCGGCACCGAGGGCCACTTCGTGCGCAACGCGCGCACCCAAGGCGGCGCGCGCGGCGTCGAGGTCGTGCACCTGGCCGACGTGCCCGGCTCCGACCAGGCGGGCTGCGGGTGCGCGACGATGAGCCGCAACGACCCGCCGCACCTGGCGGGGCTGCTGGACCTCCTGCGGCGCGGCGCGCCGCCGCCCGCGAACCGCGTGCTGGCGGGCGACGTGGTCGACGAGCGCACGATGGCGCGCGAGCGGCTCGGCGCGGCCGAGCGCGCGGCGCTCGTGGCGGACGCGCGGCGCGCGCTGGAGCGGATGATCGCGATCGTCGAGGGCTGAGCCTCGAGGTCCGAGGATCCTCGCGCCTCGCGAGGATCCTCGGACCTCGAGGCTCAGCCCCGCGGCCGCATGGCCGCGGCCGGCGCGGCAGCGCCGTAGCGCCGCAGGCCTCGTCGCGCCGCAGGCGCGACCCCATTGTCGCGCAGCGACGGAAGCACGCGCCTCCGCCTCCTCCCGTCCTACGCAGCCCCACCCGAGGCACGCAAGCACGCGACCCCGGCCGCAAGCCCCGCTCCAGCGAAGGCGGCCCTGCCCGCAGGCCCCAGGGGGTTCCGGCTCCGCGGCCTCAGCCTGTCCGCCCCGCGCTCAGCCCCGCTCGACCTCCCACACCTGCGCGCCGAAGTGGTCCCAGGGCAGGCGCCCCTCGTCGCACTCCTCGCCCGTCGAGAACTGCACGTCCACGAAGTAGACGATCACCGACGGCGCGGCCGGGCGCAGGTTGCGCGCGCCGTGCGCGACGCCGGGCGGGATGCGCACCAGGCGCGAGTTGCCGTCGCCGAGCACGATGCGCTGCACGACGCCCTCGGTGCGCGAGCCGGCGCGCACGTCGGCCACGACGAGCAGCAGCTTGTCGCTCGGCGGCACGTACCAGACGTCGGTCTGGCGCCGGTGCAGGTGGAAGGCCTTGATCGC
>CADEGS010000153.1:2950-10880 GCA_902826945.1 uncultured bacterium | reverse complement strand
GAGCCGCGCAGGCCCATCTTGTCCTCGGGCGCGCCGATCGTGACGCCGGGCGCGTCGGCCGGGACGAAGAAGGCGGAGATCGGGCGCTCGAGGAGCGGCGCGTCCGCGCGCCCGGGGTGCGGCGTGCGGGCGAAGAGCGTCAGGTGCCCGGCGCGGTCGGCGTTCGTGATCCAGACCTTGCGGCCGCTCAGCACCCAGCCCGCGCGCGTGCGCTCGGCGGTCGTGCGCAGCGCGGCCGCGTCGGAGCCGGCCGAGGCCTCGGTCAGCGCGAAGGCGGCCAGCCGCTCGCCCGCGGCGAGGCCCGGCATCCAGCGCTCCTTCTGCGCCTCGCTGCCGTAGAGCGAGAGCCCCTTCATCCCGATCCCGAGGTGCGCGCCGAGCACGGTCACGGTCGAGGCGCAGCGATGCGCGACGGCCTCCATCACGCGCGCGTAGGCGACCTGGCCCAGGCCCGCGCCGCCGAAGCGCTCCTCGATCGTCAGCCCGAACAGGCCGAGCTCGCGCAGCCCGTCGATGACCGCGTCGGGGATGCGCTTCGCCTCGTCGATCGCGCGCGGGTCGATCGCGCCCTCGGCCCAGTCGCGCACCATCGTCACGACCTCGTCGATCGTCTCGCGCTCCTCCGGCGCCGGCGCGGGGAAGGGGACGATCGGCTCGGGCCGGGCGCGCCCCTGGAACAGGCCGCGCACGAAGCTCGTCTCAGCCGGCCGCATCGAAGCCCTTCCCCTCGCGCGCCAGGCGCTCGAGCAGCGGCGCCGGCTCGAAGCGCTGGGCGTGGTCCTGGTCGGCGGCGATCTCGGGCAGGCGCTGCAGCGCGCGCAGCCGCTCGACCACCGCGGGGAGCCCCAGCGCCTCGGCGTGGCGCAGCACGCCGCCGCGGAAGGGCGCAAAGCCGGTGCCGAACACGGTCGCGAGGTCGAGCTCGCCCGGCCCGGCGACGACGCGCTCGTCGAGGCAGCGCACGGCCTCGTTCACCATCGCCAGCGTGCAGCGGTCGACCAGCTCGTCGGGCCGCGGCTCGGCCGCGCGCGGCCCGCGCACCAGGCGCGGGTTCGGGCCCTGCTTCGTCGCGCGCGCGCCCGCGCGCTCCCAGATCCAGATCCCGCGCCCGCTCTTCTTGCCCAGCTCGCCCGCGTCGAGCGCCGGCGCCAGGAAGCGCGAGCCGCGCATGCGCGCGCCGTAGGCCGCCTCGAGCGACGCGCCGGCGTGGCTCGCGATGTCGAGGCCGACCTCGTCGAGCAGCTCGCACGGCCCCATCGGCATGCCGAAGCCGACCAGCGCGCGGTCGATCGCCTCGGGGTCCACGCCCGCGGCGAGCAGACGCAGCGCCTCGTCGAGGTAGGGGCCGAGCACGCGGTTCACGAGGAAGCCGGCCACGTCGGCCACGACCACCGGCGTCTTGCCGAGGTCGAGCGCCAGGCGCGCCACGCGCGCCACGGCCGCGTCGGAGGTGCGCGGGCCGCGCACGACCTCGACCAGCGGCATGGCGCGCACCGGGTTGAAGAAGTGCATCCCGACCACGCGCTCGGGCTCCGGCAGCTCGGCCGCGATGTCCGCCACCGAGAGCGACGAGGTGTTCGTCGCGAGCAGCGCGCCCTTCGGCAGGAGCCGCGCGAGCTCGCCCAGCACGGCGCGCTTCACCGCGAGCTTCTCCGCCACCGCCTCGATCGCGAGCGCGCAGCGCCCGAAGCCGAGCGCGGTCGTCGTCACCTCCAGGCGGTCGATCGCCGCGTCGGCCTGGTGGCGCTCGAGGCGCCGCCTGGAGAGCAGGCGCGCGATCTCGGCGCGGTGCGCGAGCTGCGCCGCGTCGAGCTGGCGCGCGTCGAGGTCGCGCAGGCGCACCTCGACCTTCTTCTCGGCCAAGAGGCTCGCGATGCCCGCGCCCATGACGCCCGCGCCGACCACCGCCGCGCGCGCCACGCCCGGCGCGCTCGAGCCGTCGGAGAGGCGCCCGAGGCGCTTCGCCGCCTCGGACAGGCGGAACAGGCGCACCAGGCTCTTCGCCGTGCGCCCGACGATCAGCGGGCGCACCGCGTCGAGCTCGTCGCGCAGCCCCTGCTCGAGGCGCACGCGCGGCGCGCGCACGACGAGCGGCAGCGCGGCGAGCGGCGCGGGGTAGTGGCCGCGCGTCTCTGCCAGCACGCTCTTGCGCGCGCGCGCGGCGATCAGCGCGCCGGCCAGCGGGTTGCGGTCCACGAGCCAGCGCGCGAGCGGGCGCCGCGCGCGCCGCTCGACCTTGATGCGCCCGGCCGCGATCGCGTCGGCGATCCGCCAGAGGTACTCGGGCTGCGTCAGCCGGTCGACCACGCCGCGCGCGAGCGCCGGCCGTGCGGGCAGGAGCTTCCCGGCCAGGATCAGCTCGAGCGCGACCGGCACGCCCGTGCGCCGCGGCAGGCGCTGCGTGCCGCCCCAGCCGGGGAAGATGCCGAGCTTCACCTCGGGCAGCCCGATGCGCGTCTTCGGGTCGTCGGCGAGCAGGATGCGGTCGCAGGCGAGCGCGAGCTCGCACGCCCCGCCCGGCACCGCGCCGCCGACCGCGGCCACCGTCCGGATGCGCCCGCCGCCCTCGCGGCCCAGGCGCCAGAGCTTCTGGAACACCTGCTGCCCGGCGGCGACCAGGCGGCCCGCGAGGGCGGGGTCGGTCACCTCGGCCATGGCGTCCACGTCGGCGCCGGCGGCGAAGGAGAGCGGCTCGCGCCCGGTGATCACGAGCCCGCGCACGCCGCCCGTGCGCAGCCCGTCGAGCGCCAGGTCGAGGTCGCGCAGGAGCGGCACGTCGAGCACCGCCAGCTTCGGCCGGTGCGGCGGCTCGAGGTGCAGGCGCACGACGCCTTCCTCGGGCGTCACGCGGCGCACGCAGGCGCCCGGCGGCGGGGCGTCGGGCGCGAGCGGCAGGCCCTGGAAGTCGCTCACGCCACCCTCTCCAGCAGGCACGCGCCGCCCTGCCCGCCGCCGATGCACAGGGTCGCGAGCGCGAGCTCGTGGTCGCCCGCGGCGAGCTCGTGCGCCGCGGTCAGGAGCAGCCGCGCGCCGGTCGCGCCGACGGGGTGCCCGATCGCGATCGCGCCGCCGTTCGGGTTGAGCCGCGCGTCCTCGAGCGTGCCGAGCGCGCGCGGCGCGCCGAAGTACTCCTGCGCGTACGCGTCGCTGGCGAAGGCGCGCTGGCAGGCCAGGACCTGCGCGGCGAAGGCCTCGTTCAGCTCGACCACGCCGCAGTCGGCGAGCGACACGCCGGTGCGCGCGAACAGGCGCGCGCTCGCGTGCACCGGCCCGATGCCCATGCGCGCGGGGTCGCAGCCCGACCAGGCCCAGCCGCGCAGGCGCGCCAGCGGCCGCAGGCCGAGCGAGCGCGCCCGCTCCTCGCCCGCGACGAGCAGCGCGGCGGCGCCGTCGGTGATCCCGCACGAGTTCCCGACCGTCACGATCCCGTCGGGCTTCTCGAAGTAGGGCTTGAGCTTCGCCAGCGCCTCGAGCGACTGGTCGTCGCGGATCCCGTCGTCGCTCGCGAGCGACCCCGCGCCGGCGCGCGCGCCGAGCGGCAGGTGCGGCACGATCTCGCGCCCGAGCCGGCCGGAGTCGCGCGCCGCGCGGGCGCGCTCGTGGCTCCGCAGGGCGTAGCGGTCGGCCTCCTCGCGGCTGACGCCGAACTCGCGCGCCAGGACCTCGGCCGTGCGGCCCATGATCAGCCCCGAGACCGGGTCCGTCAGCCCCTCGGTCAGCGCCACCCGGGGCTTCAGCATGCCCGGCCGGAAGCGCGCCAGCGCCTGCAGCCGGCCGAGCGCCGTGCGCTGGCGCGCGAGGTGCGCGAAGAAGTCGGTCGCGGGGCGGTTCCAGACGAGCGGGTAGGCGCTCATCACCTCCACGCCCAGGCACAGGTAGAGCGAGCCCTCGCCGGCCCGGATGCGCGTGGCGGCCGAGGTCACCGCCTGCATGCCGCTGGCGCAGTTGCGCCCGACGGTGTAGGCCGGGATCCCGCGCGGCACGCCGGCGCGCAGCGCCACGACGCGCGCCACGTTGGCCTGGTCGTGCGGCGGCCCGACGCAGCCCACGATGACCTCGTCGAGCAGCGCCGCGTCGAGGCCCGTGCGCGCCAGGAGCTCGCGCGCCAGCGCCGCGCCCAGGTGCCCCGCGTCCTCGCGCGCGTAGGCGCCGCCCGCGCGCGCCTGCGGCAGCCGCAGCCCGGCGGCGAGGACGATGCTGCGCTCTGGAATGCTCACGCGTCGCGAGCCCCGCGCGGCGCGCGGGACGCTCGCGCATTGGATCCTTTTCGCGCGCGGAATCCAACGCCGCGCGCGGGATGCCCGCCGGCGTGGACAGCGCCGCCGCCGCCGGGCAACATCTGACGCGGCTCCGGCCCCGCCGGCGCGAACCATGACGCAACCCAGCCCGGGAGCTCGCCCGGCTCCGCCGGCCGCGACGTCGCTCCTCCCCGAGCGACCGCGCACCGTGCTCGTGCTGGGCGGCGGCGGCATGCGCGGCATGGCGCACGTCGGCGTGCTCAAGGCGATGGAGCGCCTGGGGATCGGCTACGACGCCGTCATCGGCACCAGCATCGGCGCCCTGATCGGCGCCATGGCCGCCGGCGGCTTCGGCACCGAGCAGATGGAGACGATCGTCTCCGGCCTCCAGAAGGAGGACTACTTCCGGCTGAACTTCGTGAAGTTCCTGCTCAAGGGCATGCGCGCCCCGAGCGTGTACCGCGGCGACCTCTTCCGCCAGCGGCTGGAGGAGATCCTGCCGCGCTGCACGTTCGGCGAGCTGCAGAAGCCCTTCTACTGCAACGCGGTGTGCCTCGAGACGGGCGGGCTCGCCTTCTGGGGCGCGCCGGGCTTCGCCGACATCTCGCTCGTGGACGCGGTGTACTCCTCGTGCTGCCTGCCCGGCATCTTCGAGCCCTTCGAGCGCGGCGGCCTGCACTACATGGACGGCGGCATCGTCGACGCGCTGCCGCTGCGCTTCGCGCAGCTCCTGCGCCCGGAGCTGATCCTGGCCGTCGACCTGACCGTCAAGGCCACCTTCAAGCAGCCGAACTACCGCGACCGCGTGCTCTCGACGCTCTACCGCGCCTTCGAGATCGCCGAGGAGGTGATCGTCGAGCAGGGGCTGCACATGCACGCCGACCGGCGCACGGTGCTCGTGCAGCCCAAGGTCGGCCACCTCTCGCGCTTCGACTTCGAGGAGGTGCACGAGGTCGTGCGCCTGGGCGAGGAGGAGGCGCTGCGCGTCCTGACCTCGCACGCCGCCACGCGCAAGCTCGCGCGCCACGACGCGCTCGACGGGCTGGCCTGCCCGGTCACGCCGCGCGACTACGTCTCGATCCGCATCGACCCGAACGCCTGCGTCGGCTGCGGCAACTGCGAGATGGTGTGCGAGACGGAGGCCTTCTGGGCCACCGACGGCAAGGCCGAGGTGCGCAAGCTCTCGAACTACGAGTGCACGCGCGACCACGCCTGCGCGCGCAACTGTCCGACCGGGGCCATCTACCTCGGCAACCTCTGACGCGGGCCGGCGGGCGGCGGGATGGGAGTCGCGCGCGTCTCGGTCCGGCGCCTCGCGGCCGAGCGGGCGCCCGCGGCGTCCGAGCGCCGCGACGACGAGACCCTCGGGCTGGACGGGCCGCTCGGCGTCGCGCGCGTGCTCGACCGCGCGTTCGAGCTCTGGGTGCCGCGCTTCGGTCCGCTGGTCGGCAGCGTGACGCTGCTGCTCCTGCCGCTGCACCTGCTCGGCGAGACCTGGGGCGTCGCGCAGTCGCTCGAGCTCGGCCTGCGCCCGGGCCTCCCCGACGCGCTCGACTCGCCCGCCGTCCTCGCGCTGCCCGTCCTCGTGCTCGTGCCCTGGGCCGCGAGCCGCGCGCTCGTGACGATGCTCGTGGCGAGCGCGCTCCTCGGGCGCCCGCTCGGCGTCGGGCGCGCGCTCTTCCTCTTGCTCGGCCACCTGCCGGCCCTGGTCCTGCTCGCGGGCGCCACGAGCCTGGCGCTGACCTTCGGGCTGTGCGCCTGCCTCGTGCCGGCCGTGCCGCTCGCCTGGCTGTGCGAGCGCGCGCTGTTCGCCTTCGCGCTGGCGAGCGCGGAGCTCGGCGAGCGCGAGCCGCAGGGCGGCGGCGCGCTGGCGCGCGGCCTGCGCGCCGCGCGCGCCGAGCGGGGCGACGGCCCGGGCTTCCTGCGCTGGGTCGCGTGCACCGGCGTCAGCTTGCTCTTCGTCCTGCCCTTCTTCACGCAGGTGCAGGAGGCGGTCGGCCTGCGCGAGGCGCTGCAGGGCGCGCTGCCGGGCCCGCTCGCGAGCCTGCTGCTCGCGCTCGTCGCGAGCGTGCAGCAGGCGGTCGGGTTCTCGTTCCGCAGCGCGGTCGCCACCGTCTTCCACCTCGACGCGCGCGTGCGCGCCGAGGGCCTCGACCTCGCGCTCGCGCTGCGGCGCGCCGCGGGCGGAGGCGCGGCCTGATGGCGCCCGCCGCGCAGGCGGCCGGCGCGCCCGCCGACCCCGAGGCCGTGCGCGCCGCGCTCGAGCGCGTGCTCGCGGGGAGCGAGTTCCAGGAGAAGAAGAGCGCCCTCGAGCAGGGCCTCGAGCGGCTCTGGGACCGGCTGTCGCCGCACGGCGATGGTCTGCCCGGCGTGCTCGGCCAGCTCCTGGAGCTCTTGCCGGTCCTCCTGGTCGTGCTCGGCGCCTGGTGGGTGTGGCACGCGCTGCGCGACCGGCGCCCCGCGTCCGCGTCGCTGGCGTCGCAGGCGGCGCAGCCGGCGCTCGGAGCGCGCGCCGCCGCCGCGCTGGCCGCGGCGCGCGCGGCGCGCGCGGCCGGCGACGCGCGCGAGGCGCTGCGCCAGTACGGGCTCGCGCTCGTGCTCGCGCTCGGCGCCGAGCACGCGCTCGAGTTCCGCGCGGCCTGGACCGAGCGCGAGCTCCTGCGCCGCGGCCGCCCCGAGCCCGACGCGCGCGCGCTGGTCGAGGGGCTGCTCGGCGAGCTCGAGGCCAAGCGCTTCGGGCGCGCGCCGGTGGCCGAGGCCGACCTCGAGCGCCTCGACCACCTGTGCGCGGGCCACGTGGAGGCCGCGCGGTGAGCGCGCGCGCCGTGCGCCGGCTCGTCCTGGCCGCCGTCGGGACGCTCTTCGTGCTGGCGCTCCTCGCGCCGGCCGCCTCCGACGGCGAGGCGCCGGGCTCCGCGCGCTCGACCGCTCCGCGCGGCCGGCTCGCGCTCGTGCTGCTCCTGCGCGAGCTGGGCTGGGACGCGCGCGCCTGGAGCGGGCCGCCGGGCGAGCTGCCCGCAGGCACGGGGCTCGTGTTCCTCGGCGGCGTCCCCGCGGCGCCGCCGGGCTGGCGGCCCGCGCAGGAGCAGGGGCCCGCGCAGCCGGTGCGCCGGCGCGACCCCGGCCACTACCGCCGCTTCCTTGAGCAGGGCGGCGTGCTCCTCGCGGCGTACGACGAGCGCATGCGCGGCTTCCTCGCCGACGACCTCGGGCTCGAGGACGTGCGCGGGGTGCGGATCGTGCGGCGCGACGCGAAGGGCACCCTGCGCGCCGAGCTCGCCGGCGGCGAGACGCTCGCGCTCGGGAGCGGGGTGCGCACCGCGCTCGTGCCCTCCGAGACGGCGGCTCCCTTCCGCGTGCTGGCGCGCGAGGCGGAGGGCGGCGCGCTCGCGCTCGTGCTCCCCGTCGGCCGCGGGCGGCTGTGCCTGACGAGCGCCGAGGGCTTGCTCGACAACCGCCGCCTGGAGCGCGCGGACGACGCGCTCTTCGCGGTGCGCCTGGTCGAGGCGCTCGCGCCCGAGGGCGCGCTCGTCTTCGACGAGTACGCGCTCGGCGGCTGGGAGCCGCCCTCGCCGCTCGCGCTGGCCTTCGCCCCCGCGCGGCGCGGGCTCGCGCTGCACCTGGTGGCGCTTCTCGCCGTGCTCTTGTGGGGCGCGGTCTGGGCCGGGCCGTTCGCGCGCGAGGGCGCGCGG
>CADEGS010000153.1:0-2940 GCA_902826945.1 uncultured bacterium | reverse complement strand
CGCTCGCGCGCGGCGCGCCGCGCGAGCGCGCGCGCGCGCAGGCGCGCTTCCTGGCGCGCGCGGGGCGCTTCGACCTGCTCGCGCGCGCGCTCGCGACGGGCGTCGCGCGGCGCCTGACGGGCGGCGCGGCGCGCGCGGCCTCCGAGGACGCGACGCAGGGCGCGCTGCGCGCGCTCTTCGTCGCGCGACTGGGCGAGCCGGCGTGGGAGGAGGCGCGCGCGGCCTTCGCGCGCGGCGCGGCGGACGAGGACGAGCTCGAGCGGCTGGGCCGCGAGCTCGCCGGCTGGGAAGGGCGGCTGGCGGCCGCGGGAGGCGAGGGCTCATGAAGGAGGCTGCGATGGACGAGCGGAGCGGGGAGGGCGCGCCGTCCGGCGCGGCCGCGCGGCTGGGCGAGGCGCTGCGCGCGGAGAGCGCGCGCGTGCTCGTGGGGCTCGAGGACGTCGTCACGCACTGCCTGGCGGCCGCGCTGGCGGGCGGGCACGCGCTGCTCGAGGGGCCGCCGGGGCTGGCGAAGACGCTCGCCGTGCGCACGCTCGCCACGGCGCTCGGCGGCAGCTACCAGCGCATCCAGTTCACGCCCGACCTGATGCCCTCGGACGTGACCGGCACGAGCGTCTTCCACCCGGCCGAGGGCGACTTCCGCTACCGGCGCGGCCCCTTGTTCGCGAACGTGCTCCTGTGCGACGAGATCAACCGCGCGCCGGCCAAGACGCAGTCGGCGCTGCTCGAGGCGATGGCCGAGCGCAGCGTGACCGTCGACGGCACGGCGCACGCGCTGCCCGACCCGTTCGTCGTCTTCGCCACGATGAACCCGATCGAGCACGAGGGCACCTACCCGCTGCCCGAGGCGCAGCTCGACCGCTTCCTCTTCAAGGTGCGCCTGGGCTACCCGCCGCCGGAGCTGGAGGAGCGCCTGCTGCGCACGACGCACGGCCTGCGGCCCGGGCAGGCGCCCGAGGCGCTCGGCGTGCGCGCGGTGGCCTCGCCGGCGGACCTGCTCGCCGCCGCGCGCGAGGTCGACCGCGTCGCCGTGCGCGACGACCTGTGCGCCTACGTCGTGGCCCTGCTCGGCGCGACGCGCGCCGACCCCTCGCTCGCCTACGGCGCGAGCCCGCGCGCGGGCGTCTTGCTCCTGCGCGCGGCCAAGGCGATGGCGGCGCTCGCCGGCCGCGACTTCGTCACGCCCGACGACCTGAAGGCGGTCAGCCTGCCCGCGCTGCGCCACCGCGTCGGCCTCGACCCCGCGGAGGAGATCGAGGGCGTCACGGCGGACGACGTGCTCCTGCGCGTGCTCGACCGCGTGGAGGTGCCGCGCTGATCCCGACGCCGCGCCTGGCGCTGGCGCTGGCCGCGTGCGCCGCGGCCAGCGCGCTGGCGCTCGCCTGGCCCGCGTTCGCCCTGGCGGTGGCGGGGCTCGACCTCCTGCTCCTGCTCGCCTGCGCGCTCGACCTCGCGGGCACGCCCTCGCCCGCGCGCGCGGCGCTCGAGCGGCGCGTGCCCGAGCGCGTCGGCCTCTCGCGCGCCTTCGAGCGCACCCTCGCGCTCTCGCTCCCGCGCGCGCGCGGCCTCTCGTTCACGCTGCACGAGGAGGTTCCCGACGCGTTCGCGCTCGTGCGCGCGGCGGGCGAGGGCGAGCAGGCCGCGCCGGGGGAGGAGGCCGCGGAGCCGCGCTCGCGCGAGGACGAGGCCGCGCGCGACGCCACGCCCGACACCGGCCGCTTCGACGCCGAGGGGCGCGCGCTCGTGCGGCGGCTCTACCGCTCGCCGCGGCGCGGCGTGTTCCGCCTGGGCGACGTGCGGCTGCGCGTCGTCGGGCCGCTCGGCCTCGTGGCCCGCCAGGCGCGCCTCTCTGGCGCGCAGGAGGTCCGCGTCGAGCCGGCGCTCTCGAGCCTGCGCCGCACGCTCGCGCTGGCGACGAGCGAGCGCTGGCGCGACGCCGCCGCGCGCCGCGGCACCCTGCGCGGCGGGCGCGCGGAGTTCGAGTCGCTGCGCGAGTACGTGCCCGGCGACGACGTGCGCAGCGTGGACTGGAAGGCCTTCGCGCGGCGCGGCAAGCCGATCGTGCGCGACTACGAGGTCGAGCGCGGCCAGGAGCTGGTGCTGCTCGTCGACCGCGGGCGGCGCATGCGCGCGGCGACGGCCGGCGCCCGCCACCGGGGCTGGAGCAAGCTCGACTGGGCGCTCGACGCGGCGCTCGAGCTCGCCGCCGTGGCGCTCGCCGAGGGCGACCGCGTCGGCGCGGGCGCCTTCGCCGCCGATCTCGCGCCCTACGTCGCGCCCGCGCGCGGCGCGGCGCAGCTCGCGCGGCTCTCGCGTGCGCTCTTCGCGCTCGAGCCCTTGGCCGAGGAGGGCGAGCTCGGCCGCGCGCTGCGCGCGCTCGCCGCGCGCCACCGCCGGCGCGCGACGGTGGTCGTGCTCTCCGACGTCGCCGACCCGCTCTCGGTCGAGGAGCAGCGCCGCGCGCTGGCGCAGGCCGCGCGCCGCCACCGCGTCGTCTTCGCCGCGCTCGACGACCCCGACGTGCGCGCGCTCGCCGCCGGCCGCGGCGCGAGCGCGCTCGAGCGCGCCGGCGCGCTGTCGCTCGCCGCCGACCGCCGCGCCGCGCTGCGCCGCCTGGCCTCGAGCGGCGCGCGCGTGCTCGACGCCCTCCCCGCGGAGACCGCCGGCCCGCTGCTCGCCGCCTGGCTCGACGAGCGCCGGCGCTAGCCGCATCCCTCACCACCCCACGGCCAAGCGCCGTGTCCCGGGTCTACGACGACCTCGCTCGTGAGGTGGTGGAGGATGCGGGCTGGTCTCCTGACTCGGGAGTACCCATGCGGGCCTCTCAGGGCCCGCGCCTGGCCGCGGTCGCCTGCGATCGGGCCGGCCGACCCGATGCCGCATAGAGCCCGAGCGCGACCGCGCTCGCCGCCGCGACGGCCATGCGCACCGCGAGCGGCG
>CADEGS010000152.1 GCA_902826945.1 uncultured bacterium | reverse complement strand
TCGTGCCCGAGTACTTCTCGGTCAAGGCGCCGGTCTTCCCCTACAACCGCTTCCCCGAGGCGGACCCCCTGCTCTCGCCCGAGATGCGCTCGACCGGCGAGGTGATGGGCATCGACGCGAACCTGGGCCGCGCCTTCTACAAGGCCTACCTCGCCGCCGGCCTCAAGCTGCCGCGCCAGGGACGCGTCCTGATCACGGTCAAGTCGGCCGACAAGCGCGCGATCCTGCCCGAGGCGCGCCTGCTCGCCTCGCTCGGCTACGAGCTGCTCGCCACCGAGGGCACCTGGCGCGCGATCAAGGCCAGCGGCATCGCGGTCACGCGCGTGAACAAGGTCCACGAGGGGCGCCCGCACATCGTGGACCTGATCAAGAACCGCGAGATCGACCTGATCCTGAACACGCCCTACGGCAAGCAGGAGCGCAAGGACGACTCCTCGATCCGCGCCGCCGCCGTGCAGGCGGGCGTGAGCTGCATCACCACGCTGGCCGGCATCCGCGCGGTGGTCAGCGCGCTCGAGGCCGTGCACCAGGGGCCCTTCGAGGTGAAGAGCCTCCAGGAGCACCACGCGGTGCTGGCGAAGGAGATCGAGCGCGCCGGAGTGTGAGCGACGGGTTCGCGACTCCTCGCGTCTCGTGAGGAGGCTCGAATCCCTCGCTCGCGCTCCCGCGGCCACAGGGCCGCGGCCGGCGCGTGCCGCGCCGTGGCGCGGCGGGCGCGACCCCATCGTCGCGCGGCGACGGAGGCACGCGTCCGCACGCCCCCCGCGCGCGCGTCCCACCCTCCGGCCATCCCACCCGCCCCGGGGGGCAGGACGCGCGGCGCGTGCGCGGGTTGCGCTCCACGTGCTGCTCCTCGCGGGATCGGCGCGCCGCGCCACCGGCCGGCCTCTCGCGCGCGAGCCCGCGCGCCGGCTACGGAACCGTCGGTCGCGCCGGCACCCGCGCGCCGGCGATCGCGCGCGTCGCCTCGAGCAGGAGCTCGATCCCCTCGTGGTCGGTGGGGATCGCCACGCGCACGAATCCCTCGAGAGGATTCGGGATGCCCTCGTAGTAGTCGAGGCGGCGCACCGAGATGCCCTGCGTCGCGTAGGCCTCGAACCACTGCCGCCCCTCGAGCGACACCGCGTTGTGGCGTCCCGCCACGTACGGCTGGCCGAGCTCCTCGAGCAGCGCCTCGAAGCGCCGCTTGTTGCGCGCCACCGCGCGCACGTTCTCCTCGGCGTAGCCGTCGCTCGCGAGGTTGTAGTAGGCCACCGCGAGGTCGAGCTCCGACATCCCGTAGGGGCTCAGCAGGCAGGTCACCGTATCGACCAGGTCGGCGTGGCCGATCAGGTAGCCGACGCGGTGGTTCGCAAGCGCGTAGTGCTTCGAGAACGTGAAGGCCCCGAGCACGTTCGACGCGCCCTCGCGGACCAGGCGCGAGACGGCGTGGCGCGCCAGCCCGTCGCGGATCGTGCCCTCGCTCGAGCGCTCGAAGCGCTCGTAGGCCCAGTAGGCGGAGTCCACCACGAAGAGCTTGCGCGGGAAGCGCTCGACCAGCTCCTCGAGCAGGCCTTCCTCCAGCATCGCCCCGGTCGGGTTGTCGGGCGCGCACAGGTAGCACAGCCGCACGTCGCGCCGCTCCAGCGCGCGCACGACGTCGGCGCGCGGGAAGCGGAAGGTCGAGCGCGGGCCCGGGCCGCTCTCGCGCTCGTAGGTCGGCATCAGGACGCCCAGGCCGCGCTGCACCGCGAACGAGTACGCCGGCCAGAAGCCCGGGGTCGGCACGACGATGCGGTCGCCCGCGCGCGCGTAGGCCGAGTACACCGTCGAGAGCAGGCTCATGATGCCGTTGCCCAGCACGAAGGCCGCCTCGGGGAGCGCGTGGCGGCGCGCCAGCTCGGCGCGCAGCGCGCCCTCGACCAGCTTGCTCGGGTAACGGCAGGTGACCTGGCCCGGGAAGTCGGCCCGCCTGCGCCGCTCCGCCTCCAGGGCGTCCACCGGCGCCGGGCGCGACGTCTCCTGGCGCTCGAGGCTCAGCCGGCACTCGCTGCGCGGCGGCGGCCGGTACGCGAAGTCGAGCCGCACGCGGCGCGTGCCCGGCTCGTGGGGCTGCGCGAAGAAGGGCGGCAGGAGGGGCAGCCCCCCCTCGTGTGTCACGCAGCGCGATCGCGTGCCCGTCTGCATGGCGCTCATTCCCGACAAAGGCCGGTCGCGTTGCAAGCGAGCGCCGGCACTTCCCTCGGGCGGCCGAGCGCCCGCGCTCAGCCCATGCGCCGGCGCAGGGCCTCGATCGAGCGCGCCGCGTCGCGCTCGACGATCGTGCCGGGGTACGCGGCGCGCAGCTCCTCGAGCGCGCTCAGCAGCTCCTGGGCCGCGGCCTGCGAGGTCACCGCCTCGACCCGGAGGGCCAGGTCGCGCAGGCGGAGCTGGCCGCTGATCACCCGCTGGACCGCCTCGTCCTGGACGAGCGCGGTCAGGATCTCGGCCGCGGTCACCGCGGCGGGCAGGCCGGCCAGCTCGGCCGCGGCCTTCTCGGCCAGCTCCTGCGCGCGCAGGTAGTCGCCCGCCTCGCTCGCGCCGACCACCAGGGCCAGCTTGCGGGCCACGCGCTCGCGCAGGAGCTCCGCCAGCGGCACCTCCGGCCCGAGGAGCTCGGCGGCGGCCAGAGCCAGCGGCCAGCGGCCCTTCGAGAGCGGCTCCCACACCTCCGGCCAGCCCCACAGCGGCTTCGCCAGCGCGCCGGCCAGCGCCCGCTCGAGCGCTTCGGCGGGCAGCGAGGCCGGATGGCCGCGCCACACGATGCGCCCGTGGGGGTCGACCAGGACGGCGTGCGGGATGCTGTGCACCCCGAGCCAGCCGGCGAGCGCCCCGCCGGGATCGCGCGCGACCGCGTAGGCGACGCCGCGCGCGCGGATCCAGGCGTCGGTCTTCTCGCGGTCCTCGCCCGAGCCGGTGACGCCCAGCACGGAGAGGCCGCGCTCGGCGTGGTCCTTCTGGAGCTCGTTCAGGTGCGCCACCTGCGCCCCGCACGGCTCGCACCAGTGGGCGAAGAACTCGATCAGGACGGCCCGGCCGAGCAGGTCCTCGAGCGAGCGCGCCTCGGTGCCGCGGAACTCGAGGAGCTCGACCGGTCGCAGCACGGAGCCGACCTCCTGCGCGGCGGCCGGGCCACACGGGAGCGCCAGGACGAGCGCAAGGAGCCAGCGCTGCATGGTGATCGCCTCGTCGGGATCGCGGGCCCCCCGCCCGTCGCTCCCGGAAAGCCATCGGCGCACGCCGGCGGCGAGCCGCTGCCCAAGGGGGCCCCGACACATCCCTTGCACGCGCCGCTGGGTCAGCGCGCGCTCCCGGAAACCCCTTCCTGGCGTGCGGCCTCGTCGCGCTGGCGCGCGCGCCAGGCGGCGGCGACGTCGAGCACGCGCTCGGGCGCCGTCGCGCGGGCGCGCGCGCGGCGCCGCGCGGGGCGCAGGAGCGCGCGGCCGGCGAGCGCCGCGGGGGCGAGCAGGAGGACGAGCGCGCTGCGCGCGAGCACGAGGAGCGCGTGGCCGAGCCGGCGCGCCGCGCGCGCAGGCCCGCGGGCTGCGGGCAGCCGGCGCCGCCAGTAGGCCGCGGGCGGCCACAGCCAGCGCGGCCATCCCGCGAGCGCCTCCAGGCGGAAGTCGAGCGCGCCGAACGGCGCCCGGCCGGCGCGCTCGCTCGCCGGCGGCGGCCTCGAGCTCTCGTCCTGCACCGCGGCCGTCCGCGGCGCTCCCGGCGACGCCGCACACGGCAGTGCGCTCGCCAGGAACGCCGCCGCCTGCGGCGACAGCGGGACGGCGCCCGCGAGCGCGCGCGCGACGAAGGCGAGCGGCGCCTCGGCGCCCCACTCCGCCGCGCGCGTGGCCAGCGCGGCCGGCGCGGCGGAGCCGGAGAGACGCTCGGCCGTCGCGGCGAGGTCCACCAGCCACTTGACGCGCAGGCGCGGCGGATCGACCGCCAGCGCCGCGGCGAGCGCTTCCTCGGGCGAGCGCCCCGCGCGCGGGCCCCAGGCGCGCGCCAGGTGCGTCGCGAGGTGCAGGAAGCGGTCGAGCGGGTCGAGCGTGAACGCGCGCCGCCCGTCCGCCTGCACGGCGACGCGCCGCGCGCGCAGCGCGTCGGGCGTGACGAGGAGCAGCGCCGCCTCGTGGTGCAGCCGCCAGTGCACCTCGACCTCCTTCAGGAGCGCCAGCGCCGGCGCGAGCTTGGCGTGGAAGTGCAGCGCGCGGTGCCACCAGAGCGGCAGCGCGTCCTCCGCCTCGACCAGCCCCTCCTGCGCCGCCGCGGCGACGAGCGCGCGCACGTCCGCGGCGTCCACGAGCACGTCGAGGTCGCCCTGGCTGCGCAGGAGCGGATCGCCGTAGACGTCGAGCGCGAGCGAGGCGCCCTTGAGCAGCGTGACCGCCACGCCGGCGCGCTCGGCGGCGGCGAGCAGCCGCTCGCGCGTGACGAGGTCGCGCAGGCCCTCCGCGCGCAGCGCCCGCTCGCGCTCGGCCAGCGCCGCGGCGACCGGCGGCGCGAGCGCCGCGCCCGCGGCGCGCAGGTTGCGCGCGGCCAGCGGCAGGATGCCGTGCAGCTCGAGCGCCCGCACGAGGGCCGGGCTCGCCGCCGTGCGCCGCGCGCGCTCGCGCAGCGCGGTCAGGCGTTCCGGCGTCACGTCCAGGAACGCGCTCGCGAGGAGCAGCGCGCGCTCGGCCTCGCTCGGGGCCTCCGTCTGGCGAGGCGCGCCCGCGGCGGGAGACGCGCTGGCCGTCACGGCGCTCCCCGCACGAGTTCCTCGATCGCGCGCGCCGCGGCGTGCGGATCGCGCCAGGCGAGCCGCGCGCAGGCGGCGTCGGCCACGAGCAGCGTCAGGCAGTCGAGGCTCTGCGCGCGGTGCGTGCCGAAGTTCAGGGACGAGCTCGCGAGGTCGAGCAGCGCCTCGCCCGCGCGCACCGGCCGGCAGCGGTCGAGCGCGTCCGCGTCGCCCGCCTCCTCCGGAGCGCTCCAGCGCGGACTCACGACCGCGCGCACCGGCGCGCGCGCGAGCACGACGTCGGGCGCGAGCGCGGCGAAGGGCGCCACGCGCCCCTCGCCGGTCCCGATCCAGTGCGGCGCCAGGCGCGGGAAGTAGCCGGCGCAGACGTCGCGGATCTTCGGCGCGCGCGGGAAGGCGTGTGCCGCGCCCGTCGCGGGGTCGAAGGCGAGCAGCTCGTCGGAGAGGTAGCGCGCGCCGCGCTCGAGGAGCGCCAGCGCGAGCGTGGACTTGCCCGCGCGCGAGAGGCCGGGCAGCACGACGCCGCGCCCGCCGACCGCGACGACGGCGGCGTGCACGTAGTAGAGCTCCGGCGCGCGCAGCATGACCGCGTGCAGGAGCTCGTGGTGCAGCCCGCGCAGCGCGAGCGTCGGGTCGCGCTCGACGTGCTCGGGGCGCCCGTCCACGCGCGCGCGCCAGGCCTCGCCCTCGCGCGCGAGAGACGCCTCGACGGAAGGCGTGGCCGTGTGCTCTCCCGCCGTGGAGCACGCGTACGAGGCGGCCAGGCGCGCGGCGAGCTCGGAATCCTCGCAGCGCAGGCGCACGCGCACGCCGAGCAGGTCGATCAGGAGCGAAGGCATGAAGGGATCAGGGTTCCGCGCGGGGGGGCGCAGCTCAACCCTTCTCCGCGACTCTGCACTGCGGCCGTGCTCCGGTCGGGATGCGGCTGCCTCGCGACGGTCGCGGTGACGCGTGCTTCCGTCGCTGCGCGACGATGGGGTCGCGCCTGGCGGCGCGACGGGGCCTGCGGCGCTACGGCGCTTCCGCGCCGGCCGCGGCCAGGGGGCCGCGGGCCTGAGCGACTGCGTCGCTCAGGCCAGCACGCCCTTCGCGCGCAAGCTGGCCAGCGTCGCCTCGAGGTCGCGGCGCAGGACCTCGCGCGGCGCGTCGTAGCGCGCGCACAGCGCCTGCTCGAGCTCCGCGACCGTGCGCGTGCCGTCGCACAGGCCGAAGACGAAGGCCGCGGTGCGGTTCAGCGCCACGACCTCGTGCGAGCGCGGCTCGTAGACGACCTGCTCGCCGCCCAGGTCGCGCACGTGGCACGCGGGCGAGCGGCGCGGGCGGTCGTCGTCCTGCCACGCCTCGCTCACGGGCGCAGTCTGCGCCGCGCCCTCGGCGCGCGCAACCGGCTGGCGCGCCCCGAGCCGGCCCTCGCGCGAGAGCCGTCCCCAGGCCGCCAGCGTGCGGTCCATCGTGTGGCGGAAGAGCTCGCAGTAAACGGCATTCGGCTCGCCCAGCCCGCGGCCGGAGCTGACGTTGTCGTGGTGGCAGCCGCCGCCGCAGAAGTAGCGCGCCCAGCAGGCCGAGCAGGTCGTGCGCGTGTCGAGCGCGTGCGCCTCGAGGCGCTCGGTCACGCCGCGCTCGAGGCCGCGCTCGACGCTCCCCATCGAGAACTCGGGGTCCTCGTAGAAGCGGTAGCACAGGCTGACCTCGCCCTGCGCCGAGACGCCCAGGTAGTCGCGGCCGCCGCCGCAGTAGTGCAGCTTGCGCTCGCCGGAGAGCAGCCGGCCCATCAGGAGCGGGTAGACGCGCGCCGCGACGTGCTCGCCGGCGCGCACGCGGCGCTCGTAGTCGTCGGCCAGCGCGTCGAACGCGGCGTACAAGGCCGGCAGATCCTCCTCGCGGAAGCCGTTCGTCTTGCCCTCGAGGTCGGTCGCCGGCGTCAGGAGGATCTTCTTGAAGCCGAGCGCCTCGAGGTGGCGCACGATGCGCAGCACGTCCGGCTCGGCGCGCGTGAGCACCACGCTGCAGTGCACCTTGGCCTCGAGCGGCGTCCCCGCGCGCGCGGCGAGCAGGCGGCGGATGCCCGGCTCGGCCAGCGCGTAGGAGCTCTTGCCCGGCGCCGCGGGCCGCGCCGCGTCCTGCACGTCGGGCGGGCCGTCGAAGCTGATCCCGACGTGCACGGCGTGCTCGTCCAGGAAGCGCACGACCTCCTCGGAGAGGCGCGTGCCGTTCGTCGTGACCTCGAAGGTCACCGCCTTGCCGCACTCCGCCGCGCGGCGCTCGGCGTAGAGCACGGTGTGCTCGAGCAGCTCCGGCGCGAGCAGCGGCTCGCCGCCGAAGAGGTGCAGGTGGATCGGCTGGTCCGCCGGACCCTCGCGCAGGAGCAGCTCGACCGAGCGCTCCGCCGTCTCCACGCTCATGCGCGTGCGCGGGTCGTACGCGTTCTCGCGCTCGGCGTAGTAGCAGTAGCCGCAGCGCAGGTTGCAGCCCTTGACCAGCTCCAGGGTGAAAGCCCGGGGCTTCACGCCCCGGGCTCCCTGCGGAAGAACGTCCGCCAACGTGTTCCTCCAGGACCGACCGGCCCTGGCTCGACCTCTACGAGGTCGAGACGAGGTTTCACGTCAGGGCTTCGGCGGCTTCCTCCGAAAGGCGGACGGACTCGACCTTGGGGGTCTCGTACGTCTCCTTGGTGGAAGCCTCCTCGAGCCGGCGTTCGTCCGTCCCGATGATGCGTTCCTGGTCCATGGGATGTCATTGGGGCCAGGCCACACGAGCCCGGCCGAGCGCTCAAGTATCCCCTCCTAACGGTTGTTCGGGGGGGAAAAGTGGAGTCCCGGCCCCGCGCGAGGGATCGCAGCCCAGCACGGCCGCCACGGGATCGGCCGGCGTGCCGCCCCACACGATCCGCGCGGCGGCGAGCGTTCCCGCGCTTCCCGCCGCCTCGTAGGCCAGGCGACGGCAGAGCGCGGCGAGCTCGGAAGGCGTTTCGCACGCGCTCGCCACGCCCGCGGCGGCGTAGCCCGCGGGGTCGCGCTCGAGCCCCGCCGCGAGCACGATCGCGGGGCGGCCGGCGCGCAGGGCCTCGAGCAAGGCCGACGAGCCGACGCCGACGGCGACGTGCGCCGCGCGCAGCGCTTCGTGAAGCGATCCTGACGCGCGCTCGTGCGCGGGCCAGGCGCCGGCGTCGTCCGACGGATGCGCGCGCACGGAGAGGCGCACGCCGTCCGCCGCGCGCAGCGCGTCGAGGAAGGGCGCGACCGCCGCCGCGAAGCCCGCGCCGGCCTCGGCCATGACGAGCACGCGCACGGGCGGCGCGGGCGGGAGCGGAGCGGGCGCAGCGCTCGCCAGGCGGCCGGTGACGCGCGCGCTCGCGCGCGTGTAGAGCGGCGAGCGCGCGAGCAGGCGATCCCGGAACCACGGGCTCCACACGCACAGGACGTCGGCGGGCTCGACGGCGAAGGGCCGGCCCGGCTGCGGCGCGTACTGCGCGTTGCGCGGCTGGAAGTCGCCGTGCTGGATGCCGACGCTCGGGATGCCGCGCGCGCGCGCCGCCGCGACGAGCATCTGGCCCGAGCCGGACTCGTCGATCAGGAACAGGACGCGCGGCGCGCAGGCGCGCAAGAGCAGGCTCGCGACGCGCGCGCGCGCGGCGGGCGAGGGCCGCGCGGGCGAGAGCGCGCGCGCCGCGGCCAAGAGCACCGCCAGCGACAGGAACGGCCCGCGCTCGCGGCGCACGCTGGCGAGGAAGGCGCGCGCGGCGAGCGGCACGAGCACGACCGCCACGCGACGCTCGCCGCGCGCCGCCAGCGCCGCGACGAGCGGCCCCATCTGCGCGTCCTTCCCGTCCGCGTCCACGTCGGCGGCGTGCGCCAGCGTCAGGACGCCGCGCCGGCGCGCCAGCGCGCACCAGGCGAGCGAGGCGAGCGTCCAGGGCGCGTGCAAGAGGGCCAGCGCGGCCAGCCGGCTCGCCTTCATCCCGGAGCGCAGAGCAGCGCGTAGCCCTTGACGCGCCCCTCGAAGCGGTCGTAGGCGCGCTGGTCGCGGAAGAGCGCCTCGACCGCGAAGCCCGCCTCGCGCGCCTCGTCCTCCACGTCGCTCGCGCGCGGGAAGACGTGCACGCTCTCGTTGAGCAGGAAGCGGTCGCCGTCCTCGTGCTCGGGCGAGAGCGCCTCGAGGAACGTGCGCACGCGCGGCGGCGGCGGCACGCCGGGGGGCACGTAGGCGCAGAGGAAGGTCACGGCCAGGCGCCCGCCGGGGGCGAGGTGCGCGCGCGCGCAGCGCAGGAGCGCCAGGCGGCGCGCGCGGGGCAGCAGCATGTCGTAGAGACCCGAGAAGACGACCACGAGCCCGAAGGGCGCGCCCTCGACGCGGAACTCGTGCGCCTCGCCGGGCACGAGGCGCACGGCGAGCCCGCGCCGCGCGGCGAGCGCGCGCGCCGTCTCGAGCATGGCCGGCTCGCGGTCGAGCCCGGTCACCTCGAAGCCGCGCTCGGCCAGCGCGAAGCACTCGCGCCCCGGCCCGCAGCCCAGGACCAGCGCCCGGCAGGGCGCGACCCCGTGGCGCGCGAGCAGCACCTCCTCGAGCAGCGTCAGGCCGGCCGTCACGTTCTCGTCCAGCGAGGTGAAGCCCTGCACGCCGCGCTCGCCGTAGAGCGCGCGCCGCTCTTCGTCCTTCTCCGCGCTCGAGGCGAGCGCCGCGTGCAGCTCCTCGAACGGGGAGCGCACCCGGCGCGCCAGGCGCTCGAGGCGCACGAGCGCGCCGCAGGCGACGCGCGTGACGCCGCGCAGGATCCGGCGCAGCGGCGAGCGGCCGCCGTAGCTGCGCCGCAGCGGGCCGATCACGAGCGCGCGCGCCGCCTGCGTGGCGCGCGCGTGCAGCCAGCCGAGCGCGAGCCCGAGCGCGCGGCGCGGGCCGCGCGAGACGTCGACTGAGCGCGCGGCCCCGGGCGGACGCGCGGCGAGCACCACGCCCAGCACGCGCGCCTCCGGCACGCGGTCGATCCGCGCGCTGGAGTCGCCGCGCGCGACGAGCCCGCGCGCGTCGCGCTCGAGCACGCGGTGCGCGACCAGCCGGCCCTCCTCGCTCGCGTAGAGCACGACCGCGCCGCGCTCGATCGTCTCGAAGGCGCGCGCGCCGACGTCGAGCAGCGAGCCGTGCGGCAGGAAGGGGCGCATGCTGCGGCCCCGCGCCTGGAAGCGCAGCCGCTCGCCGGCGCCGAGCACGGCGCGCGCCAGCGCCTCGAGGTCGGCGGCCGAGGCGGTGAAGCCCGGCTCGCCCTCGGCGCGGCCCTCGAGGGCGTCCGCCAGGCGCTCGGCGTCGGCGCGCGCGCGCTCGGGCGACGCGCCCAGCGCGGCGAGGCGCGCCTCGAGCTCCTCGGACGAGCGCCAGGCGCCCTCCTCGAAGAGCGCGCGCGCCCGGCCGGAGAGCGCCCGCGCGCGCCCCAGCTCGGCCACGCCGGCCTCGACCGGCACGACCAGGAGCGTCTCCCCGCGCTCGCAGGTGACGAAGCCCGGCGGCCCGGTCCGCGCGCGCGCTCCGACTCCGCTCTCGAGGGTCACCGGGCGCGACTTCATCAGGCCGGCCGCCCGGGCGCAAGCCGGGCCGCGGCGCCGCCGGCGTCGACCGCGGGGCGTCCGTTCCCCATCATGGCGGCGCGCCCGCGCGGGCGCCCCATGGAAAGCGCACGGGACAGCGCACGCGAGAGCGCGCTTGCAGGGGGACGAGCGGCAGCGCCGGCGGCGCGCGGCTTCCTGCTCGGCTTCTACCTCTACCTG
Organism: uncultured bacterium; assembly: GCA_902826945.1. The sequence continues at coordinate 434 of CADEGS010000152.1, read as the reverse complement.
GTCGCCGCGGTGGCGCTGCCCTCGCAGTGGCTCTTCTGGGACGACATCGGCTTCCTGCTGGCGGCGCGCGAGGGCGGGAGCGACTACGGCCACGCGCTCTACGTCCCGGCGCTGCGCGCGGTGCAGTGGCTGACGCGGCCCTTCACCGACGCGAGCGAGCACACGGCCAAGCTGCTCTCGATGCTCGGCGGAGCGCTGGCCTTCACGCTCCTGTGGCGGCGCGTCGCGCGCGGCGGCCTGCGCGCGCCGCTGGCGCTCCTCGTCGCGCTCTTCGCCGCCGCGACGCCGCTCTTCTGGCGCCAGCTCGCGCTGGTCGAGCCGACCACCTGGACGGCGGCCGCGCTGCTGCTCGCCGCGGGCGCGGCCGAGGCGTACGGCGCGCGGCGCGGCGAGCTCCCCCTGGCGCTCCTGACGCTCGCCTTCGCGCTCGCGCT
>CADEGS010000151.1:5675-10990 GCA_902826945.1 uncultured bacterium | reverse complement strand
TTCGACATCGAGGAGCTGATCACCGAGGAGATGATGGTGGTCACCTTCTCGCGCGACGGCTACGTGAAGCGCGTGCCGCTCGAGGCCTACCGCGCGCAGGGCCGCGGCGGGCGCGGCGTGAAGGGCTCCGACGCGAAGGAGGGCGACGTCCTGAAGTCGCTCTTCGCCGCCAACACGCACGACTACCTGCTGTTCTTCTCGAACCGCGGAAAGGTGTACTGGCAGAAGGTCTACCAGCTCCCCGAAGGCTCGCGCACGTCCGTCGGGCGCGCGATCCCGAACATCCTGCCGCTCGAGGACGGCGAGCGCGTGCACACCGTGCTGCGCGTGCCGGCCTTCGACGACGAGAGCTCGGTGTTCTTCGCCACGCGCCAGGGCACGATCAAGAAGACGGCGCTCGAGGCCTTCTCGCGCCCGCGCGCGGGCGGCATCTGGGCCATCCAGCTCGACGAGGGCGACGAGCTCGTCGCCGTCGGCCTGTCGCGGCCGGGCGACACGATCGTGCTCGCCACCGCCGCCGGCAAGGCGGTGCGCTTCGACGAGAAGGCGGCGCGCCCGATGGGCCGCACGGCGCACGGCGTGCGCGGGATCCGCTTGCTCGGCGAGGACCGCGTGGTCGGCATGATCGTCGCGCGCTCGCCCGAGGACACGGTGCTGACCGCCTGCGAGAACGGCTACGGCAAGCGCACGCCGCTCGAGGACTACCCGATCAAGAACCGCGGCGGGCAGGGCGTGATCAACATCAAGGCCAGCGCGCGCAACGGCGCGGTGGTCGAGCTCAAGCTCTGCACGGACGGCGACGACGTGATGTTCATCACGCAGGGCGGGATGATCGTGCGCTCGCCCGTGGCCGAGATGCGCCCGATGGGGCGCAGCGCGCAGGGCGTGCGGCTGGTCAACCTGAAGGCGGGCGACCGCCTGGTCGGCGCCGAGGTCGTGGCGGCCAAGGACCTCGAGGAGGGGCCGACGCCGGAGCCGGACGCGGTGACGCCCGTCGCGCGCCGCGGCACGCCCAGCCCGCTGCAGCTCGAGGAGGACCTCGACGAGGAGCCCGACGAGGAGGACGAGGAGCCGGAAGAGGACCTCGACGACGACGAGGAGGACGACGCATGAGCCTGCTCCCCACGCTCCAGTCCGACCTGAAGGAGGCGATGCGCGCGGGCGACGTCGTCGCGCGCGAGACGCTGCGCATGATGATCACGGCGCTCAAGAACCGCCGCATCGAGCTGATGGCGGACCTCTCCGAGGCCGAGGAGCTCGCCGTGCTGACGAAGCAGGTCAAGAGCCGCGAGGACAGCGCCGCGCAGTACGACGCCGCCGGCCGCGGCGAGCTGGCCGAGCGCGAGCGCGCCGAGATCTGCGTCGTGCGCCGCTACCTGCCCGAGCAGCTCTCCGAGGACGCCGTGCGCGAGCTCGTCGCGCGCACGATCGCCGAGACCGGCGCGACCTCGAAGAAGGACGTCGGCACCGTCATGAAGCGCATCATGGCCGAGCACAAGGGCCGCGTGGACGGCAAGCTCGTGCAGCGCTTCGCGGGCGAGCTGCTCGGCTGACCCGCGGGGCCGCGCCGCGGAATCGGCGCATCCGTCGCGCCGCATGCGGCGAACGCCTGCGTATGCCCATCGGACCCGTCCCCCAGGCGCGCCTGCGCGCCCTCAACGCGCGTCCCGTGCGCGAGCGAGCGCGCTACGTCCTCTACTGGATGATCGCCGCGCGGCGCACGCGCTGGAGCTTCGGGCTGGAGCACGCGCTGGCGCGCGCGGAGGAGCTCGGGAAGCCGCTCCTCGTGCTCGAGCCCTTGCGGGCGGGCTACCGCTGGGCGAGCGACCGCCTGCACCGCTTCGTGCTCGAGGGCATGGCCGACAACGCGGCGGCGCTGCGCGCGGCGGGCGTGCGCTACCTGCCTTACGTCGAGCCGAGGCCCGGCGCGGGCAAGGGCCTGCTCGCGGCGCTCGCCGCCGAGGCGGCGCTGGTCGTGACCGACTGGTGGCCGTGCTTCTTCCTGCCGCGCATGGTCGCGGCGGCGGGGCGCGCGCTCGACGTGCGCCTCGAGGCGGTGGACGGGAACGGGCTCCTGCCGCTGGCGGCGACCGAGCGCGCCTACCCGACGGCTTATGCCTTCCGGCGCTTCCTGCAGAAGGCGCTGCCCGAGCACCTCGAGCGCTTCCCGCTGGCCGAGCCGCTCGCCGCCGCGACGGCGCAGGCGCAGGCGAGCGTGCCGCGCGCGGTGCTCGAGCGCTGGCCGATGGCCCCGGAGGCGACGCTCGAGCGCGACCCGAGCGAGCTGCTCGCCGCGCTCTCGATCGACCACTCGGTCGCGCCCGCGCCGGCCCGCGGCGGCATGCGCGCGGCGGCGGCCACGCTCGAGCGCTTCCTCGCCGAGCGCCTCGCCCGCTACGCCGACGAGCGCAACCAGCCCGAGGACGAGGCGGCGAGCGGCCTCTCGCCCTGGCTGCACTTCGGCCACGTCTCCGCGCACGAGGCGGTCGCCGCGGTGCTCGAGCGCGACGGCTGGTCGAGCGGGCGCCTCTCCGACGTCGCCGACGGCAGCAAGGAGGGCTGGTGGGGCGCGAGCCCCGAGGGCGAGGCCTTCCTCGACGAGCTCGTCACCTGGCGCGAGCTCGGCTTCGTCTTCTGCGAGCACCGTCAGGGCGACTACGACCGCTACGAGTCGCTGCCCGACTGGGCGCGCGCGACGCTCGAGGAGCACGCGAGCGACCCGCGCGAGCACGCCTACGACCTGGCCGCCTTCGAGGGCGCGCGCACGCACGACGAGCTCTGGAACGCGGCGCAGACCCAGCTCCGCCGCGAGGGCCGCATCCACAACTACCTGCGCATGCTGTGGGGCAAGAAGGTCCTCGAGTGGACGCGCTCGCCGCGCGAGGCGCTGGCGGTGCTGATCGAGCTCAACAACAAGTACGCCCTCGACGGACGCGACCCGAACTCCTACAGCGGCATCTTCTGGACGCTCGGCCGCTTCGACCGCCCCTGGGCCCCCGAGCGCCGCGTCTTCGGCCGCATCCGCTACATGAGCTCGCAGAACACCGCCCGCAAGCTGCGCGTGCGCGACTATGTCGCGCGCTACGCGGCGGAGCCGGGCCTGTTCTCCTGACGAGCGCGGGACCTAGGGCAGGCCGTAGGTCACGCGCAGAGCGTTCGAGGCGGACATCCCGCCCGGTCCGTCGGGGTCGGCCACCAGCGCCTGGTAGTAGAAGGTCATGCCCGCCAGGCCCGCGGGCACGCCGAAGGCGTACTCGCAGCGACCCTCGCCGGAGCCGGCCGGACCCATGCACGGCAGCATCAGGATCGTCGAGTCCTCCAGCGTCACCAGGCCCGTGTGTCCGGGGGTCGGGTAGCCGACCAGGAGGTCGGGCGCGTTCCCGATGCGCAGGAAGACGGAGGTGCCACCGCCCACGGCACCCGAGAGCGTGATCCGCGCCGTGCCGCCGACGTCCAGCGATCCGGCCGCCCCGAGCACGGGCACGATGCTTCCGGCTCCCTGCACGCCCTGGCCGTACTGCTGGTTGGCTCCGCCGGCCCCGCCCTGGATGGCGAGGTTTTCGTACCAGGCAGAGCCGACGAGATCCTGGTCGCCGTCGAGGTCGATGTCCCCGATCGAGCTGCCGACCACCGACTGCGCGGGGCGCGGCGAGAAGCTCAGCCCGCCCTGGTTGAGCCACACCTGGTGGCAGCTCCCCGCCGAGGGATAGGGCCTCATGACCAGGTCCTGGTCGCCGTCCGCGTCCACGTCGAGCGCCAGGAAGCCCACGTCAACGACGGTGTTGTCGGGGAAGCTCACCGTCGGGAGGAAGCCGGGGTGGGGCGTGAACCCGCCGCCGCCGTCGTTCTCGAGCAGGAGCGGCTGGTCGCCGTCCACCGTCGTGGCGAGGTCGAGGTCGCCGTCGCCGTCGAGGTCGCCGACGCCCAGCGCCCTGAGGGGCCGGTTCGCGAGCGGGAAGGCGACGTAGGGTCCCAGCCCGCCCGCGGGCAGGAGCCGCCGCCAGCCGAGCCCGCTCGCCGTCCCCGCCAGGACGTCCTCGATGCCGTCGTCGTCGAGGTCGGCGAGGCCGAGGACGATCTCGTCCATCAGCGGCTCGCCCGGCGAGAAGCCGCCGTTGCCGTCGTTCCAGTAGACGCTCACGTTGTTCGTGCTGCTCGCGATGCGAGAGCGCACCAGGTCCAGGTCGCCGTCGCGATCGACGTCCAGCGCGAGCCTGCGCGACTGGCCCGAGTCGAAGGGCTGCGGACCGACCGGGAAGACCTCCAGGTCGCCGTGCAGCGTCCCGGCCACGTTGCGGAAGAGCGTGGTCCTGAAGAGACCGACGACGCCGCTCCACCACGACACGAGGAGGTCGGGATCCCCGTCCCCGTCCCAGTCGCCGAGGCCCTGGTCGTTCGGCTGGGTGTAGCCCGCCGGTAGCGCGAAGGTGGGGAGCGACGTGAGCGTCGCGCGCCCGGAGCCGTCGTTGGCCAGCGTCCGGAAGCCGGGCGCGAGGCCGCAGCACTGGGGCGTCGTCGTCAGCCCCGAGTCGAGGTCGCCGTCGCCGTCGACGTCCACCAGCTCGCCGAGGTTGCCGACCTCGAAGCGGGGCGCCAGCGCGCCGCGCGCGAAGTAGATCGAGCGCCCGGCGATCAGGTCGATGTCGCCGTCCCCGTCGAGGTCGCCCGCGCCGGCCCAGCCGCTCCCCGCCAGGCCGGGGATCTTGAAGCTCGGCGCGAAGACCCCGTTGCCGTCGTTGAGCGCGATCTCCCACATGGAGGCCGACGTGTAGGTCTGCGGTCCACCGCCGTCGCCCCCGCAGCAGACCCCGTCGAGGTCGCCGTCACCGTCGACGTCGAACAGGTCCGTGGCCGGTCCGCCGCCGAGCACCGGCTCGAGGTGGAAGACGCCAGCCTCCTGGCGCAGGACCTCGTAGCCCGAGCCGTTCAGCGTGTGGAAGACGACCAGATCGCCGTCCCCGTCGCCGTCGACGTCGCCCCCGGCGAAGCTCTGCGTCGTGTTCGAGAAGCTCAGAGGGAACACCGCCCCGAGCGTGGGAGTGCCGCCGTGGATCGGCAGGAGGCGCACCTCGCCCGTGCGGTGCACGGCCGCGTCGGCGAGCCCGTCCGCTCCGCGGTACAGCGCCAGCTCTTCGTACGAGTTCGGGTACTCGGTGGGGATCGTGAGGATCGTCTGCAGCTCGCTCCACGGCACGAAACCTCCGATCGACGCAGTCCCGTGCTGGGGTCGGACAGCCGGTGCAGGAGGCGCGAGCACGACCAGCAGGCGGGTGCCGGACAGGCCGACGAGGTCGCCGCGCCCGTCGCCGTTCACG
>CADEGS010000151.1:0-5575 GCA_902826945.1 uncultured bacterium | reverse complement strand
TCACGAGCTCCCGGTTGAAGGAGCCCCCCGGCTCGAGGAGAGGCATCTCCACCGGAATGCCGCTCGGCCGGGACAGGAAGGGGTAGATCCGGTCCGAGATCCCCACCGCGAAGTCGTCCAGCCCGTCGCCGTCGATGTCGCCGACCGCGAAGGCGACGTTGCCGCTCACGTCCAGGACGATGGTCTTCGACCAGACGGGCTGGAACTGGGCGTTGCCCGTGTTGCGGTACAGCCGCAAGGTCGTCCTGTCCGGCGAGGAGCCGTAGTCGAGGGCCATGCCCAGCGCGTCGAGCCGGCCGTCGCCGTCGAAGTCCAGCGTGGCCCGGATGCGCGGGTCGGTGGGTCCCAGGAACACCTGCGCGGCGTCGAAGTGCGTCAGCGACTCCTGCCAGGGAGCCGGGGCGAGAGGGAGCGCGGCCAGGAGGAAGGGCAGCATGGGAAGTCCTCGGTAGGGGTCGGGCGCGATCGACGGGCCGAGCGTACTCCCGATGGACGTTTCCGGCCGGGACCCGGGTCCAGGTTTCTCCCCGCTCCTCGCATGGCGTTCGCCGGCCGCCGAGCCGCGGGGCCCCGGGCGCGGCCTGCGCGCGGCGCCCCCGCTCCGCGTACCATCGCTCGGGTCTCGATCGGAACCACGGAGGACCCCATGCCCGAGATCAAGAGCCACACGCCCGGCGCCTTCTGCTGGGCCGAGGTCGCCACCACGGACGCGTCCCGCACGAAGGCCTTCTACAGCGAGCTCTTCGGCTGGACGTACGAGGACAAGCCGGCCGGCGCCTTCGGGACGTACACGATGTGCCGCTCCGGTGGGAAGGACGTCGCCGGGCTGTACGAGCTGTCGCCGCAGCTCCTGCAGAACGGCGTGCCGCCGCACTGGATGCCCTACGTCGCGGTCGCGAGCGCGGACGCGGCCTGCGAGGCCGTCAAGAAGCACGGCGGCACGGTCCAGCAGGGCCCGTTCGACGTGATGGAGGCCGGGCGCATGGCGATCTGCAAGGATCCCACCGCGGCGGTCTTCTCGGTCTGGCAGGCCAAGGGGAACCAGGGCGTGAGCGTGCTCGGCGAGCGCGGCACGCCGTGCTGGTTCGAGCTCTCGACGAAGGGGCTCGACCGGGCGGTCGCGTTCTACAAGGACGTCTTCGGCTGGGGCGTGAAGAAGAGCGCCGACCCGAAGATGCGCTACGACGAGTTCACCCCGACGGGCGCGCCGACCCCGCAGGGCGGGCTCATGGAGCTGATGCCCGAGTACGGCCCGCAACCGCCGCACTGGAAGATCTACTTCCTCTCCGAGGACGTGGACGGCGACACGCAGCGCGCGCAGGGGCTGGGCGGCAGCGTGCTCGTGCCGCCGATGGACATCCCGAAGGTCGGCCGCTTCTCGGTGCTCGCCGACCCCGCGGGCGCGGGCTTCGCGCTCTTCCAGCCGACGCCCGAGATGACGAAGAAGGCGGCGGACACGCGCGCGGCCGCCGCGACGCCGAAGAAGAAGTGAGGCGCGGAGCGGCGCTCCCCGCGCGCGGGGAGCGCCGCAGCACCGCGTCCCGGGCCGCGCGCCGCCCGGGCCGCGGGACGCCGGCGCGCGAGGCGAGCGACCATGGCCCTGCGCGACTCCTTCCTGCCCGAGCTCGACCAGGAGCTCGCCACGACGCGCGCGCTGCTCGCGCTGGTGCCCGAGGCGCAGACCTCGTTCCGCCCGCACCCGAAGTCGTGGACGCTGGGCCAGCTCGCGCTGCACCTCGCGAACCTGCTCGCCTGGATGCCGCTGACGCTGGAGCGCGACGAGCTCGACCTCGACCCGCCCGGCGGCCCCGCCTTCCCGCCGCCGACCTTCGAGTCGGCGGCGGCGAACCTGCGCCTGTTCGACGCCAACGCGCGCCGGGCGCGGGCCTCGCTCGCGGCGGCGAGCGACGAGTGCCTGCGCGGCCCGTGGACGCTCAAGAAACGCGGCCAGACGCTGTTCACCGCGCCGCGCATGGCGTGCGTGCGCAGCTTCCAGCTCAACCACCTGATCCACCACCGCGGCCAGCTCACGGTCTACCTGCGCCTGGTCGACGTGCCGCTGCCGCCGGTCTACGGGCCGACCGCCGACCTGACGGGGGACGAGCTCGCGCGCCAGGCGCGCGAGGGCTGAGCGAGCGGTGGGGGCGGGTCGGGCCCTCGCGGGGGGCTCGCGCCCGCGACCCTCGGCCCGGGCGCCGGGGCGTTCGGCCACTCGCGGGCCGCCGACGCTCGCGCGCTCTGGACAGCGCGCGCGCGCGAGCGCTTGATGAGGGGCCGCCGCGCGCGCGGCGCTCTCGCCTTGCTCCACACCCAGGTCCACGATCCGGCTCGCGGCGACGCGATCGTCACCCGCCACCGCGGCCTGCTGCTGCGCACGGTGCTCGTGTCGGGGCTGACGCTCGTCTCGCGCCTGCTCGGCTTCGTGCGCGAGACGATGACGGCCTTCGTGTTCGGCGACGGCTCGGCGATCTCGGACGCGTTCTTCACCGCCTGGAAGGTGCCGAACCTGTTCCGGCGGCTGTTCGGGGAGGGAGCGCTCTCGACCTCGCTGCAGGCCGCGATCACCGAGGTGGACGGCGACCAGGGCGAGGAGGCGGGGCGAGCCCTCTTCCTGCGCACGCTGTCGCTCACCGCCGCGATCCTGGTCGTCGTCTCGGTCGCGAGCATGCTGGCCGTGGCGGCCATGCCCGACCGCATGCCGCTCACGGGCTGGCCCTGGCTCGGCGCCGATCCGGGCCCCGTGCGCGACCTGACGGTGCGCATGATGCCCTTCGTCTTGCTCGTGTGCGTGACGGCCCTGTGCGCCGGGGCGCTCTTCGTGCGCGGGCACTTCGCCGTCCCGAACGCCGCGCCGGCCTTCCTGAACCTGGCCTGGATCGGGGCGCTCGTGTGGGTCGGCTGGCGCCACGGCTGGGAGGCGAGCGCGCGCGGCAGCCGCGAGGAGGTGCTCGCGCGCCAGTGGCGGATGTCGCAGGAGCTCGCCTGGGGCGTGCTCCTGGGCGGCTTCGTGCAGCTCGTGCTGCACGTGCCGGCGCTGGCGAAGGCGGGGCTCCTCGGCCGGGCGCGCGCGGCGGCCCGCGGCGTGCCGCGGCTCTCGCGCAGCGCGCTCTCGGTCCTGTGGGCGAGCGCGCCGCTGGCGCTCGGCGCGGCCGTCTACCAGGTCAACGTGATGATCGACGGCCTGATGGCGGAGGGGCTCCTGCGCGACGGCGGGCCGACGGCGCTCTACTACGCGAACCGCCTGCAGCAGTTCCCGCTGGCGCTCGTCGCGACGGCCACGACGACGGCGGTCTTCCCCTCGCTGAAGGCGCTCGGGCACCGCGGGCGGCTGGCGGAGATGCGCAAGCTGCACGACGACGCGCAGCACGCGATCGTGTTCCTGGCGCTGCCGGCCGCGGTCGGGCTGTGGGTCCTGGCGCGGCCGATCGCGAGCGGGCTCTTCGAGCACGGCAACTACGGCCCCGACGGCGTGGCGCGCATCACGGCGGCCCTGCGCTGGCTGGCGGTGGCGCTCCTGCCCGCCGGCGCCGCCGGGCTGGCCGGGCGCGCCTTCTACGCGCTGGGCGACTTCAAGACGCCGGTGCGCGTCTCGATCGCTCTTCTGGCGCTCAACGTGGTGCTGAACCTCCTCTTCGTGCAGGGCTTCGGCATGGACGTCGAGGGCATGACGCTCGGCACGGCGATCACGACCTGGGCCAACACGGCGCTCCTGTGGTGGCTCCTCGCGCGGCGCGCGGACGTGCCGGCGGCCGAGCCGGGCAGCGCGCGGCGGCTGTTCGTGATCGCCCTGGCTGCGGCGGCGAGCGGCGCGGCGGCGCTCGCGGCGCACGAGCTCGTGCGCGGCGGCGGCCGGGCCGCGGCGCTGGGCGCCGGGGCGGCGGCGGGCGCGGGCGTCTACCTCGCGGCGGCGCGCCTGCTCGGGGTGCGCGAGCTCCAGCTCGTCCTGCGCCGCCTGCGCCGCTAGCCCCTGGAAGGGGGTGCGCGCGCGCTCCACAGGAGCTTTGCGGGACCTGTCCGGGAGAAGTAGGCTCGCCCCTCCGCGGCGGGGCGCCGCCGCGTCCGGCCAGGCTCCTTTCCCCTCCCGACTCCACGATGCCTGTGAGAACGACCGATCCGACTCGCACGATGTCCGATCCCACGGCCCTTTCGAGCGGAGGGGAGACGAGCGCCAAGGCCCGGCTGGAGGGGCTCGAGCCGCCGCCCGAGTGCCCCGATCCCGAGCTCTCGGCCAACGCCCTGGCCGTGCTCGAGCGCCGCTACCTGAAGAAGGACCCGACCACCGGCCGGGTGGTCGAGACGCCGCGCCAGATCTTCTGGCGCGTGGCGAGCGCCATCGCGCGCGCCGAGCTGCGCCACCCCGGCGCGACGCCGGAGACCGCGCTCGCGATCGCGGTCGAGTACTACGAGCTGATGGCGCGGCGCAAGTTCATGCCGAACAGCCCGACCCTGATGAACGCCGGGCGCGAGATGGGGATGCTCTCGGCCTGCTTCGTGCTGCCGGTCGAGGACTCGATCGACGGCATCTTCGACGCGATCAAGGCCACCGCGCTGATCCAGAAGGCGGGCGGCGGCACGGGTTTCAGCTTCTCGCGCCTGCGGCCGCGCGGCGACCTCGTGCGCAGCTCGGGCGGCACGACCGAGGGCCCGCTGTCCTTCATCCAGGTCTTCTCGAAGGCCACCGACGCGATCCAGCAGGGCGCCTTCCGGCGCGGGGCCAACATGGGCATCCTGCGCGTCGACCACCCCGACATCATCGAGTTCATCACCGTCAAGGACGACCTCGGGCAGCTCCAGAACTACAACATCTCGGTCGCGGTCACCGACCTCTTCCTGCGCCAGCTCGAGGAGGACCCGACGCAGCGCCACCGCGTGCAGAACCCGCGCACGAAGGTGTGGGCCGACCTGCCGCGGCGCGACGAGAACGGCGACGAGACCGGCTCGTGGTGGACCGTCGGCGAGCTGTGGGACCTGATCGTGCAGCACGCCTGGCAGACCGGCGAGCCGGGCGTGATCTTCATCGACCGCATCAACGCCCGGAACCCGATCCCGAACGTCGGCCTGATCGAGGCCACGAACCCGTGCGGCGAGCAGCCGCTGCACCCCTACGACTCCTGCAACCTGGGCTCGATCAACCTGGGCATCTTCGTCAAGGAGATCGAGGGCGAGCGCGTCTTCGACTGGGACGAGTACCGCGCGGTCATCCACACCTGCACGCGCTTCCTCGACGACGTGATCGACGCGAACAAGTATCCCCTGCCGCAGATCGACCACATGTCGAAGACCACGCGCCGCATCGGCCTGGGCGTGATGGGCTTCGCCGACGCGCTGTACGAGCTCGGCATCCCCTACGACTCCGACGAGGGCTGCGCCTTCGGCGAGAAGGTCATGCAGGTGATGAACGACGAGTCCCACCTGGCGAGCGAGGCGCTGGCCGAGGAGCGCGGCGTCTTCCCGGCCTGGGAAGGCTCGCTGTGGCAGGCGCGCGGCCGGCGGCTGCGCAACTCCTACACGACCACCGTCGCGCCGACGGGCACGATCTCGATCCTGGCCGGCTGCTCGGGCGGCATCGAGCCGA
>CADEGS010000150.1 GCA_902826945.1 uncultured bacterium | reverse complement strand
GCCCCGAGCCGCCGCGCACGTGCGCGCGCGTGCCGTGCGCGAGCGCCGCGCCCGCGAGCGCCAGCAGCCCCACGTGCCCCGCGCCCGGCACGCCGTGCGCGAGCGCGACGGCGACGAGCGCCCAGGCGACCAGCGCGCCGCGCGCGAGCGGCTCGGCCAGCGTGGTGCGCCGGCGCACGAGCGCGAGCGCGATCCCGAGCGCGCTCCACCACAGCCCGAGCGTCGCGAGCTCGCCCGAGCGCAAGTTCGCGCCGACGACGGCCTCCCGGCCCGCCGCGCGCGCGAGCAGGCCGACCAGCGCCGTCGCTCCCAGCGCGAGCGCCGCGGCCGCGACCGCCGCCGCGAGCGCCACGGCCACGGCCGCCGGCGTGCCGCCCAGCGCGACCAGCGGCCTGCGTCGCGCGCACAGCCCGAGCACGACCAGCGCCGCCACGATCGAGAGCATGGGCGTCCAGCGCCGCGGGTAGCGCAGGAGCCCGCCGGGCACGGGGAAGAACTCGCGGTCGCCGCTCGCCTCGAGCGCGTCCAGGTCCGCGTCGCCGAGATCGCGCAGGAGCGCCAGCATCGCCTCGCCGTGCTGCTGCAGGCTGCCCGCGTCGAGCGCCTCGCGGCGGTCGGCGGGCCGGTGGTAGGCCGCTCCCCCGCCGAGGAAGGCGAAGTTCAGCCCCGGCAGGCCGGCCTGCCGGAAGACGCTGAAGTCGGTGTCGTTCGGCATGCGCGCGTACACCGCCGGTGCGACCGACGTGCCGAAGGGATGCGGCGCGACGCGCGCGTAGCGCTCGACGAGCCCGCCGCTCCGCGGCCCGGTCTCGAACAGGATCGAGGGCCCGCCCACGCCGCGCCCCTCGAAGTTCAGGACGGCGCGCACGTCGGCGAACCACGGGTGCTGCTCGGCGAACTGCCGCGCGCCGACCAGGCCCAGCTCCTCGCCGTCTGTGAGCAGCACGATCAGGTCGTTCGCGCGCGGCGCGTCCCCGAGCGCGCGCAGCGCCTCGAGGATCGCGGCCAGCGCCGCGCCGTCGTCGCCCGCGCCGTACGCGCCGGGCACCGAGTCGTGGTGCGCCACGAGCAGCAGGGCCCCTTCGCCGGCGGTGCCGGCGCGCCGCGCCACGACGTTCGCGAGCGCGGCGGTCTCCGCCCCCTCCTCGTCGCGCGGCCGGGCGGGCGCTCCCGCGCGCCCCCAGGCGGCCTCATCGGAGAGCACCTGCAGCCGCGTGTCGAAGCCGAGCGCCGCCAGCTCCTGCGCCAGGCGCTCGCGCACCAGCGCGCCGCGCGCGCTCCGCGCGGGCCGCGGCTCGGCCGCGATCCAGGCCAGGTGCTCCGCGGCGCGCCGCGCGGAGAAGCGCGCGGGCTCCTCCGCCTCCGCCGGCGCCGGAGGCCGGATCCAGCGCACCGCGACCGGCGCGCCGAGAACGAGCAGCGCGATCGCGAGCGACGATGCCCGAAGCGACATGATCCTCCCCTCCCCCCGGCGCGCATCATGCCGACGGGAGGCGGCCGCGTCGCGGGTGCGCTCGACCCGGCGCCGAGCGGCGGGGATTCCGGGGCGGGAGACGGCGGACTTTCCGCCGCGTTCCGCAAACGCCCGCAGCCCTGGCGCGTTAGTACGAATCGTACCGACTAGCCCGACCCCGCGAGGTTGCCCATGCGCGCGCTGCTCCCGCTCCTTCTCGTGCTCCAGGACGCTCCGACCCCGCCCCCCGAGGCGGCCGGCCCCGAGGCGATCCACCTGCCGGCGGACCCCGTCGAGCTCCCCCTCGGGGACGTCGGCGGCCGGCCGGCGGTCGAGATCGCGTGCGGCGACGCGCGCGCCCGCGTCCTGCTCGACACCGGCAGCACGCTGGCCCTGACCCTGACTCCCGAGGCCTGCCGGCGGCTGGGGCTCGAGACGCTCCCGCCCGCCGCGGACGCGCCGCAGGTCCCGCGCCGTCGGGCGGACGAGCTGCGCCTGGGCGGGGTGCGCCTGGTCGGCGTCCCGGTGGCGGAGCTCGGCTTCGTGAGCGGCCTCGGGGTGGACGGCGTGCTCGGCTTCCCCTGCCTGGCGCAGGGGCTGTGGACGATCGACTTCGCCGGCCGGCGCTTGCGCGTCGAGGCCGGACGCCTCGAGCCCGGTCCCGACACGGTGCCCTTCCGGCGCGACCTGGAGCTCGGCTTCGGCGTCGTGGTCGACGTGGACGCCGCCGGCGTGCGCGTGCCCGTGCACCTCGACACCGGCTCGCCCGAGCTGGCGCTCTTCTCCGGCCTGGTGCAGCCCGAGCTGCGCCTCGCCGAGCCGCCGCGCCTGGTCGGCCGCGCACGCACGCCGATGGGCGACGCCGACATCGCGAGCGCGCGCCTCGACGGCGCGCTCGCGCTCGGCCCGCTGCGCGTCGCCTCGCCCGTGGTGCGCTTCGGCGACCTGCCGCAGATCGCCGGCCGTCGCCTGGGCAACGTCGGCGCGGCGCTCTTCCGCGAGGCCAGCCTGACGATCGACGCCTCCGCGGGGCTGCTCCGCATCCAGGCCCTCCCGGCCGAGGGCGCGCTCCAGGCCGGCGCGCCGCGCTAGGGCGTGCGCGCCTTGTGGGCGCGCGGCGCTCCTGCGAAGATGCGCGCCCGCTCGCGCCCGCGCGCGAATCCCCCGCGCCGGGCCGTTCCATGGCGTCCGCTGAGCCCTCCGAGCTCGAGACCCGCGAGTACCGCGCCGGCGACGAGCACGCGATCCTGGCCGCGTTCAACGCGGCCTTCGCCGCCATCGACCCGGCCTTCCGGCCGCGCACGACCGAGGCCTGGCGCTGGCAGTTCCTGGAGCACCCGCACGGGCGGCGCGTGTGGATCGGCCTCGACCGCGAGGGGCGCGTGGTCGGCCAGCAGGCGAGCCTGCCCGTGCGCATGCAGGTCGGCGACGAGACGATGTTCTGGAGCCAGGTGGTCGACTCCTTCGCCGACCCGAGCCACGGCCGCGGGCTGCGCAAGAAGGGCGTCTACGCGACGACCGCGCGCGGGCACTCCGACCGCTTCGGCGGCGAGCCGCCGGAACGCGACCCGATCATGTACGGCATGCCCGTGCGGCCGGCGTGGCGCATCGGGCGGCTGTACCTCGACTACGAGGTGTGCCGCTCGCAGGACGCGCTGTGCGCCGAGCTCGCGCGCATCGAGCACCCCGCCGGCGGCGCCGTGGAGGTCGAGGAGGTCGAGCGCTTCCCCGACGAGGTGTCCGACCTGTTCGAGCGCGCGCGCGGCCCGCACGGCGCGCTCGCGATCCGCGACGCGGCGATCCTCGACTGGCGCTGGCTGCGCCGGCCCGGGCACCGCTACCGCTGCGCGCTCGCGCGCCGGCGCGGCGCAGGGCGCGAGCTCCTGGGCCTGGCCGTGCAGAGGAGCGGCCGCTTCGACGCCTTCGAGGGCGGCCTCGCCTGCGACTGGCTGGTCGTGCCCGGCGCGGACGGCGCGGCGCGCGCGCTGCGCGCGTGGCTGGCCGAGCGCACGCGCGACGACGGCGGCGAGCGCCTGGTCGGCATCTGGCCCGAGACGTGCCCCGACTGGAGCGCCTTCCAGCGCGCCGGCTTCCGCGTGCGCCCGACGCAGTACTACAACGTGATCTGCCAGTACACCGCGCGCTTCGACCTGCGCTGGCTGTACTGGAACTGGTACTACACGCTCGGCGACTTCGACCTGTGCTGAGCCGATGAACGCGCCCGAGCCGCGACCGATGCGCCCGCAGGACGAGCCCGCGCTGCGCGAGCTCCTGGCGCGCGCCGGGTGCGAGCCGTGGCCCGCGCTGGCGCCGCAGGCCGCCGGCGCGCCGCCGCGCGCGTGGGTGCTCGAGCGCGAGGGGCGCGTCGTCGGGGCGTGCGCGAGCGCGCCGTCGGCGACCTGGATCGAGGGCGAGGAGCGCGTCTTCGCGCGCGTCGCGCCGCCCGTGCTCGAGCCCCGCGGGGGCGCCGCGCTCGCCGCCGCCGGCGAGCGCCTGGCCGCGCGCGTGGCGGAGACGCTCGCGCCCGGCGGCGACCTCGTGCTGCATGCGCTCGTGCACGAGGACGACTGGCGCGCGGCCGAGCGCGGCTTCGGCCTCGAGATCGTGCGCACGCAGTCGGCGCACCGCTTCGACCTGGCGGAAGCGCTCTCCGCGGACGCGCCCGGCGCGCCGCCGGTCGAGGCGCTCGCGCCCGCGGCGCTCGGCCCCGACGTGCGCTGGCTCTGGGACCGCTGCGCGGACGGCCTGGGCGCGAGCGCGATCCGCGACGCGCGCTTCCTGGCCGAGCGCCTGGGCGGCCGCGGGGACACGCGGCTCCTCGGCGTGCGCGACGGCGCGGGCGTCCTGCGCGGCTACGCCGCCCTGCGCCCGGGCGCGCCCGAGGCGACGCTCGACGACTGGCTCGTCCCCCCCGCCGAGGCGGCGGTCGGGGACGCGCTCCTCGTCGCCTGCGCGCGCACGGCGCGGGCCGCGGGCGCCCGCTGGCTCTGCGCCGCGCTGCCGGCCTGGTCCGCCTGGTGCGAGCGCTTCCAGGAGCGCGGCGCCCTGGTCGTCCCGACCCCCTGGCTGGTCGCGGCGCGCGCGCAGCTCTCGCGCCACGACACCTTCTGGCTGCGGGACACCTGGTGGGTCCAGCCGCTCGACTTCGCCCCCTGGTGCGGGCGCGGCGCACCCCGATTCGCCGGGGCGTGCTAGAGTCGAGCCGGCGCCGGTGCGGCGCCGTGTCCGTCCTTGCCCCAGAGCTCCCACAGGCCGCCCGCCGGGCCCATGCCGGCGCGTCTCGCCGCGTCCCTCGGCCGCGTCGTGGGGCGCTCGCTGTTCCCCTTCCTCTCGCTCGCCATCCTGCTCGGCACCCTGGCCTGGGGGCCGTGGGTGAGCCTGGCCCTGGCGCTCGTCTCGTGGCGCCTGGTCGTGAGGTACGCATGACCGCCGCCCGCCCGCGCCCGGGGCTCTTCTCGCACCCGAAGGACGTGCACTGCGCGGTGTTCCACCTCGTGGTGCTGGCCTGCTACGCGACCGCCTTCTGGCTGTGGCTCTCGCCCGAGCGCGCGCACCTCGACTCGGCCGCCGACCGGGTCGCGTTCGCGCTCGGCGCCGGGCTGCTCCTGGGCTGGATCTCGGGCGTCGACGTCGGCGTCAACTTCCACAACCACACGCACCGGCGCATCTTCCGGAGCGCGTTCCTGAACCGCTGGTTCGGCCGGCTGTGGACCTTCAGCGGCGGCTGGCCGTCGTTCTTCTGGAACCACGCGCACGTCGTGGTGCACCACGGGAACCTGCTCGGGAAGAGCGACTGGACGCTGCCGCGCCGCCGCGCGGACGGCTCGTTCGAGAGCCTCTACGCCTACGTCTTCCTGCACTGGCCCTGGCGCTACGCCGTGCACCTGTGGCGCGACTTCACCGGCGGCCGCGGCGGCCGGCGCGTCGGGCGCAAGGCGCTGCGCGAGCTCGCGATCTTCGCGCCGCTGTGGTCGATCCCCTTCTGGATCGACCCGGTGATGGGCGTCGCGCTGTGGCTCTGGCCGCACTGGATCGCGAACGCGGTGATCATGGGCTCGGGCATGTACGTGCAGCACGCGGGCGCGCGCGAGCGCTCGCCCGAGGCGCCCTACCGCCACTCGAACACGTTCCTGTCGCGGCTCTTCAACCTGACGATGTTCAACATCGGCTACCACGTCGAGCACCACGACAACCCGCACGTGCACTGGAGCGAGCTGCCCGCCTTCCACGCGCGCGTGAAGGACCGCCTGGTGGCCGCGGGCGTGCACGTCGTGCCCTACGGCTACTACCGCGCCGCGCACCTGTGCAGCATGCTGCCGGACCCCGAGCGCGGCGTGGCGCGCTTCGCCGCCGACCAGGCGCCGGGCTACGAGACGCCGGTGGACCTCCCCGCCGCGCCCCCGCCGCGCCGCGCCGCGCGCGCCGCGGCGCGCGCCGACGCGGCCCCCGCTTCCCGCTAGCCCGGCTAGGGACCGCGCCGGCGCAGCGCCTTCTTGTCGAACTTGCCGACGCTCGTGCGCGGGATCGCGTCGAGCGCGCGCACGTCCTCGAGGCGCGGCAGCATCCAGCGCGGCAGGCGCTCGCCGAGCGCGGCGAGCAGCGCGAGCGGGTCGAGCGCCGTCCCCTCGTCGGGCACGACCCACAGGACCGGCGCCTCGCCGCGCAGCGCGTCGGGGCGGCCGGTGGCCGCGGCCTCGCGCACGCCCGGGCAGCCCATGGCGGCGTTCTCGAGCGCGACGCTCGAGATCCACTCGCCGCGGCTCTTGATCAGGTCCTTCTTGCGGTCGGTGATGTGGATCGCGCCGCCGGGATCGATCGTGGCCACGTCGCCGGTGCGGAACCAGCCGCCGGCGAAGGCCTCGCCGCCCTCGTCCTCGCCGAAGTAGGCGCGCGCGACCCAGGGGCCGCGCACGCACAGCTCGCCCGCGCTCGTGCCGTCCCAGGGGAGCTCGCCGCCGGACTCGTCCTCGAGCCGCACCTCGACGCCGGGCACGGGCACGCCCTGCTTCTCGAGCGCCGCCAGGTCGTTCGCGTCCGCGCCGTCTTCCTCCCTCAGGCGCGAGCAGCACCCGACGGGCGAGGTCTCGGTCATGCCCCAGGCGTGCGTCACCGTGACGCCCTGCTCCTCCTTCCAGCCGCGGATCAGGGCCGGCGGCGCGGCCGAGCCGCCGACGATCATCGTGCGCAGGCTCGACACGTCGCGCGGCGCGCCGCGCAGGTGCTGGAGCAGGAGGCTCCACACCGTCGGCACGCCGGCGGCGTAGGTCACGCGCTCGTCCTCGATCAGCTCGGCCAGCGCGCGCGCGGAGAGGTCCGGCCCGGGCAGCACCTGCTTCGCCCCCACGAGCGTCGCCGTGAACGGGAAGCCCCACGCGCTGGCGTGGAACATCGGCACGACCGGCAGGAGCACGTCGTGGCGGCCGAGCGCCATCGAGTCCACCATGCCCGAGCCGAGCGCGTGCAGGAAGGTCGAGCGGTGCGAGGTGAGCACGCCCTTGGGCTCGCCGGTCGTGCCCGACGTGTAGCACAGGCCCGCGGCCTGGCGCTCGTCGAGCTCGGGGAAGTCCTCGCGCTCGGAGGCCTCGGCGACGAGCGTCTCGTAGTCGAGCGCGCCCTCGATCCCGTGCTCGCGCGCGCGCTCGGCGCCGCGCCCGGCATCCTCGAGCACGACGACCACGAGCGGCCGCCCGGCCGCGGCGCGCTCGCGCGCGAGCGGGGCGAGCGCGGACAGCAGGCACGCGTCGGCGAACACGACCCGGTCGCCCGCGTGCTCGACGATCCAGGCCAGCTGCTCGCGCGCCAGACGCACGTTGATCGTGTGCAGCACCGCGCCCAGGCACGGGATCGCGAAGTAGAGCTCGAGGTGGCGCTGCGAGTTCCAGGCGAACGTGCCCACGCGCTCGCCCGGCTGCACGCCGAGCGCGCGCAGCGCGTTCATCAGCCGCGCGACGCGGGCGCAGACCGCGCCGTAGGTGCCGCGCGCGAGCGAGCCGTCCTCGCGCCGGCTCACGACCTCGACCCCGCCCGAGACGCGCCGCGCGCGGCGCAGGATCGCGCCGAGGACGAGCGGGTAGTCCATCATCAGTCCCTGCAGCATCGCGCTCCTCCCCCCGAAGGCCGGGGCGGATCGTAGCCGGGCGCGCGGCGCTCCGGGCGCGCCGGGCTACGATCGCCGCCGAGGCTCCCTTGCCCCCCCTGCGCGACCACGTCCGCACGCTGCGGCCCTTCCTCGCCGCCAAGCTCTTCCCGCCGCGGCTGCCGCCGCCGAGCGCCTGGGAGACCTCGCTCGTCGACCCCGACGTCGGGCCCGTGCGCCTGCGCGGCGAGCTGCGCGCGCCGCCGGGGGCGCCGGCGCTCTTCGTGCTCGTGCACGGCCTGGGCGGCTCGCCGGCGAGCTACTACGTGCGCGCGATGGCGCGCTCGCTCGCCGCCGCGGGGCACGCCTCGCTGGCGCTCGCGCTGCGCGGCGCCGACCGCTCCGGCGAGGACTTCTACAACGTGGCGCTGACCGCCGACCTGCACGCGGCGCTCGCGAGCCCGGCGCTCCGCGCCTGGGAGCGGCTCTACCTGGTCGGCTTCTCGATGGGCGGCTACGTCTGCCTGCACTGGGCCGCCGAGGCGCGCGAGGAGCGCGTGCGCGCGGTGGCGGCGCTCTGCACGCCGCTCGACCTGGCGGCCGCGCAGCGCCACATCGACGCGCCCGGCGCGCGCGCCTACCGCGCGCACGTCCTGCGCGGGCTGAAGGAGATCTACGCCGCCGTCGCACGCCGCCGGCCGGTGCCGACGCCGGTCGAGCGCGTGCTGCGCGTGCGCACGATCCGCGAGTGGGACGCGCTCACGATCGCGCCGCGCTACGGCTTCGCGAGCCCGGAGGACTACTACGAGCGGCTCTCGGTCGTGCCGCGCCTGGGCGCGCTGCGCCGCCCCTCCCTGCTCCTGTGCGCCGAGCGCGACCCGATCGTCCCGCCGGGCGCGGTGCGACCGTTCCTGCCCGCGCCCGCGGCCGGCGCCGAGGCCCTGCACGTGCGCTGGAGCGCGCGCGCCGGCCACCTCGCCTTCGCCGCCGACCTCGACCTCGGCGCTGGCGGCGCGCGCGGGCTCGAGGCGCAGCTCACGGCCTGGCTGCTGCAGCGCGGGTGAAGGGCCGACCCGCGCTGGCGCGCGAGACCGGTCGCGGACGACGCTAGCTAGCGCTCCGCCTCGAGCACCGCGCGCACGAGGCGCACGGGTCCCCAGGCGCAGAGCGCGAGCTCGTCGGCGCCCGGCGGCGGCGGCGGGACGCTGCGCGCGCCCAGGGCGCGGCCGTCGAGCGCGACCTCGACCTGGCCCGTGCGGCGCGTGACGGTGAGCTCGAGCGCGTGGCGCCCGCCGGGCGCGAGCAGCTCCGCCGCCGGCTCGCCCTCGCCCGCCTGCGCGCGCTCGAGGAAGGCCGCCAGCGGCTCGCTGCCGACGAGCCAGCGCGGTCCGCCCGCGGCGCGCCCGAGCAGCGCGACGTGCACGCCGAGGCAGCTCACGACGAGCGCCCCGGGCGTCGCGCCCTCCGGCTGCTCGAGCGAGAGCACGACGTGCAGCGGCCCGCGCCCGGCGTCGAGCGGCGGTCCGAGCGCGAGCCGCGGGCCGTCCTGCCGCGCCAGCTCCTGCCACGAGCCCGTCTGCGCGGGCGCCGCCCAGGCGCCTGCCGCGCTCGTCCACGCCCCCGGCCGCCACAGGCCGGCCTCGGCGCGGTCGAAGGCGAAGGCGAGCTGCACGCGCTCGCCGCCTGGGAAGGAGAGCGCGGCCGGGCCGTACGTGCCGCGCAGGTCGCTCGCCTCGAGGGCCGCCTCCTCGTCGAGGCCGCGCCGCCGCGCGAGCAGGTCCGCGCGCCGCGCGGCGACCTCGGGCAGGTCGCCGTAGGACTCGAGCAGCGCGTCGATGCGCTGCATCACGCCCAGCGGCGTCGTGTGCGCGCGCTCGGCGTCGAGGACGATCGCGAGCAGGCGGCGCGCCTCGTCGCGGCGCTCGGCGTCCTCGCTGCGCTGGCGCGCGAGCACCGCGCCGGTGCGCTCGCGCAGCGCGGCGGCCAGCGCGCTCCAGGGCTCGCTGACCGCGACGGGCCCCGCCTCGAGCGCGGCGCGCGCCCCCTCGGAGTCGCCCTCCGCCCAGCGGAAGGCCGCCAGGCGCACGCGGTCGATCGCGCTCTGCCCGGCCAGCGGCGCCAGCCCGGCCAGGTCCTCGAAGGTCGCCGCCGGCAGCGTGCGCACGAAGAAGCGGCCCGGGCGCCCGACGACCCGGAAGCCCTTCTCGGCCAGCGGCTCCTCGACCTCCACCTGCGCCTGCGGGTAGACGATCGAGCCGATGCGCAGGTCGGAGCGCCGGCCGGCGAGCGAGCGCACCGTCTCCAGCACGCGCTGGCTCAGGCCCTGCAGCGTCTCCGCCTCGCGCGTGCGCAGCGCGACCTCGCGCGCGAGCTCGGCGGCCCAGGCCGGCGCCGCCGCGCCCGCAGCGCGCCGCTCGACCAGCGCGCCGAGCTCGCGCCACAGGGCCAGCGCCGTCTCGTACTCGCGCCGGCGCGCGAAGCCGGCGGCGATCCGGCCGACCTCCGCCAGCTCGTCCTGCAGCCCGCGCGCGAGGCTCCGCTCGTGCAGCGCGCGCAGCTCGGCCGCCTGCGCGTCGAGCGCGACGAGGCTCGTGCGCTCGAGCGTCGCGGGCATGCGCTCGCGGTCCAGGCCGCGCGCCGCCAGCTCGGCCTCGAACGCCTCGCGCAGCCGCGCCGCGGGGTCGCCCTCGGGCTCGAGCGCGCGCGCGCCCGCGGCCTCCTCCGCCGACAGGGCCGCCGCGCGCTCCTCGACGAAGCGCCGCAGGCCCGCGTCCACCAGGCGCCACTCGTCCTCCAGCCGCTGGCGGCGCAGGCGCAGGGCCAGCCGCTCGCCCGCCAGGTGCTCCTCGAGGGTGTCCGCGGCGAAGCGCGCGCGCGGCGGAGGGAGCGCGGCCAGGATCGACTCGTCATCGGGGCGCAGGAGCTCGAGCGCCCGCTCCCACTCGCCCGCCGCCTGCAGCGCGTCGGCGCGCGCCAGGCGCTCGCGCCGCGCCCGCGCCAGGTCGACCGCCAGGCGCGCGCGCTCCGCCTGCACGCGCGCTTCGAGGCCGCTCGTCGCGCGCTGCGTCCAGGCGTCGAACGCGCTGCCCACGCCGGGCAGGTCGGCGCCGTGCGCGCCGACCACGAGGCGCAGGCGCGCGGGCGCCTCGCGCGCGAGCAGGTCGCGCGCGCCGGAGAGGTCGAGCGCCTCGAGCCGGGCGGCGAGCTCCTGGTCGAGCTCGCGCGAGAGCCGCAGCACGGCCGAGGTCAGGCGCGCGCGCAGGCGCTCGACGAGCGCGTCGGCCGCGGCGCGCACGCCCTCGCCCTCGCCCGCGAGCGCGCGCCGCTGCGTCACGAGCTCGTCGTGCAAGAGGCCCGGCGGCTCGCCGCGCTCCAGGCGCCGCGCGAGGTCCGCAACGGGGTCCCAGGCCGCGCGCTCCTCGGGCCGCGCGCCGAGCACGCCGGCCGCCGGCCCCCCCCGGAGCGCCCCCCCCCCCCACCCCGCCCCGCGCCGCGCGGCGCCGCCCGCCCCCCACCCGCCGCCCCACCCGCGCCCC
>CADEGS010000149.1 GCA_902826945.1 uncultured bacterium | reverse complement strand
ACCGACGTCGCCGGCGGCGCCTGCTTCAACGACGCGCGCGTGCGCGTGGAGCGCGTCCCGTGACGGCCGCGGGCGCCCTGCTGGAGCGCGTCGCGGACGGCCGCACCGATCTGGTGCTCGACTGGCTGGCGGCCGGGGGCGCGCCGCAGGCCGAGTCGCGCGGCGTCGCGCTCGTCGCGTGGTGCGCGCGCTACGGCGACGTGAGCGCGCTGCGCTCGCTCCTCGCGAGCGGCGCATCGCTCGAGGCGCTGGGCGCGAACCTCGGCCTGCACGGCGCCGCCTTCCACGGCCACTGGCGGCTGTGCGAGTTCCTGCTCGAGCAGGGCGCCGATCCGAACGAGGCGCTCGCCGACACGGGCGAGACGCCGCTGCACGCCTGCCTGACAAAGGCCAACCGCCCGGCGAGCGAGCTCGTGCTGCGCGTGCTGCTCGATCGCGGGGCGGACCCGTGCCGCGCCGCCCGCGACGGCGCGCCGACCGACGCCTTCATGCGCGACGCGCGCACGCGCGGCGAGACGCCGCTGCACCGCGCGGCCGCCTTCGCCTCGGCCGACGCGATCCGCCGCCTGCTCGAGTCCGGCGCGCGCCGCGACGCGCGCGACGCGCACGGCGACACGCCGCTCTCCTGGGCGAGCTGGCACCTGCGGCCCGACGCGGTGCTGCGCCTCCTGTGCCACGGCCCGTTCACGATCCATCCCGAGCGCGCCTCGGCCTACGACCACGGCAGCGGCCACGGCGCGCTCGAGATCGACCTGCTCGGCGCGCCCCATCGTCCCTTCGGCGGCGCGAGGGGCGAGCGGTGAGCCGCGCGCACCCCGTCGGCTGCTCACTCGCCCGGCGGCGGGATGGGCCGTCTTCCGTATCGAGGGCGGCGTCGGGGTCGGCCATGAACACGGCATGAAGGTCTCCGCTGGCATCGCGCTCCTTCCCTCGCTCCTCCTCGGCTGCCGATCCATGGACGCGCCCGCGCAGGCCGTCTCCCCCTGGCGCGGCGAGATCCGGAGCTGGGGCTCGCTGCGGGAGGCGCTCCGGGATGGCCGCAGCGAGGCGCGGGTCGCCCTCGCCGACGTGGCTCGCGAGGGCGTCTGGGGCGTCGGCGTCCTGGAGGGGCTCGCGGGCGAGATCACGATCGCCGACGGCGAGGTGTGGATCACGGAAGGGGACGCCGCGTCCCCGGTCACCACGCGCACGCGAGCCGCCGAGGCGCGCGCGACGGCGCTCTTCACCGCCGAGGTCGCCGAGTGGCAGGAGCTCACGGTCGAGGAGGCCGTCGATCCCTCGGTGCTCGACGCCTACCTCGCGTCCCGGGCGCGGGCGGTCGGCCTCGACCCGACGCGGCCCTTTCCCTTCGTCGTCGAGGGCGCGCTGGTGCACCTGGGCATGCACGTCGTCGCCGGCGAGTGCCCGATCCGCGCGCGCAGGATGGGCCGGGCGATGGCGTCGCCCGCCTACGAGCTCCACGCCTCGTCCGTCACGGGCCGTCTCGTCGGCATCTACGCCTCCGACTCCTCCGGCATCCTGTGCCATGCGGGCTCGAAGTCCCACGCCCACGTCCTGCTCGACGGCGATCCGGCCCTGACCGGCCACGTCGAGACGGTCGGCCTGGCCGCAGGCTCGAGGCTGAGGCTCCCGCGTCCGTAGCCCGCTCCGCGGCGGGATCCCGCTCCGAGGGCGGCCTGCGCGCTGCGGCGTTCAGCGCTCGGGTCCCGCGACGCGCAAGCGGGGCGGGCGGAACTCGATCACGCTGCCGGCCGGGTGGCCGGGAGCGAGCGAGAGGCAGACCTCCGCCGTGCGCGCGCTGCGGGGGGCGATGGTCGTCAGGCGCACCAGGGACCAGTCCGGGCGCGGGCGCAGCCCTTCCCACAGGAGCGCGTTGCGCGCCACGCTCACGATGCGCTCGCCCGCCTCGTCCTGGAAGCGGACGGCGATCGTCGCGCAGGGGCGCATGCCGTCGGACTGCTCGGCGGCGACCTCGGCCGAGAGCTCGACCAGCGCGCCGGCCGCGATCGGGAAGGGAGGCGAGATCACGCGCGCGTCGCCGCCGGCGTGCCCGACGGCCAGCGCGATGCGATCGCCGGGGCCGCTGCCGGGTCCGAAGCCCGGCGTCACGTTCTGGAAGTCGTCCTCGATCCGCCACGCGCCCAGCCCGCGGCCGGCGAGGTCCAGCGGCGGCAGCGCGACGTCGGCGAGCGGCGGGCAGACGATCTCGGCGCGGTAGAGGAAGGTGCCCCAGTGCTCGGACACGGGCTCGGGCGTGCAGCCGAAGGGGAAGCGATCGAGGTCCTGGAGCCGGCGCTCGGGCGTGATGTACCACAGCGTGCGCGCGCCCGTTCCTTCCCGCGCCGGACGCGAGAGGATCGGGGACAGGGAGAGCTGCTCGTGGAACAGGCAGCTCTGCTCGAAGGCCCATTCGCGCCAGTCGGCGCGCACCTCGGGGCGCGGGAAGGTGAGCACGACGTCGTCGGGGCGGAGCTCGCGCGCGACCTCCTCGACCGCGCCGGCGACGTCCCAGTCGACGTTCAGCAGCCTCGCCCCGGGGCCGCTCAGCGACGCGCGCAGCCAGGGGAGCGAGGTGAGCTCGAAGGCGAGCGCCAGGACGGCGGCCGCGACCGCCGGCCGGCGCAGGGCCGGCCAGGGCGCGCGCGCGGCCAGCGCGCGCGCGAGCCAGGCCAGGCTCGCGCCCAGCGCGACCAGCACGAAGGGCTGCACGAACAGGAAGTAGCGCGGGTAGGGCTTGAGCCCGCCCGCGAGGAAGGCCGTCGGCGGGAAGAGCAGGCAGCAGGCGAGCAGCGCGCCGCGCCGCGCGTCGCGCCACAGCACGACCAAGACGCCGGCCATGGCCAGCGGACCGCCGAGGAGCACGAGCCAGCCCGTCGCGCCGAGGAACTCCTTGGCCGTGTGCAGGGCCCAGAGGCGCAGGCCGGCCTCGTAGTGCATCGACCTGACGTTGGCCAGCGACGGGTCGACGAAGGTGCGGTTCACGACGCGGTTGCCGACGTCGCGCAGGATCAGCGACTCGCGCGAGTACCACGCGGTCAGCGCCGCGCCCGCGACGAGGATCGTCGCCAGCGCCAGGAGCGCCGGACGCCGCGCGCCGCGCAGCGGGTCGCCGGCGCGTCGCGGGATGGCCAGCAGCACGAGCGCGCACAGGCCGCAGGCAGCGGCGAAGACGAGCCCCGTCATGTGGCTCCACCCGGCGGCGAGGAGCGCCGGGCCGAGCACGAGGAGCCAGCGCCGCTCCCCGCGCTCCACCGCGAGCACCAGGCTGCCGAGCGCCAGCAGCGCGAAGAAGACCAGCGTCCCGTAGCCGCGGCAGGCGGTCGCGTAGGCGACCAGGGGCGGCGAGAGCGCCGCCAGGAAGGCGGCGATCGCGGCGGCGCTCCGCTCCCGGGTCAGGATCCGCGCCACCCACCCGACCAGCCCGACCGCCAGCGCGCCGAAGGCGTACGAGGGGAGCCGCAGCGACCACACGTGCATCCCGAAGGCGCGCACCGAGGCCCACGCCAGGAGCGAGTTCAGCAGGTGGTTGTTCGTCGAGCCGTAGCCGCCGTGCGTGGCGAGGATCGTGTCCGGCCCGCCCTCGACGTAGCGCTTGACGGTCTCGACCTCGTCGTGGCTGAGCGTCGTGTCGAGGTGCACGCCGCGCAGCGCGGCCCCGACCAGGCAGAGCGCGAGGAGCAGCAGGCGGAACGAGCGCTCCGCCCCGGCCTCGCGCGCCGCGTCCGTCGTTCCTGCGGCCTCGGCCATGGACGCCGCGGCCTGGCAACCGGCCGCGGCGTGGCGATCTTAGGGGCCGCCCGCGCGCGCGAGAAGCGCGCGCCGCCGGCCTACCACCAGGGGATGAAGGCCTCGTCCGAGGCGCCCGCGTACTCGAGCCGCAGGTGCGTGCCGGGCGGCAGGGGCAGACGCACGCCGAAGGTGGCGTGGTCGATGCTGAGCGGCTCGATGGCGTTCACCAGCCCGGGCCAGGCGAGCAGCAGGAACGACGTGAAGTCGAGCTGCAGCGTCCCGTCGATCGTGAGGCGGAAGCTCCCCGAGTCGAACGCCCCGGCGAAGAGGCCGGGCTGGTCGAGCGTGATCCAGGTCGTGCCCTGGCGGTCGAGGTGGATCTCGGTCCCCTGGTCCGAGGCGTGCACCTTGGCCTGCAGGAAGCCCATGAGGCCGCCGGGGTTGGCGGCGTTGCGCTCGGCGAAGAAGCTCGTGAAGCCGCCGCCGGCGGGGCGCGGGACGCCGTTCACGTCGAGCACCAGCCCGTCGTTCAGCACCGCCTGGACGCGGTTCCCCTCGACGAGCACGCGCAGGGCCAGGCTCGTCACCTGCGGGTCCACGAAGAGCGGCGGGCTCACGCTCGAGACCCCGTTCGGGCTCTGGAGGATCACGACGACGTGGCTCGCCAGCTCGCCCGTGCCGCGTCCCTCGACGTAGACGCGCGTCAGCTGCGAGGGCACGACGCCCGCGTCGGCCGCGCGCACGGCCACGCCCACGTCCGCGCCGCTCGGCAGCCCGGGCGGGATCTGCAGGAGGATCACCTGGTTGTCGTACTTCCCGGTCGGGTCGACGAAGCGCGCCAGCTGCGTGCCGGCGACGAGCAACGCGCTGGCCGCGAACACGGGCGGCTCGCCCTGCTCCTGGCCCAGCGCGCCCAGGGTGCGGTCCTCGAAGGTCGCCACGGTGTGGGCGGCTCGCTGCAGCACCTCGAGGTCGAGGCGACGCTGGAGCTGGCTCGCGTACAGGTCGTGCGGCGTCGGCTCGACGATGACCTCGGACCACGAGTTGTTGACGGTGAGCGCGTTCGTGCGCCCCGGGACCAGGTTCGACTGGATCTCCACCCACTCGGGATCCGGAGGCGCGTAGGCCCACGGACCGCTCATGTTCCAGTAGGTGTTGCGCGCGGCGGCGTGCGGCCCCGCGCAGGCCGAGCCGCCCGAGGCCCAGACCGACGACCCGAAGCCGATGTCCACCCCGGTGAACAGGTTCTCGAAGGCCGCGTCGCGGTGGTGGTCGAGGTTGAGGTCGGCGCCGACCCCGCGCCGGATCACGTTCCCCGAGGGGAAGTGGTCCACGGTGACGCCGTGGATGAACACCGAGTCCACGGCGAAGTCCTCGAGCAGGTTGTCCGCCGCGCCCTCGATGAAGGAGAACGTGTGGTGCCCCTCGAACGGCCCGCGGACGGTCACGCCCTGCGCGGTGCAGTTCTTGGTCAGGCCGTTGAAGCTCGGCCCGTTGTCGGCGTTCTCGACCGCGACGTCGCGCATCCAGCAGTTCAGCGCGGCCTGGAAGGTGACCGGGTTGTAGCCGTCCTCGAGCAGGTGCCCGGGGTAGGAGTGCGGCTGGCAGCGCAGCGTGACGCCCTCCAGCCCCGCCTCGCGCACCGGCAGGAAGCGGTAGATCTTCGGGCTCCACGAGAGGCGCACGTCCAGCCGCAGCGGCTGGGCCAGCTCGAGCACGGGCCCGGAGACGCTCTTCACCTGCACCGGCCAGTAGACCGGCAGCGGCTGCCAGGAGCAGTTGCCGGGGTTCGCCTGCTCGTTGTGGAGGTGGCGGCCGAGCGAGTCGTCGCCCGGGTCGGCCAGCCGCAGCAGCACGACCTCGCCGGGCGCGATGCCCGAGGTGCTCGCCAGGCGCAGCTGCCGGTCGCCGCGCACCTGCGCGCCGGTCACGTTGGTCAGGAACGGCCCCAGGCCGGGCACGTGCCCGGCGCGCGTGCCGATCCAGAGCAGGCCGCCCTCGCCCGCGTTCCAGGGCGCCTGCTTGCCGGTCAGGCCGCGCAGGTGGTTGGGGAAGAAGAGCGTCGTCCCGCCCGGCCCCGAGCCGGCGCCGCGCAGCACGACGCGGTCGCTCTTGAGCTCGAGGATGTCCGGGATCCGGTAAGTGCCCGGAGGAGCGTAGACCGCTCCGCCGCCGATGCTCCCCGCGTAGGCGATCGCGTCGCGGAAGGCCTGGACGTCGTTGGAGACGCCGTCGCCCCGCGCGCCGAAGTCGAGCACGTTGGCGACCACCGGCGGGTTCGGGAGGGGTCGCTCGCCCCGCATGTACCCCGCGTACGAGAAGTCCGGGAGGCGGCCGAGCGGGTTCCAGTCCTCGCCCGCGTGCCCCCACAGGGCGGAGGTGCCCTGGGCCGCCGACCCAGGAGCGATCAAGAAGAAGGAAAGAGCGATCGTTGCCAGGGTCGAGCGTCGCATGGCGTGAGCTTCGTCATCGACCCGCTCGATCCTGAGCCAGTCGTCGGCCAAACCTCGTAGGGGGAAGGGGAGGCGCTGCTTGCGGGCAACCACTCTATTCGAGCCCGCCGGGGAGGCCAAGGTCCCGCGATAGGATCCATGCGGATTCTTGGAAACAGGGCTTCAAAGCAGCATTTCCGCGCGGATTGCCGGGATGGGGCGGACCGAATGGCCGGTCGGCCGAAAGGAATGCTCAAAACGGGGCGGGGCGCTCGTCTCGGGACGGGCCGTCACCCCCTCGGGGAGGGAGAGCGCCGCTCGACCCCTCCCGAGCATCCCTGACGGGTCCCAGGGCAGCGTTCGACCTTCGTTCGAGCGCCTGCGACCACGTTCCTCTTACCTCCCCCGGGTTTCTCGCTGTCCTGGTGGGGGGGCCGGCCCGGGCGGCTAGCCTGTGGGCCTGCGGCGGCATCCGTAGCTCAACTGGACAGAGCATCGGTCTTCGGAACCGAGGGTTGGGGGTTCGAGCCCCTCCGGATGCGCCAACCGCCTCGCGCTCGCCAGCCATGCGGGCCCGAGGACCCGGGGGCAGGGGCTTGCCGAGGGGTGCGCCGGACCGCCCCCGTGGCTGGGCCCCCTAGCGCTTCGGGCGGGCGGCGGTCACAGGCGGCGCCGCTCGAGTCCATGCGCGGAGCTACCCTCCTCGCGAGCCGCCGTTCCCGACCCGCGCCATGAAGATCCGCCTGCTCCGCCTCGCCGCGCTCGCCCTCGTGGTGGGCGGCCTCGGGACCCTGGTGCTGAACTTCGATGCCGCGCACTGGTGGCTGGCGCGCCGCATCGACGGTCCGGACCTCCTCTCCCGGCACGCCGACCACGGCTGCATCCATGCCGAGGAGGCGCGCCGGCGGCACCACGACGGCGTCTGGGCCCTCGTCCTCGAGGACCGCGACGATCGGTGGCTCCACGAGTACCTGCTGCGCTACTACGACGGCCCGCACGGCGACGAGGCGCGCGTCCTCGCCGACGATCGCTACTGGCGCACGGCCCTCGCGCGCGATCAGCCGGACACCTACGTCTCCTTCTATCCGCAGGGCCGACACATCGAGGAGGCCAGGGCCGCCGCGCTCGAGAGCGCCTGGAGGAAGGCCGAGGCGAGCCCCACGATCCAGGGATACCAGGCCTACCTGGCCCTCGACCCTGCGGCTCCGCGGGCCGCCGAGGCACGGGCGAGCATCGAGGACCTCGCCTGGCGCGAGGTCCGCTCGGCGAGCTTCGAGGGCGTCGTGCTCGACTACATGAGAGAACGACCCGACGGGCCGCACGCGGCCGAGGCCCGCGTGCTGCTCGACGAGGTGCGCTACGCGCAGGCCACCCGGCCGGGCGCGGACGAGGTCGCCGGCCTGCTCGCCTACCTGCGGAACGAGCCGGAAGGACGGCACGTGGCCGAGGCCCGCGCGCGCCTCGAGCCCGCGCTGCTCGAGCGCGCCCGCGAGATCCTCGCGCATCCGGAGCGCTCCACCTGGGAGCTCACCGAGGAGCTCCAGACGCCGCGCGGGCCGAGCCTCGACACGGGCACACGTTGCCTGCTCGCCTACCTGCGCTGGTTCCCCGGCGCGCAGTCGTCCGAGGCGCGGACCCTGCTCGAGCCGCGCCTGTGGTCGCGCGCGGTGGAGAGCGAGGACCCTGGGCTGTACCGGCTCTACCGCGACGCCTTCCCCGACGGAGAGCGCTCGGAGCAGGCGCGCACGGCGGCCGAAGGCGAGGACCTGGCCGAGCTGCAGGCGCGCGGCGTCGTCACCATCGATGCGGTCGGCGCGAGCATCACGAGCCTGGGCGCGGGCCTGACCTGGGTCGGCCCGGACGCGAGCCCGACTCCGGACGACGCGCGGGTGTGCGACGGATTGACGGTGAGGGTCCCGGCCGGCTCCTACTTCGCTGCCGGCGATCCGGGGGTGCAGAACATGCTCGCTTACCGCACGACGCGCGTGCGCTTGCACCGCGGCATGCCCTCGGCACGCCTCCAGCTCGACGTCGCGTGCGCCAACCAGCGCCTCGCCATCCCCACGCCGGAGCACGGGCTCTCCTTCGCCGGCCTCGCGCCCTCCGCCGATCTCGTCCGGGCCGCGCGCGTCGTCGAGGAGACGGACGCCCCCTATGCCGTCGCGCAGGCGGCGATCTGGATCGTCTCGGACGACGCGACCGCCGCAGGGCTGGAGAGCCTCGTGTTCCAGAGCTACGGCGTCACGCGCGGCCCGGTGATCCAGCCGTCCGACATGGGCCGCGCGCTCGAGCTGTGCGCTCGCGCCGGCGTCGACCTGCGCACGCGCGCGATCTGGCAGGACCGCTTCAGCCTGCGCCAGCACGTCGGGCCCGAGCTCCAGGCCGCGTTCGGGACTCCCGACACGCTCGAGCTGGCGGCCAGGTACGGCACCGCGGCCGAGCTCGACGCGCTCCTCGGTCAGGGCGAGGCGGGCTGGGACCTCGCGTTCGACGTCCTGAGCCGGGACGACGAGGAGGTCGTGCGCGTCCTCGCGCGCGCCGTGCCCGACGCGACGAGGCTCCTGCGCACGGCGCTCCGCATGGGACGCTCGCGCTTCGGCCCGCTGCTGGTCGAGCTCGGCGCGGATCCGCTCGCCAGGGATCCGGAAACGGGCGACACGCCACTCGACCTCGCCGCCGAGGCCGGGGATCTCGCGGGCCTGGACTTCTGCCTGGCGCGCGGAGCCGACCTGGAGGGTCGCGGCTCGCCTCGCACGCCGCTGTGGCACGCCGCCGCCTACGGACAGGAGCAGGCCGTGCGGGAGCTCCTGGAGCGCGGCGCGAGCGTGGACGGAGGCGACGAGACGGCCCTGATGGCAGCGGTCGACCACCCCTCGATCGTGCGCCTGCTCCTCGAGCGCGGCGCCGACGTCGAGCGCACCTCGCGCGACGCCGAGGCGCGCACGGCCCTCGCCTGCGCGCTCGCGCAGGACATCGGCAGGGAGGAAGTGGTCGAGCTCCTGCTCGAGCACGGCGCCGACCCGGAGGTCGGCTCGGCGACGCGCTCGCCCCTGCAGCTCGCGGCCGAGCACGGCCGGGCCGAGGCCGCGCGCTTGCTGCTCGCGGCCGGAGCCAGCCCCGAGCACCGTCCCGCCGGCACGCCGGCGCCCCTCGAGCTCGCCCGCGCTCACCTGGCGGAGCTCGAGGCTTCTTCCTCTCCGATGATGGAGTGGGACATCGGGCACGCGCGAGCGGTGATCGAGGCCCTCGGGGAGTGAGCGGTCTCGGGAACGGGCAGAGCTCTGTGCGGTCGGAGGAGCCAGAGGCGGACAGGCGCGAGCCCTCGCTGTGGTCCGCGCTGGGCCGGTCGCGCTTCCTCGTCGGCGCGCTGCTCGCGCTCTCGGCGGTCGCGCTCGGCTTCGGCTGGTCGCTGCCGGTCGTCACGCTGCGGCGCGGGCTCACGCACCACACCTACTCGGTCCTGGCCGGCATCGTGGCGCTCGGGCGCGACGGGAACGTGCTGCTGGCGCTGGTGCTCTTCGCGTTCTCGATCGTGTTCCCGGCGGCGAAGCTCGCGCTCCTGGCGGCGACGCTCGTGCGCCGCGGCGAGCGCGCGCGCAGCGTGCGGCTCCTGCGCTGGCTGACCCTGCTCGGGCGCTGGTCGATGCTGGACGTGTTCGTGGTCGTGATCCTGGTCGGATCGGTGCAGCTCGGGCTGCTCTCGTCGGGCGAGCCGCGCGCCGGGGTGCTCGCCTTCGGCGCCGGGATCCTGCTCTCGATCGTGACCTCGATGACGCTCGAGCTCCTGGCGCGCGAGGGGGAGCCGCAACCGACGCCCGCGGCGCGCACGCCCCTCGCGCGCCTGCGCGCGCTCGCCGCCGCGGGGCTCTTCGCGGCCGGCCTGGCGCTGCCCGTCCTGCACGTCGAGAAGTGGGTCTTCTGGGACCACGACTACTCCGTGCTCGAGGCCACCTGGCACCTCGCGCGCGAGGGCTACGGCGTGCTGGCCGCGACGGTGGGCGTGTTCGTCGTGCTGCTGCCGGCGCTGCGCCTGGCCGCGCTCGTCTGGATGCGCTGGGGCCGCCCGCCGGCGCGCGCGCGCGCGGCGGCGCGCATCGTGGACCTGTGGGCGATGCTCGACGTCTTCGGCCTGGCGCTGCTCGTCGTGACGGCGCAGATCGGCGAGCTGGCGTCCGTCGCGCCGCGGCCGGGCTTCTGGCTCCTGCTCGCCGCGGGGCTCGTGTCGCTCGCCGACGCGGGCACGCTGCACGCGCGGGGGTCGGCGCGGTGACGAGCGTCCTGCCGAGGAGCTCGCTCCGCGCGGCGGCCGGGGCGGCCACGGCGCGCGGGGTCGTCCGACGGGAGGCTCGGTCGAGCGGCGCGCAGCGGCGGCTCGCCATGACGGCGAAGTTCCACCGCCGCGGGCGTGCTCCCGGGACGCCGACGCCCGAGAATGGCTCGCCGCCCGGGCCGTAAGGCCCGCGACTCCAGGAGGACCCCACGCCTTGGAACCCGCCGTCCGCCTCACCGACGTCACGAAGACCTTCGGCGCGCACACCGCCGTGCGCTCCGTCAGCCTGGACGTGCCGCGCGGCTCGCTCTACGGCTTCATCGGCCCCAACGGATCGGGCAAGACGACCACGATCCGCATGATCCTGCACATCCTCGCGCCCGACTCCGGGACGATCGAGGTGCTGGGCGAGCGCGGGCTGCGCGCGGCCAACGACCGCATCGGCTACCTGCCCGAGGAGCGCGGCCTCTACAAGCGCATGACCGTGCGCCGGCTGCTCGAGTACTACGCGGCGCTGAAGGGCATGGACGCGCGCCGCGCGCGACGCGCGATGGACGACTGGCTCGAGCGCTTCGAGCTCGCCGACCGCCGCGACGCGAAGATCGAGACGCTCTCGAAGGGCATGAGCCAGAAGATCCAGT
>CADEGS010000148.1:3946-11129 GCA_902826945.1 uncultured bacterium | reverse complement strand
CCCCGCCCGCGTCCACCGCCAGAGGATACGGAGTCGCGGCGGTCAGCGCTGCGCGACCAGCGCCTCGAGCTCCGGGACGTCGCGCGGCAGCTCCGCGGTCAGGATCTCGCAGCCGTCCTCGGTCACGAGGACGACGTCCTCGACGAAGACGGCGACGCCGCCCTCGTGGTCGTAGTACCAGGGCTCGACCGTGAAGACCATGCCGGCCGCGAGCGGCTCCTCGAAGAGGCTCGCGTCGCCGACGTCGAGGCCGACGTGGTGGCCGAAGAAGGAGCCCGTCTGCATGCAGCGGCGCTCGTCGGGCGGGATCGCCGCCTCGGCCACGGCGCGCAGCTCCCCCAGCGTGACGCCCGGCCGCACCTGCGCGAGGATCGCGTCGGACACGGAGGTCACCAGCCGCAGGCGGCGCGCCTGCTCGGGCGTGAAGCGGCCGGAGACCGGGAACGTCCGCCCGACGTCGCTCGCGTAGTGGTCGAGCTCGCAGCCGACGTCGAAGACCACCAGCTCGCCCGCCGCCAGCGTGCGGTTCCGCCGGTCGTAGCTCGCGGCCAGGATGCGCCACGGCCAGAGCGCGTTCGGGCCGGACTTGACGATCGAGTCGAACGCCGGGCGCTGCGCGCCGCCCGCCTTGAAGGCCGCCTCGAGCACGCCCTCGAGCGTGCGCTCGTCCACGCCCGGGCGGATCGCGCGCGCGGCGGCGCGGATGCCCTGCGCCGTCACGGCGCACGCGCGGCGGATGCGCTCGACCTCCTCCGGCCCCTTGACCATGCGCAGGCGCGCGAGCTCGGGGAAGGCGTCCGCGAGGCGCGCCGCGGGGAAGCGCGCGCGCAGCCAGAGCTCGAGCGCGCGCGCCTCGTCGCGCAGCGCGAAGGGCGCGGGCGGCTCCGCCTCGGCCAGCCCGGCGCCGCCCGCGTCGAGCCACAGCGTGCGCCCCTCCTCGACCCAGCGCGCGAGCGCGGCCTCGAGCGATGCGCTCGGGAGCAGCGCGTCGAGCCCCGAGGCGCGCGCCAGGTCGGGATCGTCCGCCAGGAGCCTGCCGGGGAAGTCGTTCGGGCGCGAGGAGCTCTCGAAGCGCGCGTCGCGCGCGGGCGCGAACACGGTCGCGCGCGCGCCGTCCGACTCCAGCGCCAGGATCGAGCGCGGCAGCTCGAGCCCGGTGAGATGGAGGAAGCCGTCGGCCTGGCGGAAGGTCTCGCCGCGCGAGGTGCCCTCGCGGCTCGGCGCGAGGAGCACGCCGCCTCCGGCCGCCTCCAGCCGCCGCGCCAGGCGCGCGCGCCGCCCGGCGTGGACCTCGGGCGCGAACTGCTGGCGCGTCCCCTCGAGGAAGCGCCTCGCGCCGG
Source organism: uncultured bacterium (assembly GCA_902826945.1). Next base: position 9,789 of record CADEGS010000148.1, on the reverse strand, counting down.
CCCCGCGCGCGGCCGCCCGCAGCGCGTCCAGGCGGTCGAAGACGAGCGTCGCCACCGACGGGTCGAGCCGGTGCTCCTCGCCCGTTCGCACCTCGACCTGCACGTCGCCCGCGCCGAGCGCGCGCAGCTCCTCGTAGGCCTGCGCCGTGGCCTCGAGCCAGCTCGCGTCGCGCTCCCCGACGCACAGGAGCACCGGCAGGCGCGCCACCTGCGCGAGCCGTGCGCGGTCCCCGTCCGCCGCGGCGCCGGGCAGGACGCACAGCGACAGGAAGCGCTCCGGCCACAGGCCCGCCGCGTGGAAGGCCCCGCGCCCGCCGTTGCTGACGCCGGCCAGGTGCACGCCGCCGCCCTCGGCGCGGACCTCGCGCGCGACGGCATCGAGCAGCGCCGGCAGGCGCGCCGCGCCCGCGCCGGCGAAGCTCTCCCCGCCCGGCGCCGCGGGCGAGACGACCACCCAGCCGCGCTCGCGCGCCGGCGCCTCGAAGTAGAGCGCGAGGCCCTGCTCGACGAGCTCCTCGCTGCCGCTCCCCGGCGGCAACGCGACGAGGACCGGCCAGCTGCGCGCGGCGTCGAAGCCCGGCGGCAGCAGGAGCGCGTAGCGCAGCGGCGGGAGACCTTCCTCCTCGAGCGTGCGCCAGCGCTCGGGCGCGGGCTGCGGCGCCGTGGCCTGCGCGGCGGCTCGCGTCGGGGTCGCGAAGGCGCCAGCGACGAGCGCCAGGACGAGCGTTCCCCGCAGGAAGCGTGTGGCTCGCGCGCTCACCGCTCGCCGGCGGCGCCCTTGCTCGCGCTCGCCTCGCGCAGCGGCCCGGGCGGCGCGTCGGCGGCGTGCCAGATCTCCGCCAGCTCCGCGCGCGTGCGCCGCGCGCGCTCGGCGTCGCCGCTCGCGTCCGCGGCGCGCGCGAGCAGGAGCAGGCTGCGCGCGCGGCGCGGCGCGCGCGCCAGCGCGGCCTCGAGCTCGCGCACCGCGCCCGCCGCGTCGCCGCGCTCGAGCAGCGCCGCGCCCAGGATCTCGTGCGCCGGCACGACCACGAGCGGCGGCCCGAAGTCGAAGCCCATGGTGTCCTCGAGCTCCGCGGCGGCGCGCAGGAGGGCGAGACCTTCCCGCTCCTCGCCCGCGGCCAGCCGGATCGCGCCCTCGAGCTCGCGCGCCAGCACCTCGGCCGCCGTGCGCCCGGGGCCGTCGACGAGGTCCTGCACCGCGGACGCGGGCGCGCAGCAGCTCGCGAGCGTCGCGCCCGGGAGCGGCGTGACGCCCTCCCACGGCGACGCGCCGCGCATCGTGGCGAGCACCTGCCGGGCCTCGGCCAGCTCGCCGCGCCCGACGTGCGCCAGGCCGCGCACGCACAGGTCGGCGGCGACGGTCGGCCGGCTCAGGCCGTCGAGGTCGATCGCGAGGCGCGCCGCCGCGCCCTGCCAGTCCTGCGTGGCGACGAGCTGCTGGGAGCGCATGCGGACCAGGTGCTCGCGCGCGCGCTCCGATCCCACGGCGCGCGTCTCGTCCTCGGCCTTGCGGAGGAGCGCCGTCGCCGCCTCCAGCCGGCCCTGCTGGAGCGCGGTGTAGTGCTGCCACCACAGGGCGTGCCAGCCGCCCCCGTCGAAATCGAGCCCCTTGCGCGCGCAGCGCGCCTCGGCCGCCGCGACCGAGCGCTCGTTGGCCGCCGCCGACTCGTCCCACAGCCCCAGCGCGACGTAGATGTGCGAGGGCATGTGCAGCGCGTGCGTCGCCGAGGGCGCGACCTTGTCGTAGGCGCGCGCCATGCGCAGCCCGAGCGGCGCGTGCACCGGGTCGTCGTAGCAGTGGATCAGGTAGTGCAGCGCGCCGGGGTGCAGCGGATCCTCGCGGTAGACCTCCTCGCCGACCGCCGCCGCCTGCATGTAGGTGCGCTCGTCGCGCAGCCCGAGGCTCGTGCCGAGGATCGCGAGCGCGCGGAAGGCGCCCGCCTCCAGGTCGTGCGGATCGTCCGCCCACAGCGCTCCCATCGCCTCGGCGTACGCGCGGTGGCGCTCGATGCGATCGCCCTCGCCGAAGAGCCGCTCGACCGCGCCGAGGAAGCGCCGCTCGCGCTCGCTGCCGGCCTTCGCGGCGCGCTCCGCGGGCGTGGGCGCGAGCCGCGCCAGCGCCGCGCGCGCGGCGTCCACGTCCTCCTCGCGCCACAGCGGGTGGCTGTGCGTCAGCGCCTCGCCCCAGTACGCGAGCGCGAAGGAGGGATCGAGCGCCTGCGCGCCCTGGAACGCCTCGCGCGCGTCCTCGTACTCGAAGCTGTGCAGGAGCAGCACGCCGCGCAGGAACGGCTCCTGCGCCGCGGGCGCCCCGGAGCTCGGGAAGACGACGCGCCCGAGCTGCTCGGCCTCCTGGACCGCCGCGCCGCCCCGGGACGCCGGACCTGCGAGCGCGAGGAGCGAGAGCGGAAGGGCGAGGAGCTCGTGCATGATCGGACCGCGTGACTCGTGGAGGAAGACGACGGACGACGGTACCAGAACGGCGCGGCGGCGTCGGACCGACGCCCTGGACCTGCACGTGCGCCTCGGCGCTCGGAGCCGGCCGAGATCCGGCGGCCCGCCCGCCTCAGGGCGCGCGGAGCGCGCCGGCCGCCGCCGGCTCGACCGCGCCCAGGCCGGCCAGGTCCAGCAGGAAGGCGTACTCGTTGGCGGTCTCGCGCAGGCGGCGGAAGCGGCCCGAGGCGCCACCGTGGCCGGCCTCCATGTTCGTGCGCAGGAAGAGCAGGTTGTCCCCACGCCAGCAGTCGCGCAGGCGGGCGACCCACTTCGCCGGCTCGAAGTACTGCACCTGGGAGTCGTGCAGGCCCGTCGTCACGAGCAGGTTCGGGTACGCGCGCGGCCGCACGTTGTCGTAGGGCGAGTACGAGAGCATGTAGTCGTAGAACGCGCGCTCGTTCGGGTTGCCCCACTCGTCGTACTCGGAGGTCGTCAGCGGGATCGAGTCGTCGAGCATCGTCGTCACGACGTCGACGAAGGGCACGGCGGCGACGACGCCGTCGAAGAGGTCCGGGCGCATGTTGACGATCGCGCCCATGAGCAGCCCGCCGGCGCTGCCGCCGGCCGCGTAGACCCGCCGGCGGTCGGCGTAGCCGCGCTCGACCAGGTGCTCGGCGCAGTCGATGAAGTCGGTGAAGGTGTTCTTCTTCCGCAGCAGCTTCCCGTCCTCGTACCAGCGGCGCCCCAGCTCCTGCCCGCCGCGCACGTGGGCGATCGCGTACACGAAGCCGCGGTCGAGCAGGCTGACGATCGACGAGCGGAAGGACGCGTCCGTGCTGTAGCCGTAGGAGCCGTAGGCGTAGAGCAGGAGCGGGCTCTTCCCGTTCCGCCGGAAGCCCTGGCGGACCACGAGCGAGATCGGGACCCGCGTGCCGTCGCGCGCGGTCGCGTGCAGGCGCTCGGTGACGTAGTGCGCTGGGTCGAAGCCGCCCAGCACGCGCTCCTGCTTGCGCAGCACCTTCGTGCGCGCGCGCATGTCGTAGTCGAACACCGAGTCCGGCGTCGTCAGCGACGAGTAGCCGAAGCGCAGCACGTCGGTGTCGAGCTCGCGGTTGTCGCCCAGGCCGGCGGCGTAGGCCGGCTCGCCGAAGTCGAGCGTGTGCTCGCCGCCGCCCCTCCAGGGCCGGATGCGGATCTGCTCGAGCCCGCCCGAGCGCTCGCTCAGCACGAGGAAGTCCTGGAACACGTCGAACCCGGCCAGGAGCACGTCGGGACGGTGCGGCACGACCTCGACCCAGTTCTCGCGCGCGGTCGCGTCGACCGGCGTGCGCATCAGGCGGAAGTTCTCGGCCTCGAGGTTCGTGCGCACGTAGAAGGAGTCGCCGAGGTGCTCGACGTCGTACTCGAGCTCCCGCTCGCGCGCCGCCAGCACGCGGAACTCCCCGCGCGGATCGTCGGCGTCCAGGAAGCGCACCTCGGTGCTCAGCGTCTGGGAGCTCGTGATCAGCAGGAACTCGTCCGACTTCGACTTCCCCACCCGGCACGAGAAGGTCTCGTCCGCCTCCTCGTACACGAGCGCGTCGCGCGCCGGATCGGTCCCCAGCTCGTGCCGCCAGATCTGGTACGAGCGCAGCGTGACCGGATCCTGCTTCGCGTAGAAGAGCGTCCGGTCGTCGTTCGCCCAGGCCATGTTCCCGGTGACCGCGGGGAGCGCGTCCGCCAGGGTCGCCCCGCTCGCCAGGTCCTTGAAGCGGATCGTGTAGATCCGCCGCCCGACGGTGTCGGTCGCGTAGGCGATGCACCCGCCGCCGCGCGTGACGCTCGCGCCCGCCAGCGCGAAGTAGTCGTGCCCGCGCGCCAGCGCGTTCCCGTCCAAGAGCACCTCCTCCGCGCCGCCCGGCTCGCCGTCCACGGCCGGGCGCCGGCAGACGATCGCGTACTCCCCGCCCTCCTCGAAGCGCCGGTAGTAGAAGTACGCCCCGTCGCGCACCGGCACGCTCGAGTCGTCCTGCTCGATGCGCCCGACGAGCTCCGCGAAGAGCCGCTCCTCGAGCGCGGCCGTGTGCGCCATGCACGCCTCGCGGTAGGCGTTCTCGGCCTCGAGGTACGCGAGCACCTCGGGGTTCTCGCGCTCGTTGAGCCAGTAGTACTCGTCCGTGCGCGCCTCTCCGTGGGCGCGCAGCACGGTCGGCCGCTTGGCGGCCCGCGGCGCGGCGAGCGTCGCCGCGGCCTCGGACCGCGGCTGGACCGCCGTGACGCCGGTCGTGCCGGCGCAGGAGAGAGCGAAGGCGAGGAGGAGAGTCGCGTGGAGCTTCCGCATGGGCGTCCGGTCGGTTCGCGCCGTTCGAAGGGGCGGGAGGCGCGGAGCCTAGCGGCCGGCCGGGTATCGTGCTCGGCGAAGCTAGCGAGGAGCCCGCTCCCCCTCCCACGAAACGCCCATGACGACCTCCCTCTTCCGCTCCACCCTGACCTGGCTCGCGCCCGCCCTCGCGACCGGCGCCCTCCTCGCCGCGAGCGACGAGGCTCGTCAGCAACCCCTCACGCGCGCGCCGCCCATGCCCGCGCAGGAGGAGGCCGTGCACGTCCACTACCTGGAGGTCGTCACCCCCGACGTCGAGGCGACCTGCGCCGCGCTCGCGAAGCTGCACGCCACGACCTTCGGCAAGCCCGTGGCCGAGCTCGGCGGCGCGCGCACCGCGGCGCTCGCGGGCGGCGGCTCGATCGGCGTGCGCCCGCCGCTGCGCCCGGACGAGGAGCCGGTCGTGCGTCCCTACGTCCTGGTCGACGACATCGCGGCCGCGACCGAGGCCGCGCGCGCCGCCGGCGGCGAGATCGCCATCGGCCCGCTGGAGATCCCGGGCCGGGGCCGGTTCACGATCTACGTCCTGGGCGGCATCGAGCACGGGCTGTGGCAGCCGTGAGGCGCAGAGCGCGGGCGGACCGCCGTCGATGAGCGCCGCCGGAGCGGTCGTCGGAGCCTCGGACCACTACGCGCGCGCCGAGCTGGTCACGCTGGCGCTCGAGGACGGCGCTCCCGTGCTCCTCGATCGCCGGCGCGTGGCGCTGCTCGCCGCGGACCTGCCGAGCGCTCCGTACCACCACGAGGCGCTCGAGCTGGACCTCGCGGCGGCGACCGAGCTGGTGGAGCGCGTGCGGCGCTCGGTCGCGGAGCACGCGCGCGCCGCGCTCGCCACGATGCTCGCGACCTTCCGCCCGCGCGCGCTGGCGCTGCCCGCGAGCCCCTTCCCGCGCCTGCCCGCCTCGCTGGCCGAGATCCTGCGCTCGCGCCCCCTGACCAACGCCGCCGACGGCATGCTCTACCGCGAGTCGCTCGCCGAGGCCGCCACCGAGCTCGGCCTCGACGTCCGCCGCTACCCCCGCAAGAGCGACCCGCTGCGGCTCGCGGC
>CADEGS010000148.1:0-3846 GCA_902826945.1 uncultured bacterium | reverse complement strand
CGGGCCGCGCCGTCCTTGCCCTCAGGCCGCCGAATCTCGCGCAACCCGCTCGTGCAGGAACTCGGGCGCGAAGTCCGCTCCGTTCGGCCACATCAGGGTCTCGTCCACGACGAAGCTGGCGAAGTACTCCGGGTCGCGGAGCGGCTCGAACACCTCGCCGGTCAGCTCGGCAGAGAGGTCGGTCTCCCCGCTGAGCCCGTCGTCGAAGCGCAGCCACACCCGGTGGGCGCCTCGGTACCTCGCCTCGAGGACCTGGACTGTCATCGCGCGCTCGATCCTACGGCGTCATTCCAGAGGGGCAATCGGGCAGAGGGGCTTGCCCGCCCGTGCCAGGTCCCAGTTCTCCTGCAGCTCGGCATCCCGCCCGGAGGACTGCCACGAACCGTGACTGGTTGCTGAGTTTCTGACGCGCATCGGCCGCCATCGTGGCCCGGCGCGATCGGCAGGCCCCGGCAATCCGCGCGACACACCGGGCGCGCGCCGAGGGTGACGCCGTCGTCCGTGACGAGACACGTTCGCGCTCGTCAGGCCCGGAAGACCTTCCGGTTGTGCCACTCGAGCACTTCCTGGCAGGGTCGCGTCGCACTGGACCCCGGAAGGACCGTCAGCCGCTTCCCATCGACCGGGTAGTAGCGGTGTCCGTTCTCCCATTCCGCTCGGAGGCGAGGGCTGACGCGCACCTCGTGCTCGGGAGTCACCGTGACGTACCCCGCGTCGAAGAGGGCGTGGAACTCCTTCGTCAGCAAGAGCCCGTTCTGCACGTGGTTCGATACGGGCCCGAGGTAGGGCTGGATGTGGGCGGCGTCGAGGACGATCTCGGTGTGCTCGCCGGTGATGGCGCAGCGGCGTCCGTAGGCGTCGAGGAGCCTCGTGCGGAAGGCTCCCTGGCCGATGCGCGGCCTGCTGCGCGCCAGCACGAGCTCCCGCGTATCCACCTCGAGCGGGCGGAACGGCTCGTCCCGTAGCTCCTCGGGCGTCGTGAGGTGGTCGTACTGGATCTCCGCCAGGAGCCGCGAGGCCCGCGCAGGATCGCGCTCGGCCTTCCCCTGAACGATGTTCTTCGCCCAGCCCTCCGGCTCTCCCCAGGCGAGCCAGCGCTCCCGCGGCCAGAAGACCGCATCGCGCAGGATCGTGCAGCCGAGCGGGCGGCGCTCGGCGCCGGGGTCTGCGATCAGGTCCAGACCGCGATACTGACCGATGCGGCGCAGGAAGTGCTCTTCCGTCGGATCGCCGTTCGCGACACCGAACGTCTCCCAGGCCAGCTCGAGCCGCAGCAGCGTGAAGGAGGAGTAGAAGCCGTACCCGGCGATCCGGTGGTACGGCTTCTTGAGACGGAAGAAGACCGGCGTCCCCGGAGCCAGCCGAGCCATCGGCGCCTGCGCCTTCGGCTGCCAGAAGTTGACCTCGTCCAGCCGCCCGTCCGTGGCCTGCGCCCGCTGCGCCAGGAACTCAAACCACGAGTCGTCGGTCAGGGCGATGAAGGGGAATGGCGTCATGCTCCGTACCGCGTTCGAGCGGACTCTAGCAAGAGGCGCTTACGGGAGGCGGACAAGCCCTTCTTCCAATAGCTAGACTCCCCGCCATGCGCGACCCCGAGCGCGGCCTCTACGAGGTGCTGATCACCGAGGAGCTCGCGAGTCGGCTCGATGCGCTCGATGCGCACCTCGTTTCGAGGCGGGAGGATCTTCGCTCGGCGGAGGCTCCGGATCGGTTGGCCCTGCACCTGGGCCGCATCCTGCGGCGAGCCGTCGAGTCCCTCTCCGAGCAGCAGCGCACGGAGGTGGGTATCGCTCTGGCCCGGGACCTCGTCCAACGCATCCACGAAGCGGTCGAGAAGGCCGACGCAGCGCAAGAAGCCCCCATCCCACCCGGGAGCATTCTGCGCGCCATCGCCGCCCGCCTTCCGGACGGCTCCGCCGAGGCGATCGCGGAGCCGCTGATCCCGCTGCTCGACACGACGCTCCTGACCAATGCCCCCGGCGAGCCGCGGGTCGGAAACCAGGTGCTGACCGAGATCCACTCGGCGGACCGCATCGACGTCGTGATGGCCTTCATCCGCCGCAGTGGAATCCGCCCCCTCCTCGACGCGCTGCAAGCCCACTGCTCGGGCGGCCGCGGGCTGCGGATCCTGACGACGACCTACACCCACTCGACCGAGGCCGCCGCGCTCGATCGGTTGGCGGAGCTGGGCGCGCAGGTCCGCGTTTCCTACGACACGGGCGGGACGCGCCTGCACGCCAAGGCCTGGCTGTTCCACCGGGGCTCCGGCTTCTCGACCGCCTACATCGGCTCGTCCAACCTCACGCACTCCGCGCAGGTGAACGGCCTCGAATGGAACGTGCGCGTCTCCGGAGCGCGCAACCCCGACGTCATCGACAAGGTCGGGGCGGTCTTCGAGAGCTACTGGAACGGCGGCGACTTCGTGCCCTACGACCGCCAGGAGTTCCTCGCGAGGAACCAGGAGGAGCAAGCAAGCGGGCCCACCGTTTTCCTCAGCCCCATCGAGCTGCGCCCCGAGCCCTTCCAAGAGCGCCTGCTCGAGCAGATCGCGCTCTCCCGCCAGCAGGGCCACCACCGCAACCTGCTCGTCTCCGCGACGGGCACGGGCAAGACGGTGATGGCCGCGATCGACTACCTGCGCCTGCGCGAGACCCTGCCGCGCGCAAGGCTCCTCTTCGTCGCCCATCGCGAGGAGATCCTGACCCAGAGCCTGGCGACCTTCCGCCAGGGGCTGCGCGACCACGCGTTCGGCGAGCTGTGGGTCGGCGGCCAGCGCCCCACGCGCTTCGAGCACGTCTTCGCCTCGATCCAGAGCCTCAACGCCGCCGGGCTCGCCAGCCTGCCCGCCGACCACTTCGACGTGGTCATCATCGACGAGTTCCACCACGCAGCCGCCCCTTCGTATCAGACCCTGCTCGACCACGTGCAGCCCCGCGAGCTCCTGGGGCTCACCGCCACGCCCGAGCGCAGCGACGGCCTCCCGATCCTCTCGTGGTTCGAGGACCGCATCGCCGCCGAGCTGCGCCTGTGGGACGCGATCGACCAGCACCGCCTGACACCGTTCCTCTATTACGGCATCCACGACGGCCTGGACCTGCGCGAGGTGCCGTGGCGCCGCGGACGCGGCTACGACATCGAGAGCCTCTCGAACCTGCTCACCGGAAGCGAGCGTTGGGCACGGCTCGTCCTCTCGCAGCTCCTCGACCGCGCCGAAGACCCTCGACGCATGCGCGTCCTGGGCTTCTGCGTGAGCGTCGCCCACGCGCGCTTCATGGCTCGCGTCTTCCAAGAGGCTGGCGTCGCCGCGACCGCCGTCTGGGGCGACAGCCCCGACGCTGAGCGCAAGGCTGCCCTGCGCGATCTCGCCGAGCGCCGCCTCCAGGTCGTCTTCTCGGTCGACCTCTTCAACGAGGGTGTCGACGTGCCGGCGGTCGACACACTCCTCCTGCTGCGCCCCACCGACAGCCCCACGCTCTTCCTCCAACAGCTCGGCCGCGGTCTGCGCAAGGCCGTCGGCAAGGCCGCCTGCACCGTCCTCGACTTCGTCGGCCACCATCGCAAGGAGTTCCGCTTCGACCGCCGCTTCCGCGCCCTCCTCGGCGGAAGCCGCAAGGACCTAGCCCAACAGATCGAGGGCCAGTTCCCCTTCCTCCCGGCGGGCTGCCACATGGAGCTCGACCCCGTCGCCAGCAAGATCGTCCTGGACAACATCAAGGCCGCCGTCCCCACCCGCTGGGCGGCCAAGGCCGAGGAGCTGCGCCAGGTGGCTGCCGGCCAAGAGACGGGCGACGTCAGTCTCCGCGATTACCTCGAGGCCACCGGCCTCGACCTCGACGACGTCTACGC
>CADEGS010000147.1 GCA_902826945.1 uncultured bacterium | reverse complement strand
ACGGCATCGTGCCGCGCACGATCCTCAAGCCCGTGCGCGACTCGATCGAGGCGCTGTACGACATGGACTACACCGGGCCCGAGCTGCCCGAGAAGGCCGGGCCCGGCGCGGGCGAGGAGGCGCTCGCCTGGGACCCCGAGCGCCTGCGCGGCGAGATCGCGCGCCTCGCCGACGAGATGCGCGTCGCCGCCGGCGAGCTGCGCTTCGAGGAGGCCGCGCGCCTGCGCGACAGGGTCAAGGAGCTCGAGGCGCTCGAGCTGCGCCGCGGGTAGCGCGGCGCTCCGGCCGCCCGTCCCGGCGCGGGCGTGAAGAAAAGGCGGACCGCTTCGCGAGCGGGCGGCGTCGGAGGGGCCTGAAACGGGATCTCCGCGAACGAGCCTTTGCCCATGCCGCGCATCCATCGCTTCCTCGGGACGCTCTGTGCCCCGCTCCTGGCCCTCGCTCCCGCGGCGCGGGTCGCGAGCCTTCCCTGTCCCGCGAGCCCGTCCGCTCGCCCCCCGGCCGAGGGTCCCCCCGCGGGCCTGCGCGAGGCCTGGGAGGCATTCCGCATGGCGCCGCGGGCCGACGGCTCCGGGCTCGTCGCGCGCAACCCGTCGCAGGCGTGGACCACGCGCTTCGAGCCGGCCGGCGCGCGCACCGAGCCCGACCAGGGCGGCTGGAGCTGGGGGCTGGAGCTCCTGCGCTACGGTCGGGCGGAGGAGCGGCGCGAGGCCGACGCGCCGACGCGGGTGCGGCTCGAGGGCGCGCGCGTGGTGTACGAGCGTGCGGGGGGCGTGGAGGAGTGGTACGTGAACGACGCGCGCGGGCTGGAGCACGGCTTCACGCTGCGCGAGCCGCCGCTGGCCGCGGCCGCGGGCGGAGCGCTGACGCTCCTCTTCGCCGTGCGCGGCACGCTCGACGCCGACGTGGCGGAGGGCGGACGGGACGTGCGCTTCGTCGACGCCGGCGGCACGGCGCGCGTCGCGTACACGGGGCTGCGCGCGTGGGACGCGGACGGGCGCGCGCTCGCCGCCGGCTTCGAGCGCGCGGACGGGGGTCTCCGCCTCGCCGTCGACGAGCGCGGGGCGCGCTACCCGATCGTCATCGACCCGCTCGCGCAGCAGGCCTACCTGAAGGCCTCGAACTCGAACGAGAGCGATGCCTTCGGCGCGTCGCTCGCCGTCTCCGGCAACACCGCGGTGATCGGAGCGGCAGGCGAGGACAGCGGCGCCACTGGGGTCGGGGGAGACCAGGCGAGCAACAGCGCCTCCGGCGCGGGCGCGGCCTACGTCTTCGTGCGCGAGGGCTCCGTCTGGAGCCAGCAGGCCTACCTGAAGGCTTCGAACACGAACGCGCTCGACGCCTTCGGCCAGTCCGTGGCGATCTCCGGCGACACGATCGTGGTCGGGGCGCCGAGCGAGGACAGCGTCGCCACCGGGATCAACGGGGACCAGGGCGACAACGGCGCCGCGGGCTCCGGTGCGGCGTACGTGTTCGTGCGCAGCGGCACGACCTGGAGCCAGCAGGCCTACCTGAAGCCCTCCAACACGAACTCGTCGGACACCTTCGGGCAAACGGTGGGCGTGTCGGGAGACACGATCGTCGTCGGTGCCCCGGGCGAGGACGGCAGCTCGCCCGGAGTGAACGGCAACGAGGCGAGCAACGACCTGCAGGGATCGGGCGCGGCGTACGTGTTCGTGCGCAACGGCACGACCTGGAGCCAGCAGGCCTACCTGAAGGCCGTCAATCCAGATGCGACGGACGCGTTCGGCCAGGCGGTCGCGGTCGCCCAGGACCTGGTCGTGATCGGCGCCCCGAGCGAGGACGGCGCCGTCGGCGGGGTGGACGGCGACCCCGTCGACAACAACGCCTCCGGCGCCGGGGCTGCCTACGTGTTCGCTCGCAGCGGGACGACGTGGAGCCAGGAGGCCTATCTCAAGGCCTCCAACCCCGGCAGCCTCGACGGCTTCGGCACGGCGGTGAGCGTGTGGGCGCTGACGGTCCTGGTCGGGTCCCCGGGCGAGGACGGCGCCGCGACCGGGGTGAACGGCGACCAGTCGAGCAACGGGGCGAGCAACTCCGGCGCGGCCTACGTCTTCGTCCGCGGCGCCGGGGGCTGGGAACAGGAGGCCTACCTCAAGGCCTCGAACACCGGCTCGAGCGACCGCTTCGGGTCGGCGGTGGCGCTGTCGACGTTCACGGCGGTCGTCGGCGCGCCGGACGAGGACGGCTCCGCGGTCGGACCCGACGGCGACGGGAGCGACAACTCGGCCTCGAGCTCCGGTGCGGTCTACGTCTTCACGCGCGCGGCCGGCGCCTGGGAGGTCCAGACCTACGTCAAGGCCTCGAACACGGGCGGCAGCGATCAGCTCGGCCTAGCGGTGAGCGTCGCGGACGAGGTCGCGCTGGCCGGAGCCCCGGGCGAGGACAGCAGCTCGACCGGCGTGAACGGCGACCAGGCGAGCAACGCCGCGAGCAGCGCCGGCGCCGCCTACGCGCTGCGCATCTGCCCGCGGGCATCGGTCGTCTTCCGCACCGCCGGCACCAACCCCGCCAGCTACGCCGCGGCGCCCATCGTGCTTGGCCGGCCCTTCACCGCCACGGTCGACAACGCCCTCGCGGGCCAGACGGGCTCGGTCCTGTTCGCCTACGAGAGCGCCACCTCGTTCCCTCTTCCCGGGGGCCAGGTGCTCCTGTGCCTGGACCAGGGCGGCGGGGAGCTCTTCACCGGCGCGTACCTGCACCCCGTGTCGAGCGTGGGCGGGGTGGACGGCTATGCGCTCGCCGTGCCCGGCCTGCTCGAGCTCGACGGGGCGGTGATCCACACGCAGGCGATCCAGTTCGGCCGCCCGCCCTTCGTGCTGTCGAACGCGCAGGACCTGACGCTGGGAGCCTTCTAGTGCGGGGAGCCCTCGTGCTCTCGGCGGCGGGCGCGCTTCTCGCTCCCGGCCCGCCGCCGGCCAGCGGCGCGGGCGGATCGCGCGCATCCGCCGAGCCGCTCGCAGGCCGGGTCGACCCGATCGCCCAGCTCGCGTACCTCAAGGCGTCGAACACCGGCGCCGGCGACACCTTCGGCTCGGCGGTGGCGCTCTCCGCCATCACCCTCGCCGTCGGAGCGCCGGGCGAGGCCAGCGACGCGACCGGCGTGGACGGCGATCAGGAGAACGATCGCGCGCCGTCCTCCGGTGCGGTGTACGTCTTCGTGCTGGAGGCCGGAGGCTGGGTCCAGCAGGCCTACCTGAAAGGGGCCGACGCCGACGCGCTGGACACGTTCGGGTTCTCGCTCGCCCTGGACGGAGACACGCTGGTCGTCGGAGCTCCGCTCGAGGACAGCGCCGCCACCGGTGTCGACGGCGATCCGGCGAGCGACGGCGCGCCTTCCGCGGGAGCGGTGACCGTGTTCGTGCGGCAGGGGACGAGCTGGACGCAGCAGGCCTATCTCAAGGCGTCGAACGCGGAGGCGGGCGACTCGTTCGGCTTCTCCGTCGCGCTGTCGGGCGACACGCTGGTCGTCGGGGCGAGGGGCGAGGACGGCGCGGCGCAGGGGGTCGACGGCGACCAGGCGAGCAACGGCTCCCAGGGCTCGGGGGCGGCGTATGTGTTCGTGCGCAGCGGCACGACCTGGAGTCAGCAGGCCTACCTGAAGGCCTCGAACGCGGATCCGAACGATGCCTTCGGCTCCTCCGTCGCGCTGTCGGGCGACACGCTCGTGGTCGGGGCGTCCGGCGAGGACAGCGCGGCGCTCGGCGCCGGCGGCGACCAGGCGAGCAACTCGGCCACCGGGGCCGGCGCGGCGTATGTCTTCGCGCGCCAGGGGACGAGCTGGAGCCAGCAGGCGTACCTCAAGGCGTCGAACACCGAGACCTTCGACGCGTTCGGCGTGTCCGTCGCGCTGGATGGCGACACGGTCGTGGTCGGCGCTCCCCAGGAGGACGGCGGTCCGCAGGGCCCGGGCAGCGCCAACGGGGCGCAGTCCGCGGGTGCAGCCTACGTGTTCCGGCGCGACGGCTCGCGCTGGAGCCACCAGGCCTACCTCAAGGCCGCGCAGCCGGGAACGATGGACAGCTTCGGGATCTCGCTCGACGTCGACGGCGAGCGGATCCTGGTCGGCGCGCAGTTCGAGGCCGGCTCGGCCACCGGCGTGGACGGGGACCAGACGAGCAACGCCACGATCTTCTCGGGCGCGGCCTACCTGTTCGAGCGCGAGGGCGCGGCCTGGGTGCAGCGGGCCTACCTCAAGGCGTCGAACACGGGCGAGGTGGACGCCTTCGGCGTCGCGGTGTCCCTCGCCGGCTCCCTCCTGGCGGTGGGCGCCCCGCGCGAGGACGGCGGCTCGACCGGCGTGGACGGGGACCAGGCCGACGACACCTCCGCCCAGGCCGGGGCCGCGTACGCGTTCCGGACCCGTGAGCTCGCCGCAGTGGTGTTCCGCAACGCGGGCACGAATCCCGCGAGCTACGCGGCGTCTCCCGCGCGCATCGGGCAGACCTTCACCGCCACGGTGGACAACGAGCTGGCCGGACAGACGGGATCGCTCCTGTTCGCCTACGACGGTGCGACCTCGTACCCGCTGCCCGGCGGCCAGACGCTCCTGTGCCTCGATCAAGGCGGCGGCGAGCTGTTCACCGGCTCCAACCTCTTCCCGTCGTGGAGCGTGGGGGGCGTCGACGGCTACGCGCTCGCGATCCCGAACCAGGCCCAGCTCGACGGCGCCCTCGTGCACACGCAGGCGCTCCAGTACGGGCGTCCCCCCTTCGTCCTCTCGAACGCGCAGGACCTGATCCTGCGCGCCCTCTAGCGTGCCTCGGAGACCCTGCATGAGAGCCACCCGCATCGCGACCGCCCTGCTCCTGCCGTGCGCCGTCCTCCCCGCCAGCGCCGACGCGCCGCCGGTCCCGGTGGTCGTGCGGAGCGTGCAGATCGCGCGCGGCCACGGCGGGCTGGTCGGCTTGAGCGCGCCCGATCCGCTCGACCGCTTCGGCTCCGCGCTCGCGACGGTGGGGGACGTGAACGGCGACGGCGTCTCCGACCTGGCCGCGGGGGCGCCCTTCCAGGACGACGGCGTCCCCGCCGGCGGGGGCGGGGTGTGGATCCTGTTCCTGGATCCCGGGGGGAGCGTGGTCGGCCACCAGGAGATCAGCGAGATCCGGGGCGGCCTCGGCAACGTGCTCGACGCGCTCGACATGTTCGGCGGCGCGCTGGCGGCGATCGGCGACCTGAACGGCGACGGGATCCCGGACGTGGCGGCCGGAGCGCCCGGGGACGACGAGGGCGCTGCCGACTCCGGAGCGGTGTGGATCCTGTTCCTGAAGGCCGACGGCACGCTGCTCGACCGCCGCAAGATCGGAGAGCTGAGCGGAGGCTTCGCCGGCGGCCTGTCCGCCGCCGATCGCTTCGGCGCCTCGCTGGCGTGGCTCGGCGACCTCGACGGGGACGGGTTCGGCGAGCTGGCGGTGGGGGCGCCCGGCACCGACGTCGGAGGCTCCAACGCCGGTGCCGTCTGGATCCTGAGCCTGCTGCCCGACGGCACGGTCCGCCGCGAGCACCGCATCGACGCGAGCGCGCCCGGCCTTTCCGGCGCGCAGGACACGGGCGACGCCTTCGGCGAGAGCCTGGCGGCGCTCGGCGACCTCGACGGGAACGGGACCCGCGAGCTGGCGGTCGGCGCGGTGGGCGACGAGCTCCCGGGCCAGGGGTTCGGCAGCGTCTTCGTCCTGTTCCTCCGGGCGGACGCGACGCCGGCTAGCTTCACGGCGCTGGCGCCAGGGCTCGCGGGGTTCGCGTCCGACGGCTTCCCGACGGGCGCCTTCGGAGCCGGCCTCGCCTGCCCCGGCGACGTGGACGGCGACGGCCTCGACGACCTCGCCGCGGGCGACTACCTGAACCGCGAAGGCGCGCTCGGCGCGACCTCGCAGGGCGCGGTGTGGATCCTGCTCCTGGCTGCCGACGGCACGGTGCGCGCGCAGCAGAAGTTCGGCGCGCTGCAGGGCAACCTCGACCATCCGCTCCCGGACAACGCGTACTTCGGCTTCAGCGTGGCCGCGATCGGCGACCTCGACGGCGACGGTCGGGGCGACCTGGCCGTGGGGGCGCCGCAGGATCCGCTGGGCGGGGCGCTGGCGGGCTCCGTCCAGATCCTGTTCCTCAATCACCGGGCGAGCGAGGCCATGCGCAACGCGGGGACCAATCCACAGAGCCTGTCAGCGGTGCCGCCAGTGCTCGGCGCGCCGTGGACGGCGACCGTGAACCTCGCCACCACCGGCCATGCCTTCGCGCAAGTCCTCGGCTACGAGAGCGGCCTGGACGTCCCGCTGTCCGGCGGGCAGACCCTCCTCGTCAACGTCGCCGACCCCCAGGGCGAGCTGCTCGCCTTGCCGCTCCTCGGCGGGCCGCTGGCGCAGTTCCAGATCCCCGTGCCGAACGACCCGGCCCTGGCGGGTCGCTGCCTCTCCGTGCAGGCCATCCACGCGCTCGGCGTCGCGCCCTTCGCGCTCTCGAACGCGGTGGACCTGGTCATCGGGTTCTGAGCGCGGCCGGGGGCAGGAGCCGCTCCTGCCTCGGCGCGTCCCGGGCACGCTCGCCGAGCCCGTTGCGTTTCGTTTCCTTGGACCGTTCGGCCCTCCGGCGCCGTCGGTGGAGGCTGGCAGGGCAAGGGGAGCAGGGGGAATGTCGCGCAAGAAAATCGTCCTCGGGACCCTCGGGGTCGCGTGCATGGAGCTGGCGCCACTCCTCGCGCAGGGAGAAGCCGCGCCGTCTGCGTCGATCGACGAGCGCGGCGCCCGCGATCCGCAGACGCTCGGGTCGCTCGCGCAGCAGGCCTACCTGAAGGCCTCGAGCCCCGGCACCGGAGACCAGCTCGGCTGGAGCGTGGCGATCTCCGGCGACACGGCGGCCGTGGGGGCGCGCTTCGAGGACAGCGGCGCGACCGGCGTGGGCGGCGACCCGGCGGACGACGGTGCGTCGAACGCCGGCGCGGTGGTCGTCTTCGTGCGCGACGGCGCGGGCTGGAGCCAGCAGGCCTACCTCAAGGCCTCGAACACCGACCCCGGCGATCGCTTCGGCGCCGCGGTCGCGCTCTCGGGCGACACGCTGGTCGTCGGCGCGCCCGGGGAGGACAGCCTCGCGACCGGCGTCGACGGCGACCAGACGAGCAACTCCGGCCTCGGCGCTCCCGGCGCGGCCTACGTGTTCGTGCGCGAGGGCGCGAGCTGGAGCCAGCAGGCGTACCTCAAGGCCTCGAACACCGGGCTCTCCGACGCCTTCGGCCAGGCGGTGGCGGTGCACGGGGACACGGTCGTGGTCGGCGCGCCCGAGGAGGACGGCGCCGCGACGGGCGTCGATGGCGACCAGGCGAGCAACGCGGCCCTCGACTCCGGCGCGGCCTACGTGTTCGTCCGCAGCGGCACGAGCTGGAGCCAGCAGGCGTACCTCAAGGCGTCGAACACCGGCATCGCCGACGGCTTCGGCACGTCGGTCGCCGTGTGGGGCGACACCGTCGTGGCGGGCGCCCCGGGAGAGGACGGCGCGGCCGGCGGCGTGAACGGCGACGGGTCGAGCAACAGCGGCCTCGACGCGGGCGCAGCGTACGTGTTCGCGCGCGCGGCGGGGGTCTGGAGCCAGCAGGCGTACCTCAAGGCGTCGC
Organism: uncultured bacterium; assembly: GCA_902826945.1. Next base: position 3,523 of record CADEGS010000147.1, on the reverse strand, counting down.
ATCCCGATCCCTCCGACGGGTTCGGCGTCGCGGTGTCCGCCTGGGACGACACGGTGCTCGTGGGCGCTCCCGGCGAGGACGGCTCGACGACCGGCGTCGGCGGCGATCCGTCGGGCGACGGCGCGCTCGGCTCGGGCGCGGCTTTCGCGTTCGTGCGCGCCGGCAGCGCCTGGAGCCAGCAGGCGTACCTGAAGGCCTCGAACACCGGTGCCGGCGACGGCTTCGGCACGTCGGTCGCGATCGCGCAGGGGACGGCGCTCGTCGGCGCGCCGCTCGAGGACAGCGCCGCGCAGGGCTTCGACAACGACGGCAGCAACAACCTCGCCTCCCTCGCTGGCGCCGCCTACGTCTTCTCGCGCCGGGGCGTGCTCTGGGAGCCGGCGGGCTACCTGAAGGCCTCGAACGCGCAGGCCGGCGATCTCTTCGGGTCCTCGGTCGCCCTGGCGAGCGGCGCGGCGCTGGTCGGAGCGTGGGGGGAGGACAGCGCCGCCGCGGGCGTGGACGGCGACCAGGCGAGCAACGCCACGTTCAACTCCGGCGCGGCGTACGCGATCGGTCTCTGCCCGCGGGCCACGGTGGTCTACCGCAACGCGGGCTCGAACCCGGCCAGCTACTCGGCCTCGCCCGCGGTCCTCGGGGAGACCTGGACCGCCGCGGTGGACAACGCGCTGGTCGGGCAGGCGAGCTCGATCCTGTTCGCCTACGACACGCCGGGCGCGTTCCCGCTGCCGGGCGGGCAGACGCTCCTGTGCCTCGACTTCGGCAGCGGCGAGCTCTTCACCGGCGCGAACCTCCGGCCCGCGTCGAGCGCGGGCGGCGTCGACTCCTACGCGATCCTCATCCCGGACCTGCCGCCGATCGAGGGCGCCGTCCTGCACACCCAGGCGCTGCAGCTCGGGAGCCCGCCCTTCGCGCTCTCGAACGCCCAGGACCTGACGCTGGGGTTCTTCCAGTGACCGTCTCCCGTCCGTCTCCCCGCGCGACGCGCCGGCGTCCCGCTCTTCCTCCGCGCGCACTGCCTGCCATGCGAGCACCCTGGATCCTCCTCCTCTGCGCCGCGCCCGCGGCCCTGGCCGACGCGCCCGCGGTCCCGGTGGTCGTCGAGCGCGCCCACATCGCGCGCAACCAGGGAGGCCTCGTGGGCGCGGGCGTGCCCGACGTCCTCGACCGCTTCGGCTCCGCGCTCGCGCCGCTCGGCGACCTCGACGGCGACGGGATCGTGGACCTGGCGGTCGGCGCGCCGTTCCAGGACGACGGCTTTCCCGCCGGCGGCGGCGGCGTGTGGGTGCTGTTCCTGCGCTCCGACGGCAGCGTGCGCGCGCACCAGGAGATCAGCGAGGTGGCCGGGGGGCTCGGCAACGCGCTCGACACGCTCGACATGTTCGGCGACGCCGTCGCGGCGCTCGGCGACCTGGACGGCGACGGCTTCGAGGACCTGGCGGTGGGGGCGCCCGGCGACGACGACGGCGCCGGGGCCGCGGGCGCGGTCTGGATCCTGTTCCTGGACGCGAACGGCAGCGTGCGCGACCAGCGCAAGATCAGCAACCTGGGCGGCGGCTTCTCGGGCGCGCTGGCGGCGGGCGACGCGTTCGGCTCCGCGCTGGCCTTCCTGGGCGACCTGGACGGCGACGGCTTCGAGGAGCTCGCGGTGGGCGCGCCGGGCACGGACGCGGGAGCGCTGAACGCCGGCGGCGTGTGGATCCTGAGCCTGCTCGACGACGGCACCGTGCGCGACGAGCGCCGCCTCGACGCGACCACGGGCTCGCTCGCGGGGGCGATCGACGCGCGCGACGCCTTCGGCGAGAGCCTGGCGGCGCTCGGAGACCTCGGCGGCGACGGCACCGTCGAGCTCGCGGTCGGCGCGGTCGGGGACGAGCTCTCGGGGCAGGGCTTCGGCAGCGTCTTCGTGCTCTCGCTCCTGGCGGACGGAACGCCGGTCGGCCAGCAGCCGATCGCCCCCGGCCTGGGCGGCATGGTCGGCGACGGCTTCGCGCCAGGCGCGTTCGGCGTCGGCCTGGCCGCGCTCGGCGACCTCGACGGCGACGGCGTCGGCGACCTGGCGGCTGGCGACTCCCTGAACCGCGAGGGCGCGCCCGGGCCGTTCACGAAGGGCGCGCTGTGGCTCCTGCTCCTGAACGCCGACGGCACCGTGCGCGAGCAGCGCAAGCTCGGCGCGCTGCAGGGCAACCTCGGCTTCGCGCTGCCCGACGACGGGTACTTCGGCCTGGCCGTCGCCGCGCTCGGCGACCTCGACGGCGACGGCCGCATCGACGTGGCGGTCGGAGCGCCGCAGGATCCCTCCGGCGGCTCGCTCGCGGGAGCGGTGCACTGCCTGTTCCTGAACCACCTGGCGACCGCGAGCGTGCGCAACGGCGGCACCAACCCCCTCAGCCTGAGCTCCAGCCTGCCGGCGCTGGGGACGACCTGGACCGTCAGCGTGGACCTCTCGACGAGCGGCCACGCCTTCGCGCAGCTCCTGGCCTACGAGACCGGGCTCGACGTTCCGCTCGCCGGCGGCCAGACGCTCCTGGTCAACGTCGCCGACGCGGGGGGCGAGCTGCTCGGCTTCGGGCTGAACGGCGGCCCGCTGGCGCTGTTCCAGGCGCCCGTGCCGCCCGACCCCGCGCTGGCCGGGCGCTGCCTGTCCGTGCAGGCCATCCACGCGCTGGGCGTCGTGCCCTTCGCGCTCTCGAACGCGGCCGACCTCGTGGTCGGCTTCGCGCCGTGAACCGCGGCAGCCTTCTCCTCTCCGCTCGCTCCCCGAAGCCCTTCCGGACCATCATGGCGCGAATCGATCTCTCCCTGGCCTTGCTCGGCGCGCTCGCTCTCGCTCCCCACGCGCTCGTCCCGTCCCCAGGCGACCCTGCCGTTCCCGCGCCCGGCGAGCCGGCGCAGGCTTCCGAGCGGGAAGCCGAGCGCGAGGTCGTCGCGGCTCTCCGCGCCGGTCTCCACGCCGTGCGCTCCGAGGCGGGCGGCCTCGTCGCCTCGAACCCCGGTCAGGCCTGGAGCACGCGCTTCGGCTCGCGCGGCGCCCTCAGCGCGCCCGACGCGGGCGGCTGGTCGTGGGGCCTCGAGCTCGTGCGCTACGGCGTCGGCGGCGCGCAGCGCGACGTGAGCGCGCCGCGCGCGCTGCAGGCGGCCGGCGCGCGCGTGCGCTACGACTGGGACGGCCTGCTCGAGGAGTGGTACGTGAACGGCGCGCAGGGGCTCGAGCACGGCTTCACGCTGCGCCGCCGCCCCGAGCCGGCCGCGGAGGAGGGCGAGCCGCTGACGCTCCTCCTGGCCGTGCGCGGCACGCTGCGCCCGGAGGTCGACGCGGGAGGGCGCGACGTGCGCTTCGTCGCGCCGGACGGCGCGCTGGCGCTCACCTACTCGGGCCTGCTCGTGCTCGACGCGGACGGAGCGCCGCTCGAGGCCGCGTTCGAGCGCGTGGAGCAGGGGCTCCGCCTGCGCGTGCAGGACCAGGGGGCGCGCTACCCGCTGACGATCGACCCCGTCGCGCAGCAGGCCTACCTCAAGGCCT
>CADEGS010000146.1 GCA_902826945.1 uncultured bacterium | reverse complement strand
TGACGCCGTCGAGCATCGCGATGTCGGCGCCGGCGCAGAAGAACTTCTCGCCCGCCCCGGCCAGCACGAGCACCTGCACCGCGGGGTCGAAGCGCGCGAGCAGCACGGCCTCGTCGAGGTCGCGCATCATCTCGTACGAGTAGCCGTTGGCCGGCGGGTTCGTGAGCGTCAAGAGCGCCACGCCGTCGCCGGTGGCGTAGCTCACCTTGCCGTGGGACATCGTGCGGGGGTCGTCGAGGCTCATGCGCGGGCTCCGTCGCGTCGCAGGGCGTGTTCTACCAGAAACGCGCGCCGCGGCTCCACGCGGGCCCCGCGAGCGCTCTCGCGGACGCTTCACGCCGGCGCAGTCGCCCGCCCGCCGCGGTCCGCTCCGCCGCGTCGCTTCCTCCAGCGCGCCGCTCGCCCCGGCGCATCGCCCCGCTCCGCGGGCGGCCCGCGCGTCAGCCGCCCGGGCCGCGTCCCGCGGACGCCGCAGCCCGCCGCGCCTCCTCGAGCAGCGGGCGCGGGATCCCGATCTCGGCCACGACCACGCGCCCCGCGCGAGCCGGGCCTTCGCCGCACAGCAGGCCGGGCTTGCGCGCCACGAAGGTCACCGTGCAGGTCGCTCGCACCGCGGCGCCGAGCACCGCTCCCGTGTCCGCATCGAGCCCGCTCGGCACGTCGACCGCCAGGACCGAGCGCCGGTCGGCCTCGGCCTCGAGCGCCTCCACGACGGCGCGCGCCTCGCCCTCGAGCGGCCGCGCGAGCCCCGTGCCGAAGAGCGCATCCACGACGAGCGGCGCCTCCCGCAGGGCCGCGCGCAGCGCCGCGAGCCCGTCCGTGCCCGCGAGGAACGTCACCCCGCCTCCCATCGCGCGCCAAGCGCGCGCGTTCGTGCGCAGGTCGTGGCTGCCGCGCGCGAGCCGCGCCTCGTCGCCGAGGAAGAGGACGCGCGCGTCGTGCCCGCGGTTGACGAGCGTGCGCGCCACGACGAAGCCGTCGCCGCCGTTGTTGCCGGGCCCCGCGCACACGGCGACGGTCCCGCCCGCAGGCGCGTCGAGCAGCGCCAGCGCCTCGAGGGCGCAGGCGCGCCCGGCGTTCTCCATCAGCACGATCGAGGGCACGCCGAGCTCCAGGGTCGCGCGCCGGTCGAGCTCGCGCACCGCGGCGCAGGAGAGCGTCAGCTCCTCCATCGGGAGCGGATTGTCGCCCGCCGCGGCGCGCATGCAAACGCGTGCGAGGGACCCCGCTCCGGCGCCCGCCGGCCGGCCCCTCCGCGGCCGCGGCCCTGCGCGCCGGCCTCGGGCTCCGGCATCACGAGCTCGACCGGGAGGCAGCGCCCGCCCGTGGCCGCGCACAGCTCGCTCCAGCGGGCGATCGCCGCGGGCGAGGCGCCCACGAGCAGCGCGTCGAGCGTGACGCGCCGCGCGAGCCCGCGCTCCTCCAGGAGGCGCGCCAGGAGCTCCATGCGGTTGACCGCGCCGCCCGTCGGCACGCCGTCCGTCAGCACGACGATCGTGTCGATCTCCTCGGCCGCGAGGGCGAGCTGCGCCGCCTCCCAGAAATCCCCCGCGCCGTGCTCCCGGCAGCGCGCGAAGTCGTCGGCGGCCTGCCGGACGTTCGCGCGCGTGGCCGCCACCGGCTCGTCGCGCCAGGGATGCGGCTCGCGCGTGTAGGGCACGACGAGGAAGCGCGTGCGCGGGTCGAGCCGGCCGAGGAGCTCGGCGAAGCGCACGTCGGCGATCTCCTTGCGCGAGGGCGCCCCGCCGCGGCGCATCCACATCGAGCCGGAGAGATCGAACAGGAACGCGACGTGGTCCGAGGGCACGACGACGCGCTCGAGCGCGACCGTGCCCTCGCCGGGGATCGCAGCGCGCGCGTCGCGCTCCGCCGGCGCAGCGCGTCGCGTGCGGCGGGACCCTCGCCCTTCCCCGGGGACGCTCTCGGGGTCCCCCGCGCTCGCTCGCGCACGGCGCGCGAGCCAGTCGCGCCACGGGCGCGGATCCGCGCCGTGGCGCAGCCCGGAGACCTCGCGCAGGAGCGCGAGCGCACGCGCGCGCAGGCGCGGCCGCGGCTCCGCGCGCTCCTCGAGGCGCTCGACGAGCCGCGCCAGGCCCTCGGCCCGCGCGAGCGCGGCCAGCGCGTCGAGCGCCGCGCTGCGCACGCGCCAGTCGTCGTCCTCCAGCGCCCGCCCGGCGAGCGCCTCGGCCGCCGCCGGCGCGAGGTGCTCGGCCGCCAGCGCGCAGGCGGCCGCGCGCAGCCCGGCCGCGGGGCTCGCGAGCGCGCGCTCGATCCGTCCGCGAGCCGCCTCCTCGCCGCTCTCGCCCAGGACGAGCGCGCACGCGAGCGCGCGCGCCGCCGTGCGCTCGCCCAGCGCGTCGCCGCGCCGGCTGCCGCCGCTCGCCAGGCGCTCGACCTGCCGCGCGACCGCCGCCGAGCCCTCCCAGCGGCCCTCGCGCGCCGCGCGCTCGAGCGCCCACAGCGCGAGCACGCGCGCCTCGCCCGAACGCCCGAGCGCCCGCTCGAGGGCGTCGGCCGGCGGCGCCAGCGGGGAGCGCCCGAGCGCCTCCGCCGCGCGCGCCGCGACCGCGTCGTCGCGCGCCGCGAGCCCCGCGCTCCCGACGAGCGCCGCCAGCGCCGCGTCGGAGCCCGCGCGGCCGAGCTCGAGCTCGGCCGTCTCCGCCACGGACCCGGCCGGGTCCGCGAGCGCGCCCGCGACGAGCTCCCAGGCGCGCGCGTCGTCCAGCCGTGCCAGGCGCCGCACCGCCTGCTCGCGCTGCGCGGCGTCGGGGTCGTCGAGCGCGCGCCGGGCCTCGCGCAGCGGGTCCTCCGCCGCGCCGGCGACGAGCGCCAGGATCGCGAGCCATCCGATCACGTCCACGAGACGCGCCGCGCCCGCCGCGGTTGCGCTCCGCCCGAGGGAAAGCGCTTCCGATCGCACCCGCCCCGCGCGCCAACGCGCCACGCGTCCGCTCGTACCCTCGCGGCCGGGCCCTGCCGACCGGCGCGCGCGACCCCCGCGCCGCGGGTCGGCCGCCGCCAGCGCGGGGTAGAATGGCGCGCCTCCCATGAATCGATCTTCTTCCGCCTCCTTCCAGCGCGGATCGGCGCGCCTGGCGGGGATCCTGCTCGGCTGCGCGGTGCTCGGTGTCGGCGCGGTCCTGCTCGTTCCGCGCTGGCTCGACGACGAGCCCGAGCCGCCCCGCGCGCTCGCGCCCGCGCCCTCCGGACCGGCCGCCGCCAGCGCCCCCGCGGCACCCGCCGCGGCCCTGAGCGAGCCCGAGCCCGCGCCGGAGAGCCGCGTGCGCTACCCGCTCCAGGGCGTGCTGCTCGACGACGCGACGGGAGAGCCCATCCCCGCCTTCACGATGTCGGTGATCGCCGGGGCGCCGCCGGCCGACGCGGCGGGCTGGCCGGAGGAGACCACGTACAGGATCTCCGGGCCGAACGGGGACTGGAGCTGCGCCTTCCTCGCGCCGGGCACGTACAGCTTGCGCTTCGTCGCGGCGGGCCACGACGACCTGGTGGTCAGCGGCCTGGAGAACCCCATGCGGCGGCGCAGCCAGGAGCTGCGCATGCGACACGGGACCTGGGTGCACGGCGTCGTGCGCGACGCGCGCGGACAGCCGGTGCCGGCGCTCGGCGTGCGGCTCGTGTCGCAGCCCGCGGTCGGGAGCGGCGGCGTCCCCGCCACGCTCGAGACGACCACCGACGAGAGCGGCGCGTACTCGTTCTCCTCGCTCGCGCCCGGACCGTGGCGCGCGGAGATCTCGGGGCTCGAGGGCGTCGTGCGCGAGCTGCCTTCCTCGGAGCCGTGGACGCTGGAGCAGGGCCAGGAGGTCGCCTGGGACGCGACCCTGCCCGAGCTCTCCACCGTCGCGCTCGAAGTGAAGTGGCTGGGCAAGCGGCCCGTCTTCGCGCGCACGGAGGCCGTGCTGACCAGCGTGTGGGGCGGCGAGCTGCACGCCCCGATGCACAACGGGGTGGCGCGCTTCGAGCACGTCGCGCCGGGGCTGGTCGACCTGACGGTCGGGAAGCCCGGCGAGACGCCCTGGTACCGCGAGTCGCTGACGGTGCCGCTCAGCCCGACGCTGCTCGAGTGGAAGCGCTCGATCACGCCGCCCGAGCGCGAGCGGCCGGAGGTCGCGACGCAGCAGCCCGGCCGCAAGAAGGGGCAGCGCGGCGGCGCGGGCCAGGCGCTCGCGCCCGGCGGCGGCGGCGCGAAGCAGGGCGCGGGCGCCAGGCCGGGGGCGGGAGCGAAGGCGGGCGGAGCCGCCGAGCCGGGCGCCGAGCCCGGGACGGGCGGCAAGAAGAAGGCCTCGCCGGCGGCCGGCAAGGGCAAGCGCAAGAAGAAGGACGGCTGATGCGCGCGGCGGGCAGCGCGCGCGCCGTGGCGCGGCCGCTCCTCCGCTCGGGGCGCTCTTGAGCGAGGCGCGCGATGGCCGGCTGTGGGTGCCGCCCGGGCACTTCTACTCGCCGATCCCCGATCCCGACGAGGTCGCGCGCGACGCGCCGCGGCTCTTCGGCGGGCTCGTCTCGGAGCTGCCGGGCGTGGACCTCGGCGTCGACCTCCAGAAGCGCGTGTACGACGCGCTCGCGCCCGGTTTCGACGCGATCGAGCTGGCCGAGGCGCCCGATCCGGCCCGCCGCTACCACGCGGCGAACGACTTCTTCCCCTACTGCGACGCGTTCTTCCTGACGGCGCTCGTGCGCCTCGTGCGACCGCGGCGCGCGGTGGAGGTCGGCTCGGGCTTCTCCTCGGCCGCGTTCCTCGACGCGAGCGAGCGCTGGCTCGACGGCGCGCTCGCGCTGCGCTGCGTCGAGCCGCATCCAGAGCGCCTGCTCGGCCTGCTGCGCCCCGAGGACGGCGCACGGATCGCGCTCGACCGCTGCCGCTGCCAGGACGTGCCGCTCGCGGCCTTCGAGGCGCTCGCGGCGGGCGACGTGCTCTTCATCGACTCGAGCCACGTCGCCAAGACCGGCAGCGACGTGAACTTCCTCTTCTTCGAGGTGCTGCCGCGGCTCGCCGAGGGCGTGCTCGTGCACGTGCACGACGTGCCCTTCCCGTTCGAGTACGACCGCTCGGTCGTGCTCGAGGGCCGCGCCTGGAACGAGGCTTACCTCGTGCGCGCCTTCCTGCAGTTCAACGACGCGTTCAAGATCCTCCTGCACCCCTCGGCCTTCGGCGCGCACGGCGAGGCGCTGGGGCGCCCGCTGCCCGAGCGCTGCCGGCGCGGCGGCTCGTCGAGCCTGTGGCTGGTGCGCGGGACGCCGCCCCCGCCGCTCGACCGCTGAGCCGCGCGCTCAGACGCTCGCGTCGAGCCCGGTGTCGAGCGTCTCGAGGAACTGGTTCTTCGCCTCGCCGTAGCGATGCGTGCCGCCCTCGCGGCGGCCGAAGATCTGGCCGACGTTCTTCAGGCCGAGCTTCAGGTCGTCGAGCATGCCGTAGCCCGACACGACCGCGTGCTGGTACCAGAGGAACGCCAGGTGCGTCCACTCGAAGACCCGGTTGCGCGGCAGCCGCACCAGGCGCCGCACGAGCGCCTCGCCGCCGGGCAGGTAGACCGCGACGTTGAAGAGCTTCTGCAGGTTCACGACCTGCTCGACGTCCTCGCGCCGCATCTGCGAGTCCTGGTGCAGCGAGGGGCCGATGTCCTTGCCGACCTCGACGCGGCCGAGCGCGAAGTCCTCGCGCCCGAGCACGGTGGACTTGAACGGCCGGTAGATCAGCACCGTGCAGCCATTCGGCCGGATGCGCCGGTTCACGCGCGCGGTCGCGAACATGTCGTCGAGGCTCTCGGCCGGCGAGCCCATCATGTTGTTCGTGCGGAACGTGATCTTGTGCTTCTTGAAGAGCCGCGGCATGCGCTCGACGATCTCGTCGGTGTAGCCCTTCTTGTAGACCTCGAGGCGCACCTTCTCGCTGCCGGACTCCAGGCCGAACTGCACCGAGACGCAGCCCGCGCGCGCCAGCGCCTCGACGTCGTCCTCGTTCAGGTAGTTGATGTTGACGTTGCAGGCGAAGGGCAGGCCGACGCGCTTCGGCCACTCCTCGGCGAACTCGTCGAGCCAGCCGCGGTACATGTTCAGCGCCGCGTCGCCGAAGTTGACCATGCGGAAGCGCGGGTAGCGCGCCAGCACGTCGCACAGCTCCTCGCACAGGTAGTCCACCGACTTCGTGCGGTTGAACTTCTCCTTCTTGCGGTCGCTGACCCACTCGCGCTTCATCAAGGGCACGCTGCAGTAGGTGCAGTTGTTCTGGCAGCCGCGGCTGGCGTGCACCTGCAGCACGCGCTTGTTGCGCAGGAACGGGTACTTGTAGAAGACGTCGACGTCGGGGAAGGGCAGCGTGTCGAGGTCCTGGACGATCGGCCGGATCGGGTTCTGGTGCGGCGCGCCGTCCTTCAGGTACGCGACGTTCGGGATCGCCTCGATCGAGCGCCCGGCCTCCCAGGCCTCGACCAGATCGCACAGCGCGTCCTCGGCCTCGCCCTTGATCGTGGCGTCGACGTGCTCCTGGTCGCGCAGCATCTCGTTGTCGAACGAGGGGTGCGGCCCGCCGACGACGACCTTCAGGTGGGAGAGCTCGCGCTTCCAGCGCTCGATGTGCGGGTAGGCCCAGGTCTCCTGCCCGGTGGTCGCGTAGACGCCGAGCACGTCGGGCTGCCAGTCGCGCACCGCGCCCTCGAAGTCGCGCTCCTCGGAGGTGACGAAGCAGTCCGTCACGTGCCCGCGGCGCTTGAGCTGCGCGGAGAGCGCCTTGATGCCCTCGAACTCGTGGCAGGTGGTGACGACGAAGGCGACGCGGGCCAAGGTGGGGAGCTCCGTGGAGGGGGGCGGGCGCGAGCGATCCTAGCACGCCGGGAAGAGCGTCCGGGCCGGGCGTCCGGCCCCGAGACGCCGGAGGCGACCGGCGGCGCGGCCCTCGCGAAGGCCTGACCGGCGGACACTGCGCCGGCCGCGACCGGGACAACCGCTTCCGGTGAGTCGGAGAGCCGCCGCGAGCGCGGACGCGGCGCTCGCACCTCCACCTCCCGCCGCCGCTCGTCTACGATGCTCCCCGCGATGCGCGTCGCCCTCGTCCAGACCTACCACCCCTACACGCAGTTCACGCACGTCCACCCGCTGGGCGTGATGATGATCGCGGCGCAGGCGCGCGCGAGCGGCTTCCCCGACGTGCGCGTGCTCGACATGAAGGTCGAGGACTGGACGCCGGAGCGCTGCCTGGAGGAGCTCGTGCGCCTGCGGCCGGACGTCGTCGGGCTCTCGGCGATGACCTACGAGGCGGGCTGCATGCACGCGCTCGCGAAGCTCGTGAAGGAGCGGCTGCCCGGCGCGCGCGTCGTGTGCGGCGGGCCGCACCCGAGCGTCGCGGCCGCGGACGTGCTGGCCGACGCGAGCGTGGACTTCGTCGTGCGCGGCGAGGGCGAGCACACCTTCGTCGAGCTGCTGGAGGGCCTGCGCGACGGCCGCAGCGCCTGGGACGGCTGCCTGGGCCTCTCCTGGCGCCGCGCCGACGGCGCGCCCGTGCACGAGCCCGACCGCCCGCCGCCCGCCGATCTGGACGCGATGCCGTTCCCGGCCTGGGACCTGGTCGACCACGCGAAGTACCACACCGTCCCGCGCGGCGGCGTGATCTACGCGCACAAGGAGTTCGCGACGATGTTCTCGTCGCGCGCCTGCCCGTGGCGCTGCACCTACTGCCACAACTCCTACGGCAAGACCTTCCGCGAGCGCTCGGCCGAGAACGTGCTCTCCGAGATGGAGCTGCTCGTCGGGACCTACGGGGTGAAGGAGTTCGTCTTCATGGACGACATCTTCAACTTCCGCCCCGAGCGCGCGAAGGCGATCGCGCGCGGCATCCTCGCGCGCGGCTGGAAGGTCAAGCTCACCTTCCCGAACGGCTTCCGCGGCGACATCCTCGACCGCGAGCTGGTGGACCTCCTGGTCGAGGCCGGCATGTACCGCTGCATGGTGGCGGTCGAGTCCGCCGTGCCGCGCATCCAGAAGGTGATGAAGAAGAACCTGAAGATCGAGCCGGTGCGCGCGATCGTCGACTACATCGCCTCGAAGGGCGTGCTCGTCCACGGCGCCTTCATGCTCGGCTTCCCGACCGAGACCGAGGAGGAGATGCAGGCCACGATCGACTGGGCCGCCAGGAGCTCCTTCCACACCGCCGCCTTCTTCCGCGTGATCCCGTTCAAGGGCACCGAGCTCTTCCGCCAGGTCGAGCACGCCGGCTACGAGCTGCCCTCCGACTGGTCCGCCTACGAGCCCTACGAGACCGACATCAACCTCTCGGCCGTCCCCGAGTCGTCGATCTTCCGGCTGCGCAAGCAGGCCTACCGCCGCTTCTACCTCTCCCCGCGCCGCCTGTGGCGGATCTTCAAGCTGATCCCCAACAAGGCGAACATGCTGCCGTTCCTGACGCTGCTCTTCGCGCGCAGGGCGTACGCGCGCTGAGCGACTCGGTCTCCGAGTCGCTCAGCGCCGCGGCCGCATGGCCGCGGCCGGCGCGTGCAGCGCCGTGGCGCCGCAGGCCTGTCGCGCCGCAGGCGCGACCCCATCGTCGCGCAGCGACGGAGGCACGCGTCTCGAGCCGATCAGCGATCAGGGCACCGGCGCCGCGGGCGCGGGCGCGAGCATCCGAGCCCGGAAGCCGGTCACGACCCTCAGCGCGCGCCCGCGTCCGCCGGCTGGCAGGCGAACTCGGCCAGCACGCTGCGCGTCTCCGGCCCGTGGCCGTCGAGGCGGATCGCGCGCGCGACGCGCACCCAGCTCGTGCGCGCGAGCGCGCGGCGCGGCGCCTGGCTCGCGTTCCACTCGCGGCACAGCCAGGCCAGGTGCGCGGAGAGCAGCGCGCGCGTCTCCTCGGGCTTCCGCGCCAGCCCGATCCGCCACAGCATGTAGCGCGTGCGGTAGGCGGCGTAGAGCGCGCGCACGCGGTCCCAGCGCTCGCCCTCGCCGCGCGCGAGCAGGTCGAGCGCGCGCCCGTCCTCGCGCACGCCGAGGATCTCGAACGACTGGTCCTCGTCGGGCGGGACGGCGTAGAGGCGCCAGTCCTGGATCAGCCCGAGCGCGCGGCTGGGCCAGGCGGTCTCGAGCGCGCGCCACTTCGGCCGGTGGACGAGGATCGGCGCGTTGAGCGCGAGCACCCACAGGAAGAGCGCGAGCGCGACGCCTTGCAGCGCGCGCTCGGGCGCGCCGCGCGGGCCCTCGAGCGGGAGCTCGCGCACGCCGCCGCGCCCGAAGGGCCGGCCGACGGCCGACCAGAAGCGCGGGCCGAGCACGGCGAAGCTCGCGATGGTCGAGGTCCAGGGGAAGAGCCCGAGCTCGATCGAGGTCCCCAGGCCGAGCTGCAGGAGCCACAGCCCCGGCACCACCAGCCCGCGCACGAGCGCCGGCCGCCACGGCGAGAGCAGGAGGAGCGGCCCCGCGATCTCGAACGCGAGCGTCGCGTGCGTCATCGCGGTCGTCAGCGCCGGATGCCCGCGCAGCCACAGGCCGAGCGGCCGGCCGAACTGCTCCTGGCCGAGCACGAGCTGGACGGCGTCGCCGCTCGTCCAGGCCGGCGTCAGCTTGACCACGCCGGCGGCGAGATAGAGCAGCACGAGCTGGCCGACGAGCGCCGCGCTCCCGATCGAGACGACGCGCGCCGGCCCCGGGCTCCCGCGCCGACGCGCGTCGAGCGAGGCGCTGCGCCCCAGAGGCAGGAAGATCCCCCACAGGAGCAGCGCGCGCAGCAGCACGTCGCCGTTGTTCGTCATCAGCGGGTTGCGCACCTGCAGGCACACGACCAGCCACCAGGTGAGCGCCGTCACGACGCGCGTGTGCCAGCCGACGAGGAGCAGCAGCGCAGAGACCGCGGTCGCGACGAACAGGCCCGCCGGCAGCGCTGCGCTGCCGTCGCCCAGGAAGTAGAGCGAGAACTGCGGCGGCGGGCGCAGGACGGCGCGCGGGAAGACGCCGTCGTCGGTGTGGAAGGGGACGAGGAAGCGTGCGCGCAGCGCGAGGTCGATCAGCACGACCGCCGCCAGCGCGACGCGCACGAGCGCCAGCGAGCGCGAGTCCACGCCGAGCACACGCGCGACGCTCGAGCGGCCCGGGGCGGACGAGGGACCGGTGGCTTCCATCGCCTCGCGGCCTGCGGACCGCGGGCGGCATCCTCGCATCCGCGCGGCCCGCGCACCAGCCGCGACGCGCGGGGAAGGCGAGCGCTACGTCCTCGTGCGCAGGCGGAGCGCGGCGCAGGCGAGGCCGGAGCGCTCGCTCCGCTCCGCTCTCAGAACATCGAGTAGAGGAACGGCGAGAGGATCGGGTACGCCGCGCCGACGGCCAGGATCAGGCCGACCAGGCACAGGACGAGCACGATCAGGAAGAGCGGGCGCTGCTCCTTCCTCGTGCCGAGGCGCAGGAGCTCGCCCAGGGTGCGCAGCTTGTCGATCATGCGGGGGAGAGCGCGGCGGAGCGGGGCTGGCGCACGCGCACGTAGGGGTAGAGGACGAGCGCGTCGAGGCGGCAGCGCTCGAGCGTGCGGCGGGCGTCCGCGACGTCGTTCACGATCGGCTCGCCGGCGTCGTTGAAGCTCGTGTTCACCAGCACCGGGATGCCGGTGCGCGCATGGAAGAGCTCGAGCACGCGGTGGAGGAGCGGCTGGTCGGCGCGCTCGAGCACCTGCACGCGCGCGGAGCCGTCCACGTGCGTGACGGCGGCCAGGCGCTCGCGCCAGGCGGGGCGCGTCGTGACGGTGGCCAGCATCGAGCGCTCGAGCGCGCGGCCGGGCGAGAAGCCCTCGAAGACGCGCTCGGCGTGCTCGGCCAGCACGACCGGCGCGAACGGGCGGAAGTCCTCGCGGTGCTTCACGAGCCGGTTCAGGCGCGACTGCTGGCCCGGCGGATCGGGGCGCGCCAGGATGCTGCGCGCGCCGAGCGCGCGCGGGCCCCATTCGGCGCGGCCGGCGAGCCAGCCGACGACCTTGTCCTCCGCCAAGAGCTCGGCCACCCGCGCGCAGAAGGCCTCCTCGTCTGGCGCGGCGAGCGCTTCTGGGTCGCGCGCCAGCTCCCCGGCGTCGGCGGCGAGCCCGAGGTAGGGCGTGCAGGGCGCCGGGACGAGGTCCGGGCGCCGCGCGAACGAGTACGCGAGCGCGCAGCCGAGCGCGCCGCCCGCGTCGCCCGCCGCGGGGTGGATGACGATGCGCTCGAACGCGCCAGAGCGCGCGAGCTTCGCGTTCGCGACGCAGTTCAGCGCCACGCCGCCGCCGTAGCACAGGACGCGCTCGCCGG
>CADEGS010000145.1 GCA_902826945.1 uncultured bacterium | reverse complement strand
CTCGCGCAGCAGGAACCCGACCAGGCCGAGCAGCGCGGCGACCTCGATCCCGCCGGCGAGCCAGGTGGACCAGCTCGGCCCGAAGGCGCGCGTGAGCCGGCCGACGAGCTCCAGCGCGGGGCCTCCGGCCGACGAGACGACCGTACCCGCGCCGGCGGGGCGCGGCGGCGCCAGCGTGCCCAGCGGCGGCGCGACCAGGCGCGCGAGGACGAGCAGCCACGCCAGGTGCACGACCGCCGGCCGGTGGCGCTGGGCGCGCTCCAGCACGAGCGCCACGAGCACGAAGGGCAGCGTCAGGAGCGCGTTGTAGACGAGCCAGCCGGCCACGCTAGCGACCCGCGCCGCCGCCGCGCGCGCGGCCCTCCCCCTCGGCCTCGTCGAGCAGCGCGCGCAGGCGCGCGATCTCGCGCTTGCTCAGCCCCTTGCCGCGCACGAAGCAGTGGATCAAGGACGAGGCCGAGCCCTCGGCCACGCGCCGCGCCAGGCCCTGGACCTGGCGCACGACGAGGTCGTCCTGCGTCACGGCCGCCTCGTAGACCTGCACGGCGCCCTCGCGCCGGCGCGTGACGAAGCGCTTGTCGAGCAGGCGATGCAGGAGCGTCTGCACCGTCGTGTACGCCCACGCGACGCCGCTCGCCTCCAGGCGCTCGCGCAGCGCGCCGGGGCCGGCGGGGCCGGCGCTCCAGAGCTCGCGCAGCACGACCAGCTCGGCGTCGCTGGCGTCGGAGGGCGGCGGATCGGGCGACCGGGAGCGAGCGCCGGGCATGCCTCCACCTTCCCCCGCTCCCGCCGGAGTCGCAACGACACGCTGTCGTTTACCGAACCCGAACCCGCCCCGCGTGCGACCAGCGCTAACTACACGGCATAGTTGTCCGCGGCGTCCTGCCCGACCCCCGAACGACCGAGAGGCTCCCCATGCGCCCGCGAACGCTCCTCCCGACGACCGCCCTCGCCCTGGTCTCCCTGTGCGGCCTGCCGCCCGCCGCGCAGGTCGCGCGCCGCGCCGCGCACGCCCCGCCGCCCGCGCTGCGCCCGGGCGGGCGGATGCTCGTGTCGGGCTTCGACAGCGACGCGATCCACGTCTACGAGACCGCCACGGGGACGTTCGTGGCCGCGATCGCGCCGGTGCCGGGCGCGCAGTCGATCGTGACCGGCCCCGACGGGATGCTCTACGCCTGCGCGGAGGAGGTGGACCAGGTGCTGCGCATCGACCCGCTCACGCTGACGATCGCGGGCGCGTTCGTGCAGGACGACCCGCTCACGCCGGAGGACGAGAACGCGAGCCTCGACGGCCCGACCGGCGCGGTCTTCGGGCCCGACGGCGACCTGTACGTGGCGAGCTTCGACAACGACCGCGTGCTGCGCTTCGACGGCGCGAGCGGCGCCTACCTGGGCGTCTTCGTCGGCGCCGGCAGCGGCGGGCTCGACGGCCCCGACGCCGGCCTCGCCTTCGGGCCCGACGGCGACCTGTACGTGCCGAGCTTCTTCAACCACCGCGTGCTGCGCTACGACGGGGCGACCGGCGCGTTCGTCGGGGTGTTCGTCTCGACCAGCCCCGGCAACCTGGTCCAGCCACGCGCCGTCCTGTTCCACGCGGGCTCGTGCTACGTCGCGAGCTCGCTCAACAACCGCGTGCTGCGCTACGACCTCTCCGGCGCCTTCCTCGAGCGCTTCGCGAACGCCAGCCGGCCGTACTCGATCGCGTTCCACCCAGACGACGGCAACCTGTACGTCGTGAGCCTGGGGCAGAACCTCGTGCGCTGCCACGACGGCGCGAGCGGCGCCTGGCTGCGCGACGTCATCCCGGCCGGCGAGGGGGGCCTCGCCGGAGCGGTCTTCGTGCACTTCCTGCCCTGACCGCGGACGGGCCGGGCGCCTCGTCGAAGGGCGGGCGGGGGCGCGCTAAGCTTTGCGCCGCATGGCGCACAGACCTGATCCCGACCTGCCCGAGGACGCAGCGCTCGTCCTCGGTCCGCACCGCTTCCGCTCGCGGCTCTTCGTCGGCACCGGCAAGTACGCGACCTTCGAGCAGATGGCGGACGCGCTCGCCCTGAGCGGGACGGAGTGCGTGACCGTCGCCGTGCGGCGCGTGAACCTCGACCCGCGCGCCGGCCCCTCGCTGCTCGACCACGTGGACCGCCGCCGGTACACGATCCTGCCCAACACCGCCGGCTGCTTCGACGCGGCGAGCGCCGTGCGCACGGCCCGCCTGGCGCGCGAGATCCTGGACACCGAGCTGGTCAAGCTCGAGGTCCTGGGCGACGAGCGCACGCTCTTGCCCGATCCCGTCGGCACGCTCGAGGCGACGCGCGAGCTCGCGCGCGACGGCTTCCGCGTGCTCGTCTACGCCTCGGACGACCCGCGCCTGGCGGTGCGGCTCGAGGAGGCCGGCGCGGCGGTCGTGATGCCCGCCGGCTCGCCGATCGGCAGCGGCCAGGGCGTGCTCAACCCGAACGCCATCCGCATCCTGCTCGAGCTCGTGCGCGTGCCGGTGATCGTCGACGCCGGGGTCGGCACGGCCAGCGACGTCGCGAGCGCGATGGAGCTCGGCGTGGCGGGCGTGCTCCTGAACACCGCCATCGCGGGCGCGCGCGACCCGCTGCGCATGGCCGCGGCGATGCGCGACGCGTGCGCCGCGGGGCGCAACGCCTTCCTGGCCGGACGCATCCCGCGCCGGCTCCACGCCAGCGCCTCCTCGCCCGCCGAGGGCCGGATCGGCGCGCCGGAGGCGGCGCGGGATCCGGGCGCGTGAGCGACGCCGACGCAGGGTCGCTGGTCCCGCTCGTGGTCGGCGCCGCGCTCTCGGCGTGCGGGCTGGCCGCGGCGCCGCTCGCGGGCGAGGTGCTGCGGCGCGTGCCGCGGCGCGTGCCGGTGTTCTTCGCGCGCTGGGGCTTCTCGCACGCGCTGCTCGCGACGCTGTGCGCCTTCGGCGCGGCGCTGGTCCTGCCCACGCTGGCGCGCGCCGCCGGAGCGGGCGAGGCGCCGGGCATCCTGCCGCGGCTCTACCTGAGCATGGCGATCCTCGGCGCGGCGGCGGCGTGCGCGGCGCTCTTCGCGCAGCGCCTGCACCCCGAGGGCCTGGGCGCGCTGGGGCTCGCGCGCGGCGGGAACCCGCGCGCCGTCGTCGCGGGGGTGCTCGCCTACGCGCTGGTCCTGCCGGGCTTCCTCGGCGCGGGAGCGCTGTGGCCGCTCCTCGCCGAGCGCCTGGGCTTCGAGCCCGCGCCCCAGGAGGTCCTGGTCGGGATCGAGGGGCTGCGCGGCGCCGCCCTGGCGCAGGCCGTCGTGCTCGCCGTGGCGGTCGGTCCGCTGCTCGAGGAGACGGTCTTCCGCGGCTTCCTGCAGCCGCTCCTGGTCCAGAACCTGCGCGAGAAGGGCGGCGTCGCGCTCACCTCCGCGCTCTTCGCCGCCCTGCACGGGCCGAGCGCCTTCGGGCCGCTGTTCGTGCTGAGCCTGCTCCTGGGCGCGATCCAGCTGCGCACGCGGCGCCTGGCGGGCGCCTGGTGCGTGCACGGCCTGCACAACGCGGCCACGCTGGCCTTCGTGCTGCTCCTGCCCGAGTGGTCGCACGCGATCGACCTCAGCCGACCGACATGACGCTCTTCGCACGCAAGGGACTCTTCGAGCCGCTCCCCGGCGGCGCCTTCAAGGCCAGGAACGCCGTCGTGACGGGCGACGTCACGCTGGGCGAGGACGTCGGCATCTGGTTCGGCTGCGTCGTGCGCGGCGACGACGCGCCGCTCGCGATCGGCCGGCGCACGAACGTCCAGGACCTGACGATGGTGCACGCCGACACGGGCGTGCCGAACCGGATCGGCGAGGAGTGCACGATCGGGCACCGCTGCGTGCTGCACGGCGCGAGCGTCGGCGACCGCGCGCTGATCGGCATGGGCTCGGTCCTGCTCGGCGGCTCGGTCGTGGGGGACGAGGCGATCGTGGCGGCTGGCGCCATCGTGCGCGAGCGCTTCGTCGTGCCCCCGCGCACGCTCGTGGCGGGCGTGCCCGCGCGCGTCGTGCGCGAGGTGACCGCGGAGGAGCTGGCCGCCTTCCGCGCGAGCGCGCAGGGCTACGTGGACAAGATCCGCCTCTACCTTTAGAAGGGCGCAGGGGCTCCGCGGGGCTCCTGCCGGCGGCGACGGGGGCTCCTGCGGGGCGGTTTCCCAAGACCAGGGCCCGGGGTCTATGCTGTCGGCCCCGTTCCCCGCTCGGCTGCACACTGCGATGTCCGACACCAGCCTCCCGCCCCCCTCTCGCGCCGCGCTCCTCTGGACCGCGCTCCTCGCCTCCCTCGCCGCCTGTGACTCCGGGGCCAACGCCACCGCCAGCGGCGGCGTGCGCCCGACGCTGATCACCGACTACGCGCTGCGCCGCGACGTCGGGCAGACGAGCGACGTCGTCTCCGACGTCGAGGCGGCGGACCTCGACGGCGACGGCCTGGCCGACCTCGTGCAGGCGAACTCGATCGCGCGCACGCTCCTGGTCCAGTTCGGGGCCGCCGACGGCAGCTTCGGAGGGGCGCAGACGCTCGCCTGCGCGGGCGTGCCCTGGCGCTCGGAGGCAGGCGACTTCGACGGCGACGGCCGGCTGGACCTCGCGACGGTGTGCCTGGCCGGGGACGGCGGCGCGCAGGCCTCCTTGCAGGTCCGGCTGCAGGGGCCGCAGGCGCGCGCGTTCCAGGCGCCGCGCACGGTTCTCTTGCAGGCCGACCCCGACGACCTCGCGGTCGGTCGCGCCTCGGGCCTGGCGGGCGTCGCCGGTCCCGACGAACTCTTCGTCCCGATCAGCGATCAGGCGCGCGTCGCGCGCTGCGCGCTCGTCGGGGGCCTGCTGGCCGAGGTCGGCTCGCTGGACTCGTCCGCGCTCGGCCGCGCCGGGTCGGCCTTCGCCGCCGCCGTGTTCGACGACGGAGCGGACGGCACGCTCGACCTGGCGGTGGCCGAGGTCCAGGTGGCGGGCAGCACGTTCGGGCGGGTGGTCGTCTACCCGCGCGCGGGCGCGGACTTCGGGGCGCCGGAGATCGTGCTCGAGCCGGTCTACTGGCCGACCGTGGACGCGGTCGGCGACGTGGACGGCGACGGCCAGGACGACCTGGCCGTGGCGCAGGTGGACGACGACGACGCTCTGCTCGTCTTGGGCGGCTCGCACGAGGTGCACGCCGTCCCGTTCGGGCCGGGCGCCACCGGCGCGGTCTTCGAGGACCTCGACGGGGACGGGCGGGTGGACGCGGCCGCGGCGGCCTTCCGCGAGGCGGCGATCTACGTGCGCCTGGGCGACGGCCCGCTCTCGTGGGGGCCGCCCGAGCGCTACGACGCGGGCTTCCTGCCGCGCGCGCTGGCGACGGTGCGGCTGCCGGGCGACGCGCTCCCGGACCTGGTCGTGGCCAACGTGTCGAGCGTCGGCCTGCTCGCGAACGCCGGCGGCGGGCGCTTCCGCGCGGCGCGCGGCACGCCGCTCTCGGTCGGCGAGCCGAGCCGGCTGCGCCTCTCCGACCTCGACCACGACGGCGACCTGGACGCGGCCGTGCTCGCGCTCGACGGGCCCGCCGTGCTCCTGCTCCGGAACCAGGGCGGCGGGCGCTTCGAGGAGGCCTACGCGCTCGCGCTCCCCGAGGGGGACGCCGCGCCCACCGACTTCGTGCTGGTCGACGGCGACGGCGACGGCTTCGCCGACCCGATCGTCACGCTGGCCGGGCTCGACCGGCTGCTCGTGCTGCACAACCCCTTCGGCGCGACCTCGCGGCAGGGCGCCGGCGGCGGGATCGAGGTCGGCGCAGAGCCGCGCGGGATCGCGGCGGGCGACCTCGACGGCGACCAGCGCCCGGAACTGGTCGTCGCGCTGGGCGAGGGGCGCGCGCTCGAGGTCGTGCGCGCGGACGCGGGCGGGCAGTACGCCTCGCTGCGCCGCGACGCGCTCGACGGTCCGGCCGAGGGCGTGTGGCTGGCCGACCTCGACCTGGACGGCGACCTCGACGCGATCGTGACCACCTCGCTCGCGGGCGTGCCGTCGGTGCCGCCGGACCCCGAGGCGCGGCTGCTCGCCGTCGAGTGGGACGGCCAGCGCTTCGTGCAGCGCAACGGCTACCCGCTGGACGTCGCGACGACGAGCGTCGAGATCGCGAACATCGACCTCGACCAGGACCCCGACGTCGTGGTCGCGCAGCGCTCGTCGCTCGTGACGCAGCTCTTCGTCTTCACGAACGCGTCCGCCTTCGCCTTCCTGTCGAAGCGGGTCGAGACCGGCACGGCGCCGACGAACGTGCTCCTGCGCGACGTGGACGGCGACGGGCGGCGCGACGCGCTCTTGCCCTCGGCGCGCGGCGAGCTCTACTACGCGCTGGGCGACGGCCGCGGCGGCTTCCCGCGCGTCTTCCCGCAGGAGCTCGGCCGGCTGGCGCTGCTGCAAGGGCTCGCCGACGCCGCCTCGGCCCAGGTGGACGGCGACGCCGCGGGGCTCGAGGATCTGCTGTACGTCTGCCCGCTCGCGCCGGTCCTGTGGATCGCGCCGAACGAGAGCCAGCCGATCGGGCCCTGACAGCCCGAGGAAGAATCCTGTGCGGCCCCCAGCGCCGCCTGGCTCCGCCCTGGCGGCGTTGCGCCTCCTCCGAGTCTTGCCGCGAAGACGCGTCGTCGGCGCGCCTTGCCAGGACGAAGCCGGACGGCACCGGGAGCCACGCAGGGTCCTCTCCCGGGCCGTGAGCGGCCCTGTTGCCGCTCGCGGCGGGGCTCG
Source organism: uncultured bacterium (assembly GCA_902826945.1). The sequence continues at coordinate 4,674 of CADEGS010000145.1, read as the reverse complement.
CTAGGGTTCGCGCCATGCGCGCCGGACCTCCTTCCTCCCGCGGCGGCGAGGTGATGGGCGTCATCCTCGCCGCCGGCAAGGGCAGCCGCATCCAGCCCTTCAGCGCCTCCACGCCCAAGCCGCTGCTGCCGATCCTCGGCCGGCCGCTGCTCGCCTGGCAGATCGAGACGATGCGCGCGCTCGGCATCCAGGACGTGCTGGTGCTCGTCGGGCACCTCGGCCACCACGTCGTGCAGACGCTCGGCGACGGCAGCCGCTTCGGCGTGCGCCTGCGCTACGCGGAGCAGGAGCAGGCGCTCGGCATCGCGCACGCCGTCGGCCGGCTGGAGCCGTTCGTGGACCGGCCCTTCCTGCTCTTCCTGGGCGACATCTTCTTCGAGACCGACGAGCTCTCGCGCATGCTCGAGCTCTTCGAGCGCGACGGCGTGGACGCCGTGCTGGCGGTCAAGGAGGAGCCCGACCCGGAGGCGATCCGGCGCAACTTCACCGTCGAGGAGGACGAGCGCGGCTTCGTGCGGCGCGTGATCGAGAAGCCCCGCAACCCGCGCACGCGGCGCAAGGGCTGCGGCCTGTACCTCTTCGACCCGGCCATCTTCGACGCCGTGCGGCGCACGCCGCGCACCGCGTTGCGCGACGAGTACGAGCTGACCGACTCGATCCAGATCTTCATCGAGTACGGCTACGGCGTGGTCGCGGCGCCGGTGATCCAGCGCGACCTGAACCTGTCCGTGCCGAAGGACCTCCTGGCGCTCAACCTGTACGTGATGGAGCGCGAGGGCCGCTCGCCCTGGATCGCGCCCGAGGCGCGCGTCGCGAGCGGCGCGCGCGTCGTGCGCTCGGTCGTCATGGCCGGCGCCAGCGTCGAGGCCGGCGCCGACCTGGAGCGCTGCCTGGTGATGCCCGGCGAGACCGTGCGCGAGGGCGTCCATCGCGACGCGATCTTCGTCGCCGGCGACCAGGTCACCTGCCACTGACGGTCCGCGCGCGGCCCGTCGCCGGCGGCGCGGCGCTCCGTCACTCGCCGCGGCGCCGCACGGGCCACAGGACGCGCGTGCGCCAGCGGGCGGGGTCGGGCTCGAGGCCGGGGTCGGTCCAGTACTCCTCCCACGGCGCGCCGGCGGGCTCGAGGCCCTGCTCGGCCAGGTAGGCCTGCAGGCGCTCGTAGGCCTCGCCCAGCGTGTCGTAGGGCCCGACGTGCCAGGCCACCGCCGCGGAGCCGCCGGGCAGCGTCGAGGCCTTGACGCGCCCCTGATCGGCGATGGCCTTGCGCACCGGGATCGCGGCCTCGAGGTCGGTCCGCTCGCCGAACGAGTGGTAGCGCACCAGCGGCTGCCCGTCCATCGTCCCTCCCTGGGAGAGCACCGCCTGCATGACCTCGGGGAAGAGCACGGTCAGCGTCTTCTGCATGTCCACGTGCGCGACCTCGAGGCGCACGGAAGCCACCAGGCGCTCCTCGAGCGTCTCGACCACGATCGCCGCGTCGCGCGCCGCGTCGGTGCCGTCGCGCCGGCGCTGGAGCGCGGCCAGCGCCTCCTGCGGGGGGCGGAATGCCTCCGGGTCGACCTCGGAGAGGTGCTCGATCGACTCGAAGCGCAGCACCACCGTGAAGCCGCTGATCGTGACGCGCAGGCGGTGCGCGTAGCGTACGCCGTCCACCGCGCGCCAGTCGTCGAGCTCGGCCACGATCGCGCCCGCCTCCTGGCCGGCCGGGCTCGGGACGCGCAGCTCCACGCGCCGCGGGAGCTTGCTCTCGACGTCCACGTGCCACACGTCGGCGACGGGGAGCTCGGTGGGCTCTGCCGAGAACAGCGGGCGCGGCGTGAGCTCCAGCACCCAGCAAGGACGGCCGTCGAGCTCCTCGCGGCCGATCGTGCGCGCGCCCTCGTAGAGCAGCGTCCACGGCGCGTCGCGCTCGATCTCGAGCAGGCGCAGGTGCTGCGCCGCGTCCCAGCCCTCGCGGATCTCGACGTCCAGGCTGCTCTCCTGCCAGACGAAGCTCCCGTCCGAGCCGACGTCGAAGGTCCCGAACTGCTCGTACTCGGTCGTCGAGCGCACCTGCCCGAAGCCGCCGTAGCGCTGCACGAGACGGCCCGAGGTGCCCTCCGAGCCCCAGCTCGAGGTGCCGCGCGCGACGAGCGGGCGCGGCGTCGCGCGGCCGGCGGTGCCGAGGGCGGCGGCTCCGGCGGAGAGCACCTCCTCGGCGGAGGGCAGCTCGGCCTGGAGGCCGGAGACGAGGAGCAGGAAGGCGGATAGCGGCATGGCTCGGGGTTCTCCTGGCGCGGGGGCCGGCTCGGGGGAGCGCCACCTGGGCGCTGGTAGACTCCGGTACGCGAACGAGCGCGGAGCTCATCGGGAATTCTCCCTTCCTGCCGCATGCCGAGCCATGGTCCCGACCCGTCGACGGCCCTGCGGGGCGGGCGCGGCTTTCCGACGACGCGCTGGTCGCTGCTCGCCGCGGGGCAGGGGGACGAAGCGGCGGCGCGCGCCGCGCTCGAGGCGCTGGCACGGCGCTACTGGCTCCCGATCGCGCGCACCGTGCGCGCGCGCTGGGCGAGGAGCGACGACGAGGCGCGCGAGCTGACGCAGGAGTTCTTCCTGTGGCTGCTCGAGGGCGACCTCTTGCGCCGCGCCGACCGCTCGCGCGGCCGCTTCCGCGCCTTCGTGAAGGCCGCGCTCGAGAACTTCCTGCGCGACCGCGAGCGGCGCCGCCTGGCGCAGAAGCGCGGCGGCGAGCGCGCCCACGCGCCCTTGTGGACGGAGGATGGCGAGCCGCTGGCGCTCGTCGACCCGCGCGGGCGCTCGCCCGAGGAGCTCTTCGACGACGCCTGGCGCCGCGCGCTGCTCGCCGAGGCGCTGCGCGAGCTCGAGCAGGAGCTCGCCCAGCGCGAGAAGCAGGTCGCGTTCGCCGTCTTCCGCGACTACTACCTCGCCGCGGACGAGCTCGACTACGCCGCGCTGGCCGCGCGCCACGGGATCGGCCGCGCCGACGTCTCGAACGCCTTGATGCTCGCCAAGCGCCGCTTCCGCGCGCTCCTGCGCGCGCTCGTGCTCGAGACCGTCGAGCGCGCGGACGACCTGGAGGCCGAGCTGCGCTGGCTGCTGGGGGACGGCGCGCCATGAGCGCGGAGCTCCCCGACGCCGCCGTGCGCCGGCTGCTGGAGGTCGCGCGGCCGCTGGCCGACGCGAGCGCGCCCGAGCCGGAGCGCTACGAGGTGCGCGGCGAGCTCGGCCGCGGCGGGATGGGCATCGTGCTCGACGCGTGGGACCGCGAGCTCGGCCGCCCGGTCGCGCTCAAGGTGCTGGCGCGGAGCGCCGTCGGCTCGGACCAGGCGCGCGCGCGCTTCCTGCGCGAGGCGCGCGCCGCGGCGCGCCTGGTGCACCCGCACATCGCGAGCGTCTACGACGCGACGCCGGACGCGATCGCGATGCAGCGCGTCGAGGGCGCCACGCTGGCCGAGGCGCCGCCGCGCGACCCGCGCGCGCTGGCCGCGCTCTTGCGCGACGCGGCGCTCGCGATCCACTACGCGCACGGCGAGGGGATCGTCCACCGCGACCTGAAGCCGGCCAACCTGATGGTGCAGCCGGGCGAGCGGCCGCACGTCTTCGTCATGGACTTCGGGCTGGCGAAGGAGCGCTCGCTCGACGCGGCGCTCTCCGTCTCGGGCGGCGTGGTCGGCACGCCGGCCTTCATGGCGCCCGAGCAGGCCGCGGGCCGCGCGCACGAGATCGGCCCCGCGACCGACGTCTACGGCCTGGGCGCGACCGCGTACGCCTGCCTGGGCGGCCGGGCGCCCTTCGCGCCGGAAGGCGCGTCGGGGTCAGCGAGCGACGCCGACGCCGGCCAGGACCTCTACCGCCTGCTCGTGCGCGTCGTCGAGGAGGAGCCGCGCCCGCTGCGCGAGCTCGCGCCGCGCGTCGATCCCGACCTCGCGCGCATCGTGGCCAAGGCGATGGCGAAGGAGCCCGCGCAGCGCTACGCCTCCGCGCTCGCGCTCGCGTCGGATCTCGACCGCTGGCTGCGCGGCGAGCCGATCGAGGCGCGGCCGCCGTCCGTCCTCTACCGGCTGCGGCGCCTCGTCGCGCGCCGCCAGGGCGCGCTCGTCGCCGCCGGCGCGGCGGGGCTCCTCTCGTTCCTGGTCGCGCTGCCGTTCCTGCTGCGCGCGCACGAGCGGCGCGCGGCCGCCGAGGAGGAGCGCGAGACGGCGCGCAGCATGCTCGAGCTGCAGCGCCGCGTCGACCGCGCGCTCGACGACGCGCGCGCGACGCTGGCCGCCGGCTCCGGCTACGAGCGCGGCGCGCACGCGCTCCTGCAGGCGGCGATCGACGACTGCCGCGCCTTCCTCGGGGACCACGAGGTCGCGCTGGCGCGCTTCTCGCTCGGCCGCCTGCTCGCGGCGCAGGGGCGCTGGGAGGAGGCGCTGGAGGCGTTCGACCGCTCGGCGCCCGTGCTCGAGGGGACGCTCTACCTGGCGCAGGAGCGCGGGCTCGCGCTGGCCGCGCTCGCGCGCGAGCGCCTGCCGCTGCTCGGCGAGCCGCCCGACCCGCGCCTCGAGACCTGGCGCCGGCGCGGCGCGGCCGACCTCGAGCGCGCGCTCTCCGAGCCCGCGCCGAGCACGACGCCGGAGCGGCTCTACAGCGAGGCGCAGCTCGCCTGGCTGCAGGGCGCGAGCGAGC
>CADEGS010000144.1 GCA_902826945.1 uncultured bacterium | reverse complement strand
TCGGACGCGCGCGCGAGCAGCGCGCCGGCGGCCGCGCGCGCGCGCACGCGGCCGCCGACGAGCACGACGAGCTCGGCGCAGTGCGCCGCGAGCAGCGCGGGCACGTGCGAGGCGACGACGACGCTCGCGCCGCGCGCGCAAGCGTCGGCGAGCAGGCCGTCGAGCACGGCGAAGCCGGGCGCGTCGAGCCCTCCGGTCGGCTCGTCGAGCAAGAGCAGCTCGGGCGCTCCGAGGAAGGCTTGAGCGAGCGCGAAGCGGCGCCGCATGCCGCGGCTCAGCGCGCCGAGGCGCTCGCGCGCCGCCTGCGCCAGGCCGACGCGCTCGAGCAGCGCCGGCACCTCGGCGCGCCGCGCCGCGCGCGGCAGCCCGGCCAGCGCCGCCACGAGCTCGAGCGCGGCGCGCGCGGAGAGCTCGGCGGGGAAGGGGAAGCCCTCCGGAGCGTAGCCGGTGCGCGCGCGCGCGGCGCGCTCGCGCGGGTCGCGGCCGAAGACGCGCACGCGCCCGGCGCGCGGGCGCTCGACGCCCGCGGCGAGCCGCAGGCAGGTGCTCTTGCCGGCGCCGTTCGGGCCGACCAGGCCCAGCCGCTCGCCCGGCGCGACCGACAGCGACACGCCCGCCAGGGCGACGCGCCGGCGGCCCCAGCCCGTCCGGTAGCTCTGCTCGACCGCTTCGAGCGCCAGGGCCGGGGCGTCGCAGGGGCGGGCCACGCGAGCAGGGTAGCCTGCGCGGCGCCGCGCCGTCCCCGCGACGCGCCCTCCCGCCGGACGGCCCGCGCGCGGATACTGGCGCGCATGCGCCTGTGGCCCTTCGCTCGCCCGCGGCGGCCGGTCCCGATGGTCCTCTACACGCGCGCGGGCTGCGGGCTGTGCGAGGAGATGCACGCGGTCGTGGCGGAGACGCCGCTGCCGCCCCACGTGCTGTCGCTGGTGGACATCGCCTCCGACCCCGAGCTCCTGGCCGCCTACGGGCGCTCGATCCCGGTGCTCTCGATCGCGGGCCGCGTCGCGTTCAAGGGCCGCCTCGACGCGCGCGCCTTGCAGCGCAAGTTCGCCCGGCTGGCGCGCGAGGAAGGCTATTGAGCGCGCTCGCGCGCCTGCGCGTCGAGAGCGGGCCGGACGCCGGGCGCACGTTCGCGATCGGCGCGCGCGCGACGATCGGCCGCGAGCGCGGCTGCGAGGTGCGCCTGCGCGGCGCCTCGATCAGCCGCCGCCACGCGCGCCTCGAGCGCACGCGCGCGGGCTGGCAGGTGCTCGACCTCGGCTCGACGAACGGCGTCGCGCTGGACGGCCGGCGCGTCGAGCGCGCGGCGCTCGGCGACGAGGCCGAGCTGGCGCTGGGCGCGGTGCGCCTGCGCTTCGTCGCGCTCGGCGAGGAGGCTGGCGCGGGCCCCGGCGCGGGCCTGCGCTCGCCGGAGGCACGCGCGCTGCTCGCGCGCGCGCCGCGCCGCGCGGGCTTCCTCGGCGGCGACCTGGAGCAGCGCCCGCCGCTCGCGCGCGCGGCCCTGGTGCTCGCGGCCCTGGTCGCGGCCGCGCTCCTCGCCTGGGGGGCGTACGCCCTCGTGCTCCGCCTGCGCGGCGGCGCCTGACGGCGCGCTCCCGGAGGTCCCTCGCAGGCCTGTTCCGAGCCCGGGTCGTCGCCGGTTGCGCCTCCTCCCGGACGACCGTGGAATGGCTGGACCGCTTCCTTGCCCGACTGCGTCCTGCATGCGTCCTCGAGGGCCCTGGAGACGAGGAGGAGAGCCATGACGATGCGACCCGAGCCTCACCCGCGCCCGGCGCGCCTCGCCGCCCTCCTCCTCTGCCTGGCCCTTCCGGCCCGCGCCGGAGTCCTGGTCGTCGGTCCTGCGGCCGGTCCGGGGATCGACTTCACCCAGATCCAGCCCGCCGTGGATGCGGCGGCCGAGGGCGACACGATCCTCGTCCGCGAAGGGACCTACCTGTGGTTCCAGGTCCTCGCGAAGTCCGTCACGGTCGTGGCCGACGGCGACCAGGTCTTCGTCCGTCCCCCGGCGGGCCAGATCTCGTCCAGCGCGATGATCGTGATCCGCGATCTGGCGGCGGGGCAGGAGGTCCTGGTGCGCGGGCTGCGCACGAGCCTCGGAGCGAGGATCCAGGACTGCCTGGGCGCGGTCTGGCTCGACGAGCTCGAGTGCTCGGGAGACTCGCCGACGACGTGCAGCCAGTTTCCGATCCACGGAGCCGAGGTGCTGCGATCGTCCCGCGTCACCTTCACCCGCTGCCTGCTGGTGGCCGAGCAGGCGAACCCGAACCACATCTGGGGCTTCGCCGGGGCGAGCGGCGTGAAGGCGCTCGACTCGAGCGTGCAGCTCTTCGACTGCACGATCGTCGGCGCCACGGGCCCGAACGCCAGTCCCATCGGGCCGGCCGTCGCCGGCAGCGCCGGCCTGTCGATCGCGACGAGCACCGTCACCGCCGTCGGCTGCACGATCGTGGGTGGCGGTGGCGGGTTGAACGCTCCGATCTGCACCGCGGTCCACGAGCCGGGCGGCGCCGGCGTCGCGTTCGGACCGGGCGGCACGCTGCGCTCGGCGGAGACGACGGCCGCGGGCGGCGCGAGGAGCCTGGAGCCCATGTGCCCGGGCCAGACGGGGCCGCAGGGACCGGCGCTCTCCGGCATCGGGACGATCGTGGCGCTGCCGGGCTTCGCGCGGCACCTGCGCGCGAGCGGTCCCGTCCGGGGCGGCGGGACGCTGACCTTCGAGCTGGCGGGTCAACCGGCCGAGGTGCCGCTGCTCTTGCTGTCCACGATCCACGAGCCGCTCGCCCTGCTCAACGGCTCGCTGCTCCTCGGGCTGCCGCCGGCGGAGGTCTTCGTGCTGCCGGCGCTGCCGGAGGACGGCCAGGCGACGCTGGCCTTCCCCGTTCCGGACGTGGGCCCGGCGCAGGAGAGCCTGCACCTCTACGCGCAGGCGGCCTTCCTCGCGCCCGGTCCGGCCGTCTGGCTCGCCGCCGGGACGACCGTCGTGCTCCTCGACGCGAGCCTGTAGGCGGCCGGCCGGGGCCGCGGGGGGAGCGCTCGCGCGCGGGACCCGCCGGGCCGGCGCGGCTCCGGGAACGGCTGGACGCCCGCCCGCCCTGCGGCCGAAGAGAAGGCCGGCCATGTCCCCGCTGGTCGAGACCGCCCTGGAGGGCTTCCTGACGGACCTGGCGGTCGTCCTGTGCTTCGCGGCGCTGGCGAGCGTCCTGTGCCAGCGATTGCGGCTGCCGGTCGTGCTGGGCTACCTCCTGACGGGGCTCTGGATCGGCCCGCACGTGGCCCAGCCCCTGATCGCGCAGCGCGAGACGGTCCACACGCTCTCGGAGCTCGGCGTCGTGCTGCTGATGTTCTCGCTCGGGCTCGAGTTCCGCGTGCGGCGGCTCTTCGAGCTCGGCGTGCGCACGGCGCTGATCACGGCGCTCGACGTCAGCCTGACCCTGTGGATCGGCTTCCTGACCGCGCGCGCCTTCGGCTGGAGCGTCGCCGCGAGCCTGTTCGCCGGCGGCGCGCTCTCGATCTCGAGCACGATGCTCGTCGCGCGCACCCTCGACGAGGAGCGCGTCGAGCGCGGCCTGCGCGAGCTCGCCTTCGGCGTGCTGATCGTGCAGGACCTGCTGGCGATCCTGCTCGTCGCGCTGCTCTCGGCGGTGGCGCAGGGAGCGTCGCTCTCGGCCGGCGCGGTGGCGGCATCGGTGCTGCGCCTGGGGGTCTTCCTGGCGCTGGTCGTGAGCGGCGGCTTCCTGATCGTGCCGCGCTTCCTGCGCTTCGCGCTGCGCGGCGCGGCGCGCGAGACGATGCTGCTCGCCGCGGTCGGCACCTGCTTCGCCTTCGCGCTGCTGGCGCGGCGCTTCGGCTACTCGGTCGCGCTGGGCGCGTTCGTGGCCGGCTCGCTGGCGGCCGAGTCGGGCGAGGGGCGCCTGCTCGAGCGCCTCGTGCGGCCGCTGCGCGACCTCTTCGCGGCGGTCTTCTTCGTCTCGATCGGGATGATGATCGAGCCGCTCGCGATCGCGAGCCAGGCGGGCACGATCCTGGCCTTCACCGGCGTGCTCCTGTGCGGCAAGACGCTCGGCATCGGCCTGGGCGCCTTCGTCACCGGCAGCCCGCCCGCCACGGCCCTGCGCGCGGGGCTGAGCCTGGCGCAGGTCGGCGAGTTCTCCTTCGTGATCGCGGCGCTCGGCCTCGAGCTCGGCGAGCCCGGCCGGCGGCTGTTCCCCGTGGCGGTCGGCGTGGCGGTGCTGACGGCGCTCGCGACGCCGCTCCTCGTGCGCGCATCGGCGCCGTTCCTCGAGGGCGCCGGGCGCCTGGCGCCGCAGCGCCTGCGGCGCTTCGCCGCGCTCTACGGCACGTGGATCGCGCGCCTGGGGGAGGAGCTCTCGACGCGCGGCGAGCGCGCCCACCTGCGGCGCGCGCTGGGCTGGCTGGTGCTCGACGCGCTGCTCCTGTGCGGCGTCGTGATCGGCTTCGCGACGGGCGGCGAGGCGCTCGCGGGCGTGCTCGGCCGCGTCCTGCCGCTCGCGCCGGAAGAGCTGCGGCGCGCCGTGCTCGCGCTGGGCGCGTGCGCGGCGCTGCCCTTCGCCGTCGGCCTGCTGCGCTGCGTGCGGCGCCTGGGGCACCTGCTGGCGGACGAGGTCCTGCCAGAGGGCGAGCACGACGGCCCCGACGTGGCGGACGCGCCGCGGCGCGCGCTCGCGGTCGGCTTGCAGCTCGGCGCGCTGCTCCTGGTCGGCGTGCCGATCCTGACCGCCACGCAGCCCTTCGTGCCGGCGCTGCCCGGCGTCGGCGCGTTCGTCGGCGCGGGCCTCCTGCTCGGGCTCTACTTCTGGTACGGCGCGACGAAGGCCGACCAGCGTGCGCGCGCGGGCACCGAGATGATCCTCGACCTGCTCGCGCGCCAGTCCTCGCCGGGCGCGCCGCGCCTGCGCGCGGACGAGGCCGACGAGGTCGCGGCCGTGGCCGCGCGCGCGGGCGCGCCGTGCGTCGGCGCGATGCTCTCCGAGCTCGCGCTGGCGGACCTGGGCGCGTGCGTCGTCTGCATCCAGCGCAAGGACGAGGGCGCGGTCTTCCCCGACCCGCGCGAGCGCGTGCGCGCCGGGGACGTGCTCGTCCTCTCGGGCCCGCCGGCGGCGCTGCGCGAGGCGGCGCGCCGCCTCGGCGACGCCCGCGTCCCGCAGCGGGCGGCCTGAGCCGTCCTACGTCCCGACCGCGGCCTCGCCGTCGAAGCCGTGCGTGCGCGCCAGGCTGCGCGCGAACGAGCGGCGGTCCTCCTCCGAGAACAGCCGCACGACGCCGCCGCACTCGGCGCAGTAGGAGAAGGCCGGCGAGCGCAGGTAGCGCACGTAGCGCTCGCAGCTCGGGCAGAACTTGCGGTCGCGGTAGAAGTCGGGCTCCACGAGCATCGCGTTCCTCCGGGGTTCGGGGGTCGAGCGGAGAGTGGCGGCCGACGCTCAAGGTCCGATGAACGCGGCCCTAAGATCGGGCGAATGAAGGTCGCCCTGGTCTCCTGCGCGCGGCTGCCCGAGCCCGATCCGGACCTCGAGCCGCTCTGCGCGGCGCTCGCCGCGGCGGGGCTCGCGGCCTCGGTCCTCGCCTGGGACGACCCGCGCGCGCGGCCCGCCGAGCACGCGCTGTGCGTCCTGCGCTCGACCTGGGACTACCACCTCGACCCGCCGCGCTTCCTCGACTGGGTCGCGCGCACGGCGCGCGCGACGCGCCTCCTGAACCCCGAGCCGGTCGTGCGCTGGAACGCGCACAAGGGCTACCTGCTCGAGCTCGAGGCGCGCGGCCTGGCGGTGGTGCCGACGCGCGTCGTGCGGCGCGGCGAGGCCTGCGCGCTGGACGCGCTGGCGGCCGAGCGCGGCTGGGGCGAGCTCGTCGTCAAGCCGGCGGTGTCGGGCGGCTCGTGGCGCACGCGCCGCTTCGCGCCGGAGCGGCGCGCCGAGGCGCAGGCCTTCCTCGACGAGCTGGCGCGCGAGCGCGACGCGCTCGTCCAGCCCTGCCTGCGCGCCTTCGAGGAGCCCGGCGAGCGCGCGCTGGTGTGGATCGACGGCCGCGTCACGCACGCGGTGCGCAAGCGGCCGCGCTTCGCCGGCGAGAGCGAGGCGGTCGAGCTCGTGCGGCCCGAGCCGGTCGAGCTCGACTGCGCCGCGCGCGCGCTGGCGCCGCTCGCGGGGGAGCTGCTCTACGCGCGCGTGGACCTCGTCCTCGGTCCGGACGGCGCGCCGCTGCTCTCCGAGCTCGAGCTGATCGAGCCCTCGCTCTTCCTGCTCGAGCACCCGCCCGCGCTCGCGGCCCTGGTCGAGGCGATCCGCGACCGCCTGCCCTGAGCGCTCAACCTGCCGCCGCCAGGCGCCAGGCCTCGACGAGCGCGTCCGCCGCGTCGTCCCAGGTGTGCGCGGCCGCGTCCGCCGCCGCGCGCGCGAGCGCGTCCGGCGGCGTCGCGAGCGCGGAGCGGATCGCGCGCGCGCAGCCCGCCGCGTCGTCGGGCGCGAAGCGCGGCGCGCGCGGCGCGACCTCGGGCAGCGCGCCCGCGTCGGCCACCGCCAGGGGGGCGCCCGCGCGCTGCGCCTCGAGCGCCGGGATGCCGAAGCCCTCCAGGCGCGAGGGCAGGACGACGCAGGCGGCGCGCGCGTAGAGCTCGGCCAGCGTGCCGTCGTCGATCGCGCCCAGCGCGCGCACGCGCTCGGCGACGCCCAGGCGCGCGGCGAGCGCGGCGAGCTCAGGCCCGGCCGCGCCCTTCGCCGCGCCGGCGAGCACGAGGTCGGGCAGGCCCGGATCGAGCGCCAGCGCGCGCACGAGGAGCTCCGGGTTCTTGCGCGGCTCGAGGTGGCCGACGCAGAGCAGGAAGGGCGGGTCGGCCGGCGCGCGCGGGAGGAGCGGCAGGTGGTCGGCGGCGTTGCGCACGAGCGCGACGCGCCGCGCGCCGAGCGCCGCCAGCCGGCGTGCCATCGTGGCGCTGACCGCGCACGCGACCGCGGCGCGCGCGAGCGAGCGCTCGACCGCCGCGCGGCCCAGGCGCGCGCGCCAGCCGCGCGCGAGGTCCACGCGGCGCGTGTCGTGCAGCGTGAAGGCCAGGCGCGCGCCGCCCTCCAGGCGCGGGGCCGGCAGGTGCGCCGTGTGCACGACGTCGAACGGCCGGCCCGCGCGCGCGGCCTGCGCCAGCGCCGCGCGCAGCGCGCGGCCCTCCGCCAGCGCGCGCAGCGGCGCGGGGTGCGCCGGCACGCGCGAGCTCAGGCGCTCGACCGCCGGCGGGAGCGCGAGCGCGGGCGGCCGCGCGCCCTCCAGCACGGCCAGCGCTCCCCCCGCGCGCGCCAGGCGCTCGGCCGCCCGCGGCAGGAGCTCCTGGTTGTGGCGGCGCACGCCGCCCATCGGCTGCGCCAGGAGCACGCCGCTGACGAGCACGCGCGGCGCCCTCACAGGATCTCCTGCCACAGCGCCTCGATGCGCTCCGCGCACGCGTCCCACGAGCAGCGCGCCGCGCGTGCGAGCAGCGCCGGCCGCAGCGCGCTGCGCTCGGCCCGCGCGCGCAGCAGGAGGTCGGCGACCGCGTCGGGGTCGGCCGGGTCGGCCTCCAGCGCGGCCGGGCCGAGCAGCTCGGCCGGCGCGCCGCCGCGCGCGACCACGGCGGGCGTGCCGCAGGCGGCCGCCTCGAGCGCGGGGAAGCCGAAGCCTTCCGAGCGCGAGAGCACGCACACGCACGCGGCCAGGCGCACGAGCGAGGAGAGGTCGCGCTCGTCCACGACGCCGAGCGTCGTGACCCAGCGCGAGAGGCCCAGACGCGCGGCAAGGCCGAGGTCGCGCCGCAGGTCGGGCGTGTCGGGTCCGGTCACGACGACCTGCACCGGCTCGGCGCCGCGCGCGACGAGCCGCGCCACGCCGTGCAGGAGCGCGCCCAGGCCCTTCTTCGCGCGCACCGCCCCCAGCGCCAGCGCGAACGGGCCCGAGCCCAGGCGATGGCGCTCGAGCGCGAGCTCGTCCACCACGCCGGGCGGCTCCTCGGGAGCGAAGGGCGGCCCGACGCCCCAGGGGACGATGCGGACGCGCGACGCGCGCGCCAGCACGGCGCGCGCGAGGTCGCGCGCGACCAGCTCGCTCGGCACCGCGACGCGCGCCGCGAGCAGCGGGCCGAGCGCGGCCCAGGCGCGGTGCGCGAGGTCCGAGCCCTCGCGCACGCCGTGGCGCCAGGGCAGCTCGTGCACGGTCTGCACGCGCGGCAGCCCGCCGCCGGGAGGCAGGGCCGAGAGGAACGAGTGCAGTCCCGCGCAGCCCGCGGCGCGCGCGGCCCGCCCGAGCGCGCGCCGCCGCCAGCGTCCGAGCGGGGTCGCGTCGCCCGGCTCCGGCGCCAGGCGCACGACCTCGAGCACGGCGCGGCGCTCGAGCGCCTCCAGCGCGCCCGCGACCGCGCGCCGCACGCCCGGCGGCACCGGGCGCGCGAGCGGCGAGGCGTCGAAGCCGATGCGCGGGACCATGCTCGGCGGGGCTCAGCCCGGCCCCGCGGCGCGGGCGGAGCGCTCGCGCGCCCAGGCCTCGAGGTGCTCGCGGAGGCGCTCGTGGCGGCCGTAGAGCTCGGGAGCGCGCGCGTAGGCGCGGCCGCGCGCGCCCATGCGGCCGCGCTCCTCCTCGCTGCGCACGAGCAGGCGCAGCCACTCGCGGAACGTCTCCGGGCGGAACGGGGTGCGCAGCACGACGCCCGCGCCCGCCTGCTCGACGTGCGGCGCGAAGCCGCAGGCGTCGGTGGTCACGACCGGCACGCCCTGGCGCAGCGCCTCGAGCAGGACGATGCCGGCGGTCTCCTTGCGCGCGGGGTGCACGAGCACGTCGGCGCGCGCGAGCAGCGCGGGCACGTCGGGGCGCGGGCCGGCGAAGGCGACGCGCGCGCGGACCCCGCGCGCGCGCGCGCGCCGCGCGAAGGCGCCCGGCGGCGCGTCGCCGACGGCGACCAGGTGGACGCGCTCGGGCAGCGCGGCCAGCGCGTCGATCGCGCGGTCGAGGCCCTTGCGGCGGAAGTCCGAGCCGACGAAGAGCAGCACCAGGTGGCGCTCCTCGATCCCGAGCGCGGCGAGCGCCTGCGCTCCCGCCGCGCGCGCCGGCGCGGGAGCGTCGTCCAGGTTGGGCGGCAGTAGCGCGATGCGCTCGGCCGGCGTGCCGTACGCGCGGCGGAGCTCCTCGCGCTGGCGCTCGGTCAGGACCAGCACGCGCGCGCGGCCGGCGGGGTCGAGCAGCGCGCGCTCCCACGCCAGCCGGCGGCGCACGCGGCGCGTCCAGCGCACGAGGAACGTCCGGCGGCGGGCCTCGAGCGCCAGGCACGGGTCGGCCGCGTACAGCACGTCGGCGTCGGGGAAGAGGTCGAAGCCGACGACGAGGTCGCAGGCCTCGGGCGCCAGCGCCGCGCGCGCGTCGCGCACGAAGGCCTCGTCGCGGACGATGTTGCGCCGCCCGCGGCTCCCGAGCTCGAGCACGCGCCCGTGCTGGAGCCGCGGGCCTGCCCAGCGGCGCGTCACGACGAGCACGTCGTGCCCCGCGCGCGCGCAGGCGCGCGCCGCCGCGGCGCAGTTGCGCTCGCGCCCGCCCCAGGGCGTGTACTCGTAGAGGACGAAGGCGAGCTTCATCAGAGCGAGCGGCGCACGGGCGGCGCGTCCTCGCGCTCGGGCTCGAGCGCGCGCCGGTAGGCGAGCAGGGTGTGCTTGGCCGTGTCGCGCCAGGGGAAGCGTCGCGCGCGCTGGCGCCCGCGCAGCACCAGGTCCTCGCGCAGCTCGGGCTCGGCCAGGACGCGCCGCAGCGCCTCGAAGATGCGCTCCTCGTCGGTCGGCTCGACCAGCCAGGCGGCGTCGCCGCAGACCTCGGGCATGGCGGTCACGGCGCTGGCGACGACGGCCGTGCCGCACGCCATCGCCTCGAGCGGCGGCAGCCCGAAGCCCTCGTTCAGGCTGGCGAAGAGGAACGCGTCGGCCTGGGCGTAGAGCAGCGGCAGCTCGGCGTCGGGGACGAAGCGCCGCCACTCGACGCGCTCGCGCGCGCTCGAGCGCTCGAGCGCCGCCGCGAACTCCTCGCCGCCGAAGCCGGGCGGGCCGGCGACCACCCAGCGCTGCGGGAAGCCCTCGCGCACCAGGCGCTCGAACGCGCGCAGCATGCGCAGGTGGTTCTTGCGCCGGTCCACGCGCGACACGGTCAGGACGTAGGGCGCGCGCGCCGGCGGCACGCGCGCGGGCAGGCCGCGCGCGGCGTGGTCGCAGCCGAGCGGCGTGACCGAGACGCGGCTCGGGAAGACGCCCAGGCTCATCACGACCTCGGCACCGACGAACTCGCTCGGCACGAGCACGCGCCGCGCGCGCGCCACGACCGCGCGCGAGGCGGCGCGCATGCGCTCGGCGACCGCGGGCTCCATGTAGCCCGCGTCGAGCATCCAGATGCAGTCGTGGATCGTCACCACCTCCGCGGCCTGGCGCACGGGCAGGTGGTGGTAGGCGGTGTGGTGGAAGACCTCCGCGCCGCCGGTCGCGTCGTCGACCCCGCGGCCCAGCCGGCGCAGCAGCCAGGGCAGGCTGCGCGAGGGCAGGCGCAGGCGCACGAGCTCGGCGCGCGAGCCGGCGAGGCCGAGCTCCGCGCGCGAGAAGCGCATCGGCGCGAGCGTGTAGCCGAACAGCCCCAGGCTCCCGTCGAAGCCCGACTCGACCATCCCGCGCACGAGCTCGCGCGCGTAACGGCCGATGCCCTCGCGGTTCACCAGGGCCGGGCGGTAGTCGATCCCCACGCGCATGGTCGGGCCCCAGGCTACGCGGCCGGGAGCGCCCCGAGCCAGCGCGCCAGCGCGTGCGAGGCGAGCCACGCGAGCGCGAAGGCCGCCGGCCCGCCGAGCCAGGCGAGCGGGCGCGGGCCGAGCCCGACCCCGCGGCGGCGCAGGAAGAGGAGCGCGACGAGCGCGACCCAGGCCTCCGTCGCGCAGGTCGCGAGCGCGGCGCCGGCCGCGCCCTGGCGCGGCACGAGCCAGGCGTTCGCCGCCAGGTTGAGCGCCAGGCCGCCGAGCGCCGTCGCGAGCACGGCGCGGCCGTCCCCGGTCGCGACGAGCGCCGTCAGGAGCACGGCGCCGGCGTGCACGGCGAGCGCGGCGCCGAGCAGCCAGCGCAGGCTGGGGGCGGCCGCGGCGAAGCCCGGGCCGAAGAGGAGCGCGAGCAGCGCCGCGCTCCAGGGCAGGAGCGCGCCGAGCGCGAGGCCCGCCGCGGCGAAGAGCGGCGCGCCCAGCCGCGCGGCCGCCTCGCCCAGCCGCCCCTCGCGCCACGCGCGCGCGAGCCACGGCAGCGCCGTCGCGCTCGCCAGCGTGCCCGCCAGGAGCAGGAGCGAGGTCACGCGCACGGCCGCGTTGTAGCGGCCGAGCTCCTCGTCGCCGCACAGCGCGCGCACGAACAGGTTGTCGGCGTAGAAGTAGGCCTGCTGCACGACGGCGGTCAGCCCGAGCGGCCAGGCCGCGCGCGCCAGCGCCGCGAGCGCCGTGCGCGCGGCACCCCTGGCGCCGGGAGGCGCGGGCGCGGCGGCGGCCGCCTCGCGCGCCAGGCGCGCGCGCGCGGCGCGCGCCAGCCACAGGTTGCCGGCGCTCAGCCCGGCCGCGTGC
>CADEGS010000143.1 GCA_902826945.1 uncultured bacterium | reverse complement strand
ACGCTGATCCTGGGCGGCGGCGTGCCGAAGAACTTCAACCTGCAGCCCGAGCCGATGCTGAGCCAGGTGCTCGGCTTCGAGGACGTGCCCGGCTACCTCTACGACATCCAGATCACGACCGCGCCGATGAGCGACGGCTCGCTTTCCTCGTGCCCGCCCGCCGAGGCGGTGACGTGGGGCAAGGTGGACAAGGACGAGTACCGCTCGACCTGCGTCAGCATGCAGGCGGACTACACCACCGTGATGCCGTTCCTGGCGCGCGCGCTGCTCGAGAAGCGCGCGCGCTTCGCGCGCTGGGCCGAGCGCATGGGCCGCGAGGCGCTGTTCGCGAAGCACCCCGAGGCGCGCGGCTACCTGCGCGACGAGGCCGGCTACCGGCTGATGGACCGGCGCGCGGAGCTGGTGGCCGAGCTCCTGGCCGAGATCGAGGCGCGCGGCGCGCCCGACGCCGAGGAGTCGTCCTACCCGCTGGCCCGGGCGGAGCTCGCCGACGAGCGCGCGGGGAGGGCCCGATGAGCGCCGAGGAGCGACCCGAGACCGGCGAGGCCCCGCAGGAGGAGCTCGCGCCGCACGCGCTCGAGCGCGCGCGCTCGAGCCGCTCGCGCTGCCGCACCTGCCGGCGCAAGATCGACAAGGGCGCGCTGCGCCTGGGCGTGCTGCTCGAGGGCCCCTACGGCACGGGCTACCTGTGGCACCACCTGACGTGCGCCGCGCGCCGGCGCATGGAGGACGTCGAGGCGGCCTACGACGCGCGCGCCTGGGAGCCCGACCTCGAGGTGCCGCCGCTCGACGAGCTGCAGAAGCTGCGCGAGGAGTCCGAGGAGCGCCGCAAGAACCGCCGCGACCCGCCCTACGCCGAGCGCGCCCCGACCGGCCGCTCGAAGTGCAAGAGCTGCGGCGAGCCGATCGCGCAGGGCGCCTGGCGCGTCACGCTGTTGCGCGAGGTGCGCTTCGGCAGCCAGGTGCGCGGCACCCCGATCGGCGTGCACGCCGCGTGCGTCGCCGCCGCGCTGCGCGCCGACGACTGCCTCACCGAGGCCGAGGGCTTCGACGAGGCCTTGCGCGCGAACAGCCCCGAGCTGTCCGCCGCCGAGGCGGACGAGGCGCTGGCGGCCATCGGCGCCCTGGACTGAAGCCGGCGTCACCCCGCTCGGCCGCGGGCGTAGCGGGCGAGCGAGCGCTCGGTGACGCGCCGGCCGCGCAGGCCGTCGAGCGTGCCGCGGGCCTTGGCGACGACCCCGGCGGCCTCGCCGCGCCAGGCACGCGCGAGCCACACGAAGGGCAGGCTGGCGACGTCGAACAAGAGGAACGACAGCCAGCGCGCCGGCGTGCCGTGACGGCGCAGGAACCACACCGTGTTGACGCCCATCATGTACTTGCGCGCCGGGTTGTAGCCGCCGCCGGTCGAGTGGTGCGCGTCGTGCAGCGCGCGCGCCGCGCCGACGACGCGCACGTCGAAGCCGGCCGCGCGCGCCGCGAGGCAGAACTCGACGTCCTCGTGGTAGGCGAAGTACTCGCCGCGCAAGAGCCCCGCGCGCTCGAACACGGCGCGGCGCACGAGCATCGCGCAGCCGGGCACGTAGTCCACCGAGCGCTCGACGCGCCAGGCCGGGCCGTCCGGGCGGCGGTGCCCGACCATGCGCGTCAGGTTGGCGCGCCAGGTCAGGAAGCCGCCCGCGGCCCACACGCGACCGGGCTCGCGCGCGTACACGACGCGCGGGCCGACGACGCCCACGCCCTCGCGCGCGAGCGCGCCCTCCAGCAGCGCCAGCGCGCCCTCGCCCGCCGGCCAGGTGACGTCGTTGTTGAGGAGCAGCACGACCTGGGCGCCCTCGTCGAGCGCCAGCCGCACGCCGCGATTCGTCCCGTGCCCGTAGCCCTCGTTGGATGCGCTCGCCAGCAGGCGCACGCGCGGATGGAGCGCCGCCACGCGCTCGCGCGAGCCGTC
Organism: uncultured bacterium; assembly: GCA_902826945.1. Next base: position 9,672 of record CADEGS010000143.1, on the reverse strand, counting down.
CGTGCTCGCGTTGTCCACGAACACCGTGCGCTCGGGCGCGACGCCCTCGGCCGCGAGCGAGTCCAGGCAGGCCAGGTTGGCCTCCCCGCCGTTCCAGTTCACGACGACCGCCCAGAGCGCGGACTTCAAGCGCCGGCGCCCCCGGCGGGCTCGCCGCGCGCGTCGTTCGCCGGCGGCTCGCAGGCCGTCACGCGCGAGCGCACGACGCCGCGCGCGAGCCGCGTCTCGATCCGGTCGCCGGGCGCGACCTCGTCGCTCGCGCGCAGCGGCGCGGCCTCGCCCTCGCGCCGCGTCAGCGAGTAGCCGCGCGCGAGCACGGAGAGCGGCGAGATCGCCTCCAGCCGGTGCGCGCTGCGCGCGAAGCGCAGCTCGGCGTCCTGCAGCGCGCGCGCGCCCTGCGCGCCGAGCCGCTCGTGCGCGCGCAGCACGCGCCCGAGCCAGCGCTCGACGCGCGCGCGCGGCGACTGGCGCTCGAGCCGCGTCGCCAGGCCGCGCAGGCGGCTCGCCTGCGCCTCGCGCCCGGCCGCCGCCGCGCCGCGCAGGCGCGCGCGCAGGCCCTCGAGCGCGCGCGCGCGCTCGCCGGTGATCCACGCCGCCCCCGCCAGCACCGGCCGGCGCGCGAGCGTCGCCAGCGTCGCCGCGCGCGACGCCACGCCCGCCGCCGCCGCCGCGTGCAGCCCGCCGGCGAGGAGCGCCAGCCGCGCCGCGAGCTCGGCGCGGTCGGGGAAGACGGTCTGCGCGGCGTCGGTCGGCGTGTGCGCGCGGTGGTCGGCGACGAGGTCGCACAGCGTGGTGTCGCTCTCGTGCCCCACGCCGCTGACGACGGGCACGCCACAGCGCCACACGGCCTCGGCCACGACGCGCTCGTTGAAGCACCACAGGTCCTCGAGCGAGCCGCCGCCGCGGCAGACGACGATCACGTCCACGCCCGAGCGCTCGAGCGCCGCCAGCGCCTCGGCGATCTCGCGCGCCGCGCCGGGCCCCTGCACGGCCGCGTGGCACACGCGCAGCGGATAGCCCGGCCAGCGCAGGCTGCGCGTGCGCAGGACGTCCTGCAGGGCGGCGCCGTCGCGGCTGGTCACGACGCCCACGCGCCGCGGCCAGCGCGGCAGCGGCCGGCGGCGCTCGAACCGGCCGAGCGCGCGCAGCTCGGCCTTGAGCTCCTCCAGCCGCGCCAGCAGCGCGCCCAGCCCGCGCTGCTCCAGCGCGTCCACGACGAGCGAGTAGCTGCCGCGCGGCGCGTACACGTCGAGCCGCCCGCGCGCGACGACGTGCATGCCTTCCGCCGGCTGGAAGCGCAGCGCGCGCGCGACCTGGCTGCGCCAGACGACGCAGGCGAGGCGCGCCTCGTCGTCCTTGAGGTCGAAGTAGACGTGGCCCGAGCTGGCGCGCTTGAGCCCGCCCAGCTCGCCCTCGACCACGATGCGGCCGAGCCCGCCCAGCGCGCCCGCCACCTCGCGCGTGAGCTCGCCCACGCTGCGCACGCGCTCCTCGCGCGGGGCCCGCCCGGGCTCCGGCGGCGGGGCGTCGAACAGGCCCGCCTCGGGCGAATCGTCGCGCGGTCGGCGGACCATGGCGCTCCTTATCCGGCGGCGCGCGCGCCCGGTCAACCCCGCCCCGTCGCGGCGGCGGCCGGCTCCGCGGCGGGCGGCGGCGGCGCGGCCGGCTCCAGCCCCGGGACGCCGGCGGCGCGCCAGGCCTCCGCGCTGGCGCGCGGCAGGTAGATGCGGTGCACGCCGTCGCGGAAGGCCTCCTTCGCCTCGCCGCGCACGCTCACGCCGCCCTCGAGCACGACGAGCACGCCGGGCGGCTCCGCCAGCACCGTCACCCGGTCGGCGAACAGCCGGCGCACCAGCCGCCCGCCCTTGTCGAGCTCCTCGATCTGCACGTCGGTCAGGACGCCGCGCAGGACGCCGCCGATCCCGCGCACGCGGAACCAGCCGGCCGAGGTGTCCCGCGCCAGGAGATCGTTGAGCGAGCGGCGCAGCGCCTCGCGGTCCCACGTGCCGTCGTCCTGCACGTCGGAGAAGGCGCCGGGGCGGAAGAGCTCGGGCAGGCTCTCGACCCACGGCTCGGGGTCGAGGAAGGGCACGACGACGCGCCGCGCGCCGTCGGCGAAGGGCACGCGCTCGCCGCCGCGGCTCTCGTGGCCGTCCTCGAGCACGAGCGTCAGCGTGCGGCCCGAGCGGCTGCCCTCGAGCCGCAGGCGCTCCGCGACCAGGCTGCCCGCCAGGCGCCCGCGGTCGTCGAGCAGGCGGAACACGACCGGTCCGACGCCGCCCTGCGGGTCGTCGAGCGGCGCGCCCGCCTCGAGCAGGTCGTAGCCCGGCAGCTCGGCCAGCGCGAGCAGCGCGCGCAGCGAGGCCAGGATCGCGCCGCGGCGCTCCTCGGCCGGGTCGGGCGCCGGCGCCTCGGGCGCTGCCGGCGGCCCCTGCGCGCGCTCGCGCTCGGCCGCGACCTCGGCGTCCACCGGGAACGCGCCGGCACGAGCGGCGACGCCGAGCGCGGCCAGGCGCTCGTTGTAGTCGTACCAGGCGCGCTCGCGCTCGAGGCGGCGCTCGCGCTCGCTCGCCAGCTCGGCGCGCAGCCGCTCGTTCTCGCGCGCGAGGTCGCCGGGGGCAGCCGCCGCGGCCGGGCCGGCCGCGGGAGCGCCGAACGCCAGCGCGAGCGGCCGCGCGCGCGGCGCGCCCTCCGCGGGCCCGAGCGCGAGCACGAGCCCGCCCGTCTCGAGCCGCGCGCCCGCCCCGGGCGCGCGCCCCCAGAGGACGCGCGCGCGCGCGCCGTCGGCTCCGGCCAGCGAGGCGGCGCCGAGCAGCGTCGCCAGCGGGTCGGCCGGCGCTCCGGGTGTCGCCCGCCCGAGCGCGACGGCGGCCAGGGCCTGCCCGCGCTCGTCCAGGACGAGCGGCGCCGCCAGGGCCCCCGCGAGGTCGCTGCCCGCGCCGGCCCCGCTCGCGCGGGCGAGCGTCAGCCGCCAGGGCTCCCCGGCCGCCAGCCCGAAGCGCGCCGCGAGCGCCCCGGCCAGGGCGCGCTGGCGCACCGGATCGGGGTCGAGCGGCTCCAGGCGCGCGACGAGACCCTCCCCGCGGCCGACCAGGGCGGGGGTCGCCTGCGCCGCCGCCTCCGGGCGCGGCGCGGGCGCCGCACGGTGGCAGGCCGGTCCGCCGAAACCCGCGCCGGCGGCGAGGAGCGCGAGCCATGCCGGAAGCCTGCCTGCGCGCCGCACGGGGTCGCTGGACGCACGCGGCACCGCGAGCTTGCGCGCGGACCCGCTCGCCGCGAGCGCTCGCAGACCGCTCACGCCCGCCCCGCCCGCGCCCGCGCCCGCTCGGCGCCCTCGATCCCGCGCATGCGCTCGCGCAGCGCGCGCGCGACCGCTCCGGCGGCGCCGGGCAGGCCGCTCACCTCGCGCGCGAGCCCGCCCACCGCGAGCACGCCGATCACGCGCCCGGAGGTGTTCGTGAGCAGCACCTCCTCGGCCTCGAGCACGTGGCCGGGCTCGACGCGGTCCACGACGACCGCGAGCGGCCGGCCGCGTGCGTCGGCCACCGGCTCGGCCTCCAGCGAGGCGAGCAGCTTGTCGCGCGTGACGCCGGCCAGGCAGCCGCGCTCGGTCGAGGGCGTGCGCAGCGCGCCGCCCGCGACCACGAACAGGTTCGTGACCGTGCCCTCGGAAAGGTCGCCCTCGGGGTTCGCGAGCAGCGCCTCCCAGGCGCCGTGGCGCGCCGCCTCGCGCCGCGCGAGCACGTTGCGCACGCGGCTCGTGGACTTGACCGCCTCCAGCCGCTCGTCCTTGCCCTTGCGCAGCGAGGCGACCCACGCGCGCACGCCCTCGGCGGGCGGCGGCACGATCGCGCGCGGCGTGACGACCAGGCTCGAGCGCGCGCCGCTCGCGCCCGCGGTGAGCGTCAGGCGCAGGATCGCGTCGCGCTCGCCCAGCGCGGCGGCGGTCTCCGCGAGCGCCGTCGCGGGATCCCACGGCGGCGGCCAGGGGATCTCGAGCGCGCGCGCGCCGGCCTCGAGGCGGCGCAGGTGCTCGTCCTGGAAGAGCAACCAGCGGCGCTCGTAGAGCACGGTGTCGAACACCGCCAGCCCGACCAGGAAGCCCTCGTCGTCGGCGCGCACGACGGGCGTGCCGCCGGGGTGCAGGCGGCCGTCGGCCCACACCGGGAAGAGCGCCTCGGGCATGGCCACGAGTCTCGCACGAGCGCGCCCGCGCTTCACGCCCGCGCCCGTCCCGGCGCTCACGGCCCGGCCGCGTGCGGGGCCGCGGGCAGCGCGCCGTCGCCGTCGAGCGCGCGCGCCAGCGCCTCGCCCTTGTCCAGGCACTCGCGCTCCTCGGCCGCGGCGTCCGAGGCCCAGGTGATGCCGCCGCCGACGCGGTAGGTCACCTCCCCCGCCCGGAGCGCGTGCCCGGGCCGGCCGCTCGCGACCGGGCGCGGGCGCCACAGGAGCGAGCGGATCAGCAGGTTGAAGCAGGCCCGCCCGTCGAGCCCGAGGAAGCCCAGCGCGCCGAAGGCGAGCCCGCGGCCCTCGCCCTCGAGCTCGGCCAGGAGCTCCATGCTGCGCAGCTTGGGCGCGCCCGTGATCGAGCCGCCGGGGAAGAGCGAGGCCAGCACGTCGAGCGCGTCCGCGCCCGCCGCCGGCCGCGCGCGCACGTCGGCCGCCAGGTGGTGCACGGTGGCGTAGCTCTCGAGCGTCGGGAAGCCCTCCGCGCGCACGCTGCCCGGCCGCGCGACGCGGCCGAGGTCGTTGCGCTCGAGGTCCACGATCATCGCCAGCTCGGCCAGGTCCTTCTCGCTCGCGAGCAGCGCCGCCGCGCGCGCGCGGTCGCTCGCCGCGTCGGCACCGCGCGCGATCGTGCCCTTGATCGGGCGCGTGCGCGCGCACAGGCCCTCGCCGTCGCGCTCGAGCTCGAGCAGGAGCTCGGGCGAGGCGGAGAGCAGCGCGCCCTCGTCGAAGCGCAGGTAGCCCATGTACGGCGCGGGGTGCAGCGCGCGCAGGCGCCGGTAGAGCGCCAGCGGATGGCCGCGGCCGGCGCGCGCGAAGCGCTGCGTCAGGTTCGCCTGGTAGACCTCCCCGGCGGCGATCGCGCGGCGCACGGCCTCGACGCGCTCGCGGTGGCGCTCGGGCGGCACGAGGCGCACGAGCGGCCCGCTCGCGCGCCACGCGCGCGCCGGCGCGGGGGCCGCGAGCGCCGCGAGCAGCGCGTCGCGGCGCGCGCCCCACGGCGCGCGGCCGTCGCCGGGCTCGTCGCCGAGCACGAGCCACGCGGCGCCGCTCGCGCGCTCGCGCACGAGGAAGTCCACGTACAGGCCGCCGGCGACGCGCGGGAAGCCCCACGGATCGGCGGGCAGCGCGAGCGTCTCCTCGGGCGGCCCGAGCTCGTAGGCCAGCGCGCCGACGAAGCCGCCCGCGAAGGGGCCGGGCGGCGGGTCGCCGCCGTCGGCGGCGAGGCGCGCCTGGAGCGCGCGCAGCTCGCTCCACGTCGCCGGCGGCGCGTCCGGCGCGGGCAGCGGGTCGAAGGCGCACAGGTCGAAGCGCTGCGGCGCGCCGCCGGCGCTCTCGAGCAAGACCGGCCGCTCGCGCGCGGCCAGACGCTCGAGCCAGCCGCAGGCGTCGAGCGCGGCCGGCGCGCCCTCCAGCGCGACGACGCGCGGGCAGAAGCGGAAGGACGCCCCCATCGGGCCGGACACTATGTCGTTTGCCCCGCGGCCGGCGCAACGTACAAGGACGGCGTGAAGCAAGCCTCTTCCCGCAAGCTGCTCGGGATCGTGTTCCTGACGGTGTTCCTCGACGTCGTCGGCTTCTCGATCCTCTTCCCGCTGTTCCCGGACCTGCTGCGCCACTACCTCTCGCTCGAGGGGCCGGACAGCCTGATCGGCCGCGTCGCCGACGCCCTGGCGCGCCTGGTGGGCGACGACCAGCGCGCGGTCGAGGCGCTCTTCGGCGGCATCCTGGGCTCGCTCTACGGGCTCCTGCAGTTCCTGTTCGCGCCGGTGTGGGGGCGCGTCTCCGACCGCATCGGCCGGCGGCCGACGCTGCTCGTCACGCTGCTCGGCACGGCGCTCTCGTACGTCCTGTGGGTCTTCGCCGGCTCCTTCTCGCTGCTCGTCGCGGCGCGGCTGCTCGGCGGCGCGATGGCGGGCAACATCTCGACCGCCAGCGCGGTCGTCGCCGATTCCACCACCGCGCGCGAGCGCGCCGGCGGCATGGGCATCGTCGGCATGGCGATCGGGCTGGGTTTCATCCTCGGGCCCGCGCTGGGCGGGATCTGCGGGCCGCGCGAGCTCGGCGCGAGCGCGGACTGGACGCGCGGCCTGGCGCTGCAGCCCTTCTCGCTGTGCGCCGGCGTCGCGCTCGGCCTGTCGCTCCTGAACCTCCTGTGGGTCGCCGCGCGCCTGCCCGAGACGCTGCCGCCCGAGCGGCGCGGCGCGCACGAGGCGCGCGGCCTGGCGGCGATCCTGCGCCTGGGCCGCGCGGGCGCGCCGGGCGTCGCGCGCGCGAGCGTCGTGTACTTCCTCTTCCTGACCGCCTTCGGCGCGGCCGAGTTCACGCTGACCTTCCTGGCCATGCACCGGCTCGGCTTCGCGATCCGCGACAACGCCTGGATGTTCGTCTTCGTCGGGCTCTTGATCGCGCTCGTGCAGGGCGGCCTCGTGCGCCGGCTCGCGCCGCGCGTCGGCGAGCGCAAGCTCGTGCGCCTGGGAATCGCCCTGGTCGTGCCCTCGTTCGCGCTGATCGCCTGGGCGCCCTCCGCCGCCGCGCTCTACCTCGGCCTGACGCCGATGGCGGTCGGCAGCGCCTTCGCGATGCCGTGCCTCTCCGCGCTCGTGTCGCGCTACACGCCGCCCGAGCGCCAGGGCCTGGCGCAGGGCACCTTCCGCGCGCTCGGGTCGCTGGCGCGCGCCGTCGGGCCGTTCCTCGGCGGCGCGCTCTACTGGCGGCTCGGCACGGCGGCGCCCTTCTGGGGCGGAGCGCTGCTCCTCTTCGTGCCCCTGGGGCTGGCGCTGGGGCTGCCGGAGCCGCGCGACGACCACGCCGGGGCCCCCCGAGCGGGGTCCTGAGGAAAGCGCCGGCGCGCACGCCGCCCGGGGGCTCCAGTCGAGCCCGTCCTTGGCCGATGAGGGGGATCATGAAGAAAACGATTCCGCTCACCGCGCTCCTCCTGACCGCCGGCCTGACGCTGGCGCCGCGCGGCGCGCAGGCGCCGCAGGACGCCGGCCTCGAGACGCGCGTGGCGGCGCTCGAGGACGCGCTCGCCAAGGAGCAGAAGGCGCACGCCGAGACGCGCGCGCTGCTCGACCAGACCGTGACCTACCTGCAGGACGTGTCGAAGCAGGCGCAGTCCATGCTGGGCGTGCTCGACGCGGCCGAGGCGGCCGGCTTCACGGCCGGGATCAACTTCCACTCGCGCGAGCTCCTGCTCGCGGGCTGGCGGGAGTTCTACGCCGCGGCCAAGGACAACGCGCCGGCGCCGAAGAAGCAGCCCGCGCCGGCGCCGACGCGCCGCTAGGGGCGCGCGGGCGCGGCGGAGCTAAGATCACGCCGTGCGCGCCCGCTCCCTTCTCCGTTCCGTCCCCGCCCGGCTGGCCCTCCTCGTCGCCGCGTCGTGCGCGGCGCCGCCGCCCCCCGGCGTGCCCTGGCCGCTCGCGCCGTCCGGCTGGCGCACCGACCCGGCCTGGCACGACGGGCGCGCCGAGGTCTGCACCTACGAGGCCACGCGCACGATCTACGGCCTCGAGCGCCGCTTCGTCGCCACGGCGTACACGAACAAGCAGCGCATGGACGAGCGCACGACGACCAAGGCCGAGGGCGACGGCGCCGGAGTCGAGGTCTTCAAGCACCACTGGTCCGAGCGCGTGCCGACCGAGCGCTACGACTACGACTTCTCGACGGCGACGTTCACGCGCACGGCCGACCTCGCGCCCTACAAGCTGACCGCCGCCACGCAGGAGGACTGCGGCGCGAGCTTCAAGCTGCTCTGGCGCGAGGGCGAGCGCCTGGCCTGGCTCGAATCGGTCTACCTGCCCGGCGCGGGCCTGCGCCAGGGCGCGCTCGACGCGCGCGGCGTCGCGTGCGAGGACGCGCTCACGCTCGTGCTGCGCGACTTCCCCTTCGAGGGCGCCACGGCCGGGACCAGCTTCCCGCTCGCGCTCGTGGCGAGCCAGCGCAGCCCGCGGAGCGTGCCCTTCGCGCCGCGCGCCGCGCGCGTGCGCTACGGGGGCCGCGAGACGCTCGCGCTCTCCGCCGGCGCGCTCGACGCGCACCGGCTGGTGCTCGAGGACGAGGCCGGCGCGGCGCTCGCCACCTACTGGTTCGCGGCCGACGGCGCGGCGCCGTGGCTGCACGCGCTCGTGCGCTACGAGGGGCCGGACGGCCTCTCCTACCGCCTGCGCTCGCTCGCGCGCGACGCCTACTGGGAGCGCTGATGGCGCGCGCCCCGGCCGACCTCGCCGGCCAGGCGGCCGGCTTCCTCGACCAGCTCGCGGCGACGCGCGGCGCCTCGGCGCACACGCTGCGCGCCTACGGCGGCGACCTGGACGAGCTCGTGCGCTTCCTGGCCGAGCAGGGCATCGAGCGCGCGGCCGACGTCAGCCCGCGCACGCTGCGCTCCTGGCTCGTCGGGCTCGACGAGCGCGGCCTCGCGCGCGCGACGGTGCAGCGCAAGCTCTCGGCGGCGCGCTCGTTCCTGCGCCACCTGCTCGCGCAGGGCGCGATCGACGCGCACCCGGCGGCCGGCCTGCGCCCCGGGCGCAGCCCCCGGCGGCTGCCGCGCGCGCTCGAGGAGGGCGAGGTGACGGCGCTGCTCGGCGCGCCCGATCCGACCACGCCGCGCGGGCGGCGCGACCGCGCGCTGCTCGAGTTCCTGTACTCGGCCGGCACGCGCGCGGCGGAGACGGTCGGGCTCGACCGCTCCGACCTCGACCTGCGCCGCGGCGTCGCGCGCGTGCGCGGCAAGGGCCGCAAGGAGCGCCTGGCCCCGGTCGGCAGCTACGCGGCCGACGCGCTGCGCGCCATGCTCGAGGACCCCGAGCGCCCGCGCCCCGCGGCGCGCGCGGCGAACGCGGTCTTCCTGAGCGCGCGCGGCGGCCGCCTGACGACGCGCTCGCTCGGCCGCATCGTCGAGGCCGCCGCGCTCGCCGCCGGCGTGAAGCGGCACGTCTCGCCGCACACGCTGCGCCACAGCTTCGCCACGCACCTGCTCGACCGCGGCGCCGACCTGCGCAGCGTGCAGGAGCTGCTCGGCCACGCGCACCTGGTCACGACGCAGATCTACACCCACGTCTCGATCGAGCGCCTGCGCGCGATCTACGAGCAGGCCCACCCCCACGCCCGGATCGGATCATGACCAAGCGCCTGCTCTTCGTGTGCGTGGAGAACTCCTGCCGCAGCCAGATGGCCGAGGGCTTCGCGCGCGCGCTCGGCGGCGCCGCGGTCGAGGCGCTGAGCGCCGGCTCGCGCCCCTCGGGCGTCGTGAGCCCCGAGGCGATCCGCTCGATGGCCGACGTCGGGATCGACCTCGCGCGCCAGCGCTCGCGCGGCGTGGCCGAGGTCGCCCGCGGCCGCTTCGACGCCGTCGTCACGATGGGCTGCGGCGACGCCTGCCCGGCCGTCCCCGCCGAGCGCCGCGAGGACTGGGCGCTGCCCGACCCGAAGGCGCTCTGCGGCGAG
>CADEGS010000142.1:6361-11649 GCA_902826945.1 uncultured bacterium | reverse complement strand
CGCTGGCGGCGAACATCCTGACCCTGATCACGAGCCGCCTCCCGGCGTTGCCGCTGTCGGACCTGCTGGCGATCCTCGGGGTGCAATAGCCGGGGCGGCGGCGCGGGACCTCGTCCGGTGTCGATTCCGGTGCTCGGCCGGGGCACGTGCTTCCGTCGCTGTGCGACGATCGCTTCGCGCTGCGCGCGAAGGAGGCCTGCGGCGCCGCGGCGCTGCGCGCCGGCCGCGGCCAGCCGGCCGCGGGCCTGAGCCACGCGCTCGGCGGCTCGTCGCGCTGCGAGGAGCCGCCGAGCGCGTGGCTCAGGCGGCCCCGTCCAGCCCGCGCGGCAGGCGCACGCGGAAGCGCGCGCCGCCTCCGGCCGCGGAGACGACGTCGACGCTGCCGCCGTGCGTCTGCACCGCGCTGCGCACGAGCGCGAGCCCGAGGCCGTAGCCCGCGCGGCGGCCGGCCGCCGCGCGGCCGCGGCGGAAGGGCTCGAAGATCGCGTCGCGCTCGTCCTCGGGCACGCCCGGGCCCGTGTCCTCGACGGCCAGCTCGAGGGGATCGCTGGCGCCGCAGAGCTCGACCGTCACGACGCCGCCCGGCGGCGACCAGTCGACCGCGTTCGAGACCAGGTTGCCGAGCGCGAGCAGGAGCGCCTCGCGGTCGCCGACGAGCGAGAGGTCGCCCTCGGCCCGCAGCGCCACGGTCACGCCGCGGCGCGCGGCGTGCGCGCGCTCGCGCTCCAGGCGCAGCCCCGCCTCGCGGCCCAGGTCGAAGCGCTCGAGGTCGCGCAGGCGCTCGCGGGGGTTCGTGCCGCACAGGGTCACCAGGTTGTCGACCGCGCGCGCCAGGTCGCGCAGGTCGTCCAGGTTGCTCTGCAAGAGCGCGCGGTACTCGCTAGGCGCGCGCTCGCGCAGCAGCGCGACCTCGGTCTCGCCCAGGAGCGTCTGGATCGGCGAGCGCAGCTCGTGCGCCATCCCGGCCGTCACGATGCGCACGCGCTCGGCCTCGTCCTGGATCTGCTCGAGCATCGTCCGCAGCGCGTCGGAGACCTCGCGGATCTCCTCGGGCGCGCCCCGGCCGTGCTCCACCAGCTCGCCGGGACCGCGCAGCGCGCGCACGCGCGCGGCGACCAGCCGCAGCTCGCGCGCCACGCGCCGTCCGAACATCGCGCCGCCCAGGGTCGAGAGCGCCGTGGACACGCCGACGACCCCGAGCAGGAGCCACGTCGCCGCGCGCGCCTGGCGGCGCTGCGGCCCGGTGGCGATCGAGAGCGCGACGACGAGATCGGGCGCGAGGCGCTGCGCGCGCCAGATCCGCTCCTCGCCGAGCGCGGCGGACCGGCCCGGCGGCATCGGCGCGGGCAGCGCCTGCGCGGGCACCGGACCGCGGCCCCGGTGGGCCAGGCGCTCGCCCGTCGCGGCCGACCACACGGTCCACGTCAGCTCGTTCGACGGGTGCATGCGGATGAGCTCGTCCAGCTCGCGCCCCAGCCACTCGGGGCCGGCGTTCCCGGCCTCGAGGCGCGCCCCGAGCTCGTCGAACTCCTCGCCCAGGAGGGCCTGCAGCTCGCGCTCGGCCGCCACGTGCAGGAGCGCCGCGCTCGCGGTCCAGATCGCGCAGCCGAGCAGCGTCGTCGCGGCGCTGAACCACACGGCGATGCGCCGGGCGAAGCTCCACGCGGGCGGGCGGGAGGGGCTCATGTCGGCGCGCTGGCCAGGCGATAGCCGCGCCCGGCGACGGTCTCGATCACGGGCCGGCCCAGGCCCAGCTTGCGCCGCAGGCGCGCCACGCGCACCTCGACGACGTTCGTCTGCGGGTCGAAGGGCAGCTCCCACACGTCGCGCAGGAGCTGCGCGCGCGAGCACGGCTCGCCGCGCGCCTCGACCAGCACCTTGAGCAGCAGGAACTCCGAGGGCGTCACGGCCACGGCGCGGCCGTCGAGCTCGACCGTGCGCAGGTCGAGGTCCAGCCGCAGGCCGCCCGCGCGCAGCAGGCGCTGCTCCTCGCGTCGGCGCACGACGGCCTCCATGCGCGCCAGGAGCTCGCTCAGCGCGAAGGGCTTGACGACGTAGTCGTCGGCGCCCAGGCGCAGGCCGCGCACGCGCTCCTCGACCTCGTGGCGCGCGGAGAGGATGATCACCGGCGTGCGCTCGCCCGCGGCGCGCAGCTCGCCCAGGAAGTCGAAGCCCGACGGCCCCGGCATCATGACGTCGAGCAGGATCACGTCGAAGGGCGCCGCCGAGCGCAGGATCTCGGCCGCGCGCGGCGCGTCGGGCGCGGTCTCGCAGGCGTGGCCGCTCTCGCGCAGGCCGCGCGCGAGGAAATGGAGCAGCTTCGCATCGTCGTCGACGGCCAGGGCGCGCACGGCGTTCCTCGCACGCCATGGTGTCGTCCCCGCGCGACCGTGCAAGGCCCGGCGCTCGCCGGCGCGCAGGAACGGCCTGCGCGGGCGTGGGCCCGCCCCGCGCCCGGCGTAGAATCGCCGCCCGGGCTCCCCGCTCCGCCGCGCATGCGACGCCTCCCGCACGTCCTCCTCCTGGCTCTGGCCGCCGGCGCGGGCTGCTCGTGCGGGGAGGAGCGCGCGGCCGAGGTGCTCCCGCTGCTCGCGCGCACGCCCGACGCGCGCGTCGAGGAGCCGGGCGCCCTCGAGCCCGCCGCCGAGGTCGGCTGGGGCGCGCGCGGGCTGGCGGGCTGGCGCAAGGACACCGCCCTGGCGCCCGACGGCACGCGCTCGGTCGCGACGAACCAGGCGCGCGCCTCGCTCGCGCTGCCCGCCACCGATCCGCGCGACCGCACGCTGCGGCTCGTCGCCTGGCGCGCGGAGGACGGCGAGGGCGCGCTGCGCCTGGCCCTGAACGGCGCGGACCTCGGCGCGCACGCGCTCGGGAGCGAGCCGCGCCCGCTCTCGGTCGATGCGCCCGCGGCGCTCTGGCGCGCCGGCCAGAACGTGCTGACGCTCGACGCCTCGTCCGCCGCGGGCTCCTGGAGCGTCGTGCACGTGGCGCGCCTCGACTACGGCACGCCCTGCACGATCGGCGGCACGGCGGGCGCGCCGCGGCTCGCGCCCGGCACCGGGCTCGTCTATCGCGTCGAGGCGCCGGCCGCGCGCGCGCTGCGCGTGCGCGGCGAGGCGCTGGGGCCGGGGCGGCTGGACCTGCGCGTCGGCGCGCTCGACACGGCGACGGGGCGCACCGACTCCGAGCGCTTCGCCCCCGCCGCGCGCAGCGTCGCGCGCGGGGCGCTCGACCTGCGCTTGCCGCTGCCGGCCTGGGACGACCGCGTGCTCGAGCTCGAGCTCGACTGGCACGCCGAGGGCGGCGCGGAGCTCGCGCTGGCCGCGCTCGACCTGGAGGAGGCGCGCGCGCTGCCGCGCCCGCCGGTCGTGCTGGTCAGCGTCGACACGCTGGCGGCGCGGCACATGTCGCTCTTCGGCTACGAGCGGCCCACGACCCCCGCGCTGCGGCGCTTCGCCGCCGAGGCGGTGGTCTTCGACCACTGCCTCGCGAACGCGCCGTGGACGCTGCCCTCCTACCTCTCGCTCATGACCGGCGAGTACCCGCGCGCGCACCTGGTGGACCTGGCGACGCGGCCGGACGTTGTGCTGGAAGGCCACGACTACTGGGAGATCGCCGAGAACCGCTGGACGCTGGCCGAGGCGCTGCGCGGGCGCGGCTACGAGACCGTCGCCTCGGTCGACTCGCACTGGCTGCTGCCCAACTTCGGCTTCGATCAAGGCTTCGACCTCTACGACGTCGGGCCGGTCTCGTTCGGGCCCGACGACCCGCTGGGCGGCATCGACCTGATCGTGCGCCAGGTCGACCGCTGGCTCGGCGGGCGCGCCGATCCCGCGCGGCCGCTGTTCCTGTTCGCGCACGCCCTCGACTGCCACGGGCCGTACTGGCCGGAGGCGCAGTGGCGCGACGCGTTCCCGGCCGAGCCGCGCACGCTCGTGCCGGCCGGCGGCGCGTTCCGCACCTACCGCTCGATCCCGGTCTGGATGGCGATGACGGCCGTCGCGACGGTGGACGACGCCGCCCTGATCCCGAGCGCGATGCCGCTCGAGCCGCTCGTCGCGCGCTACGACGAGACGATCCTCGAGATGGACGCCTACCTGGCGCGCCTGTTCGACGTCCTGCGCCGCCACGGACTCTACGACCCGGCGCTGATCGTCGTCACCGCCGACCACGGCGAGTCGTTCGCGCACCGCCACTACGACCACGGCGAGCTGTGGGAGGACGTGCTGCACGTGCCGCTGGTCGTCAAGCTCCCCCACGGCGCCTTCGCCGGGCGGCGCGTCACGTCCTCGGTGCAGCTCGTCGATCTCTACCCCACGCTGCTCGACGCGCTCGGCCTGCAGGCGCGGCGCGAGGGGCTGCACGGGCGCTCGCTCCTGCCGCTCGTGCGCGGCGAGGAGGAGGAGCCGCGCGTGCTCTTCAGCGAGGGCGGCTTCGCGCGCCAGTCGATGGTGTGCCAGGACGGCTGGAAGCTGATCGAGCGCGAGCCGGCGCTCGACACGGGCGACGGCGCGCTGCTGACGCACCCGCTGGTGCCCGACGAGTGGCTGCGCGCGCACTTCCCCGCGCTGCTCGAGCGCGCGCTCACCGACGAGCTCCTGGCCGAGCTGCGCACACGCCCCGATTTCGCCGCGCGCACGGCCGAGCTGCGCGCGCTGCTGCGCGGTCCGTTCCTCGAGCTCTACGACCTGGCCCGCGACCCGGGCGAGACGCGCGACCTCGCGCGCGACGAGCCCGAGCGCGTGGCGCGGCTCCTCTCGCTCCTGCGCCGCGAGCAGGAGCGCCAGTCGAGCGCGCGCGCCCTGGCCGATCCCTCGCCCTTCCCCGAGCCGCTCTCGGAGGAGGAGCTCGCGGCGCTGCACAAGCTCGGCTACGGCGGCCCCGGCGAGGGCGCGGCCCCGCGCTGAGCCGCGGCGCACCGACGCGCCCTACAGCACGCGGCGCGGGGGCAGCAGCACGTTGGCCGAGAGCAGGCCGCCCACCAGCGCGGCCGCGACGACGCCGGTCTGGAACGCCCAGCCCAGGCCGGCCAGGGCCTGGTCGTCGAGGAACGAGGTCAGGCTGCGAAAGCCCAGGCTGCCCGGCACGAGCAGCAGGATGCCGGGCGTGAGCGGCACGAGCGCGGGACGGTTCGAGACGCGCGCGTAGAGGTTGCTCGCGAGCCCGACGCACAGCGCTCCCAGGAACGGCGCCAGGTCGCCGCCCAGCGTGGCCGCGCCCGCGCGCGCCGCGGCGTACCCCAGCACGCCGGTGACGAACACGACGCCGAGCTCGCGCACGCGCGCCTC
>CADEGS010000142.1:0-6351 GCA_902826945.1 uncultured bacterium | reverse complement strand
GCCCAGGAGGGCAGCGCGCTCGCGGGCGGACGCGACGTCGGCGGGCCGAAGCAGGCCGCGCCCAGGCGCCAGGCGAGCGCGACGCCGACGAGCAGCGTCAGGAACACCGCGACCGCGCCGGCGATGCGCGCCGTGCCCGAGACGAGGTGGCGCGCGGCGAGCTCGGTCAGCCCGGTCGTCATCGTCAGGCCGGGCAGGAGCACGATCAGCCCGGCGAGCGTCACGACGCGGTCGTCGAGCGGCCACAGCGCGCGCGACACCGCCAGCGCGGCCGAGGCCACGAGGAACGCCGACAGCGGCTCGTACAGGCCGATCGTGTCCGGCCGGCGGGGCAGGACGCGGCCGAGGAGCCACAGGCCGGCCGCCAGCACCGCCGTCAAGGCGATCTCGCGCGGCCCGCCCGAGAAGAAGCACGCGGCGGCGGCCGAGGCCACGGCCCAGGCCAGCGCGGACAGCGGCGCCGGATAGCGCGAGGGCGCGGCGGCGATGCGCTCCAGCGTGCGCGTGCCCTCGGCCGCGCCGATGCGGCCATGCTCGACGTCCTCCATGACCTCGTCGAACTCGACCAGCTTGCCGAGGTTCACCTCGCCGCTCTCGCCGCGCAAGAGGTGCACCTCCTTCGCCGCGCCCACGCCCAGCGACACGAACACCGAGGTCGGCGTCGAGAGGAACGAGCCCTGCACGCCGAGCGCTCCGGCGACCTTCAAGAGCACACGCTCGAGGCGGTAGGCGGGCGTGCCGTAGGCGTGCAGCAGCTCGGCGACGCGCAGCAGGAAGTCGCGCTCCGCGCGGCCGCCCGCGGGATCGGCCGCGCCGGCGCGCTCGGCGGGCGGTGTCGGGTTCGTGCTCAGGGTCAGTGGCTCAGGGGAGCGCCGCGCCGTACTTCGCCTTGTGCTCGCGGCGCGCGGTCGCCTGCCACTTGTCGCGGCGGATGCGCTGCGCGGTCGTGCCGAGCTTCTCCGCCAGCGCCTCGAGCGCCTCGCGGTCGAGCTCGGCGATCTGCGCGTAGCTGCGCAGGCCGAGGCGGTTGAGCTTCTTCTCGAGCACCGGGCCGACGCCCGCCAGCTTCTGCAGGTCGTCCTTCTCGGGCGCCTTGCGCGTCGGCGCCGCGGCCGCCGCCGCGCTCGCCCGCTTCAGCTCCTGCTCCAGCGCGCGCGCCGCCAGCGCCTGGTCGCGCAGCTCGCCGCGCGCGGCGCGCAGCTCCTCGGCGCGCGCCGCCAGCTCGGCCTCGAGCTCGCCCAGGCGCTTCGCCTGGCGGTCGGTCTCGAGCTGCAGCTTCTTGTGCGCGCCCGAGACCTCGCCGAAGCGCGCCTTGAACTCCGCCACCTCGGCGCGGCGCTCCTCCTCCTTCTCGCGCCAGCTCCCCGCGCGCTCCTTCTCCTTCTCCAGGCGCGCCTCGAGGTCGCTCGCGCGCTTGCGCGCCGCCGGCAGCTCGCCCGCCTCCTTCTCGAGCTCCGCCACGCGCGCGCGCAGCGGCTCGAGCTCGCGCACGCGCGCCTGGAGCCGCTCGACGTCGGCCTCGCGGCGCGAGCCCTGCGCCTCGGCGCCGGCCAGGCGCCGCTCGCCCTCGTGCCGCTCGCGCTCGATCGAGAGCGCGAGCTCCTGCGCCGCGCGCTCGCGCTCGCCCAGCTCCTCGCGCACGGCCTCGAGCTCCGCGCGGTGCTCCGCGCGCACGCTCTCGAGCCCCTCGCGATGCTCGGCGCGCACCGCCTCGATCTCGTCCTTGTGGCCGGCGCGCAGCGCCTCCAGCTCCGCGCGCCGCTCGGCCAGCGCCGCGCGCGCGCGCTCGCGCTCCTCCTCGAGGCGCGCCTCGAGCTCCTTGGCGCGCGCCTGCGCCGCGCCCAGCTCGGCGCGCAGCGGCTCGAACGTCCCCAGGCGCTCCTCGAGCTCGTCCGTCTCCGCGGCGCGCGCGCCCAGGTCGCGCCGCAGCGCCGCCTCGCGCTCCTCGCCGCGCGCGCGCTCGCTCTCGAGCGCGGCGCCCAAGCGCTCGGCCTCGCGCCGCCGCTCCTCGAGCTCGGCGCGCACCGCCTGCAGCTCCTTCGCGCGCCGCTCCTCGGCGTGCGCCAGCTCCGCCGCGCGCCGCTCCTCGGCCTGCGCCAGCTCCGCGGCGCGCCGCTCCTCCGTCTGCGCCAGCCGCGCCGGGTAGGACGAGAGCTCGCCCAGCCGCGCCTGCAGCTCGAGCACGGCCTGCGCCTGCGCCTCGAGCGCCTGCTCGCGCTCCGCCAGGCGCCGCTCGAGCCGCTCGAGCTCGCCCTGGCGGCCGGCCACGTCCTCCTTGTGGCGCTCCTGCGCGGCCGACAGGCGCTCGGAGAGCGGGGCCAGCTCCTCGACGCGCGCGCGCAGGCGATCGAGCGCCGTCGTGCGCGCCGCCAGCTCGCGCTCGAGCCGCGCCACCTCCGCGTCGCGCGCGGCGACGTCCTTCTCGCGCAGCTCCACGGCGGCCGCCAGGCGCTCGGGCAGCGGCGCGAGCGCCTCGACGCGCGCCTGCAGGTCGGAGAGGCGCGCCTCGCGCTCGGCGAGCTCGCGCTCCAGCCGCGCCTGCTCGCCGGCGCGCGCGGCGAGCTCCTTCTCGCGCAGCTCCGTGGCGGCGGCCAGGCGCTCCGGCAGCGGCAGGAGGCCGTCGAGGCGGCCCTGCAGCTCGAGGACGCGCGCGTCGCGCTCGGCCAGCGCGCGCGCGGCGCGCTCGCCCTCCTCGCGACGCGCCTCCTGCTCCTGCGCGGCGCGCCGCTCGGCCTCGCGCAAGCGCTCGGGCAGCGGCGCCAGCTCGGCCAGGCGCCGCTGCAGCTCGGCGATCGCCGCACCGCGCTCCTCGGCCAGCCCGTCGCGCGCCTGGAACAGGCGCTCGAAGCGCTCGACCTCGACCTTCTTGTCCTCCTGGGCGGCGCGCAGCCGCTCCTCCCAGGCGGCGGCGCGCTTCTCCTCCTGCTCGGCGGCGCGCGCGCGCTCCTCGGCCAGCCGCGCGGGCAGCGGCTCGAGCTCCGCCAGGCGCTCGCCCTGCTCCGCTTCGCGCGCGCGGCTGGCCTCGAGCTCGCGCGCGAGCCCGTCCGCCGCCGTGCGCAGCGGCGCGAGCTCGGCCGCCAGCGCCTCGAGCTCCAGGACGCGCTCGCCGCGGCGCGCCAGCTCGGCGCCGGCCGCGGCCAGCTCCGCGCGCAGCCCGTCGCGCTCGTCGGCCAGGCGCTCGGCCACGCCCAGCGCCTCCTGGAGCTGGCCGGAGAGCCCGCCGAGCAGCGCCTCGCGCTCCTCGACGCCGCGCGCGTGCTCGCGCGCCTCGCGCGTGCGCGCCTCGAGCTCCGCCGCGAGCGCCTCGTGGCGGCCCTCGACGAGGGCCAGCCGCTCGCGCGCGGCGCGCGCCTCCTCCTGCCCCTCGCCGGCGGCGCGCTCGAGCTCGTCGCGCTGCCCGCGCGCGGCCTCCACCTCGGCCTCGGCCGCGCGCACGTCCTTGCGCATGGCCGAGACGTGGTTGCGGCTGTTCTGGATGTCCTCCTCCAGGCGCGCGATCTCGGAGGCGTAGTTGTCGAGGCGCCCCTGGAAGGAACGCATCTCGACCATGTTCCTGTTCAGGGTGCGTACGGCCTTCTCCTGGTCCGACTGGGCCAGGCGCACCTTGCGCATGTAGAGCTCCTCGGCCGTGCGGCGCTCGGTGGCGTGGCGCAGGCCGCGCACGAGCCAGCCCAGGGCGCCGCCGAGGAAGAGGATTCCCGTCCCGATGACCAGTTCGGCGAGCGGCATGGTGTGTCCTTCGCGCGGAGCTCCCCCGCCGCGACGGCGGGGGCGCATTTGTAGCGGCTGGCGCCGTCGCTCTCCAGCGCCAGGAGCCGCGCGGTGCGCGCTCGTGCGCCCGGCACGGCGCGTCGCCCGCGCTAAAGACCGGGGTTCCCGGCGGCCGACAGGCCTCCGTCGAGCGATCCGCCCGGCGGAGTCTCCCCGACGGCACGCGGCGCGCCGCAGCGCCCGAGGGCCCCCCCGCACGGACCGCTCCGCCCCCCTCCACCGATGACACCGCACCCGTCGCGACCGAACGCTCGAGCCACGCGCAGGGGGAGCCGCCGCCGATGAGCGAGACCGTCCCCGCCGCCCAGGCCAAGCCCGCCGCCGAGGCCAAGAAGGAGCGCCTGACGACCGGCCAGATGCTGCACCTGATGCGGCTGGAGGTCGAGCGCGCGCTGCGCCACGACTACCCGATCAGCTGCATGTGCATCGGGCTGGACGGCTTCGTGAGCACCGAGGAAGCGGTGCACCGGCGCACCCTGATGCCGGCCGTCTTCCAGCGCCTGAAGCGCGTCACCTTCGAGAACGACGTGCGCGGCCTCGGCATCTGGGCCGAGCGCTTCCAGCTGGCCGTCTTCCCGCACGTCGCGCCCGAGCAGCTCGCGACCCTGGCCGGCGCGCTGGTCGCGGCCGCGCACGAGATCGAGAGCCCGCTCGACCCCGCGGGCCACGTGACGATCAGCATCGGGATCGCGCACAACCTGCACGAGGGCGAGCTCGACTTCGACCGCCTGGTCGAGGAGGCGGAGACCGGCATGGGCCTCGCCCTGGCCGCCGGCGGCGACCGCTTCCTGCAGGCGAACGACGTCGTGCGCGAGGTCGACCGGCTGCGCGCCGAGCTCGAGGAGCAGATCGAGGAGATCAAGCAGCACCAGTCCACCTACCTCGGCGACAAGGACGGCGAGGAGGAGCGCTGGGCGCGCGGCCTCGTGCAGAAGGTGCTCGACTCCTTCCAGGCCGAGGCGGACCAGTCCGAGGGCGTGGTCCGGCTGAAGAAGGAAGTGATCGGGCTGGTGTCCGAGGAGCTGCGCGCCTGGCGCGAGACCTCGACCGTCAGCCAGCTCCTGCAGAGCCAGCGCCAGATCGAGCAGCTCGAGCGCCGCGTGCGCAAGCTGACCGACAGCCTGGGCGTCACCGAGCAGGAGCTGAAGCGCGTGATGGCGATGAAGAACATCGACATCGGCGTGGCCTCGATCTACCGCACCGTGCAGGGCATCAGCGCGGACGACGAGAACGCGGAAGCCAAGCACGACATGCTGAAGAACATCTTCGAAGCCAACCTCGCCCTGCGGGGCGAGCTGAAGGCGGCGAAGGCGTCTTGAAGAATGGGTTTGTCCCGCGCGCGGCGCGGGACGGGAACGGAGCCGGTACGACAACATCGTCATGAGCAAGAAGAACACCAACGACAGCAACCTGGACAAGACCACGGCCGCCACGGCGACCGCGGTCGATTCGAACAACGACACCGCGAACAAGACCGAGGGCGTCCTCTACCTCGGGATCGACCTGGGCACGTCCCGCACGTCCGTGTCCGCCTCCAACGGCGTGCGCGAGACGGTGGCGTCCTTCGTCGGCTACCCCAAGGACGTGGTGGCCAAGAAGCTCCTCAAGAAGGACGTCCTGTTCGGCGACGACGCCCTCCAGCACCGCCTGTCGCTGGAGTTCTTCCGCCCCCTGGAGCACGGCGTCATCAAGACCGGCAAGAAGGACGGCACCTACGACAAGAACCTGCGCGCCGCGCAGGACCTGATCGCCGAGATCATCCGCCGCGCCAAGCCGCGCAAGGACGAGCTCGTCTACGCCGTGATCGGCGCCCCGGCCCAGGCCTCCATCAACAACAAGGAGGCGATCATCGAGGCGGCGCGCACCACGGTGGACTCGGTCATGCTGTGCTCCGAGCCGTTCTCGGTGGCCTACGGCCTCGACATGCTGGACGACGTGCTCGTGATCGACATCGGCGCCGGCACGACCGACCTGTGCCGGATGCACGGCACGATGCCCGAGGACTCGGACCAAATCACCAACACGTTCGCCGGCGACTGGATCGACAACCGCTTCGCCGAGCTCCTGCTCGAGTCGCACCCCGAGGCGCAGTTCACCATCCAGATGGTGAAGCAGATCAAGGAGCGCTTCGCCTCGGTCGGCGACCACGCCGAGCCCGCGGTCGTCAACCTGCCCGTCAACGGCAAGCCGACGCAGTTCGACGTGACGCGCGAGCTGACGACCGCCTGCCAGGGCATCGTCGGACCGATCGTGGACGGCCTCGGCAAGCTGATCGGCACGTTCGACCCCGAGTTCCAGGAGCGGCTGAAGAACCGCGTGCTCCTGGCCGGCGGCGGCAGCATGATCCGCGCGCTCGACTCGGCCGTCGAGAAGGAGATGCACACGCGCCTGGGCGGCGGCAAGGTGCTGCGCATCGAGGAGCCGGTCTACGGCGGCGCCAACGGCGCGCTGAAGATCGCGCACGACATGCCGGCGGACTACTGGGAGAAGCTCAAGTAGCACGCCTCGGCGCGGCTCGGCCGCGCGCGCGACGCACTCCGTTCTCCGGGAGCCGGCGCTCGATGGCGAGCGCCGGCTCCG
>CADEGS010000141.1 GCA_902826945.1 uncultured bacterium | reverse complement strand
GCTCGCGCTCGCGCTCGCGTCCGCCTGCGGCGGATCGAGCTCGAGCGGATCCGAGGTCGTCGGCGGGCTGGTCGTCCAGCCCTCGCGCACGACGTCCTACGCCTGTCCGGCCGGCACGCCGCTGGCGGTGGGGGACGAGGTGCTGGCCTTCCTGGCGCAGGAGAGCGCGCAGGGGGCGGGCGGCACCGACCTGAACGGCGACGGCGACGCGACCGACCTGGTCGCCGTCGCGGTGGACCTGGCGACGCGCGACGAGACGCCGCTGCGCGCGGCGAGCGACGTGCTCGTGGTGGACGACGAGGTCTACCTCCTGACCTTCGAGTCGCAGGACGGCCAGGACTGGAACGGCAACATGGCGAACGACCAGGTGCTGCTGCACTGGTCCGTCGCGACGCAGACCGTCGCGCTGGTGGACACGCTCCAGCGCGACGACGTCGTGCGCGCGGGCGGCCGCCTGTTCTACTCCGCCGGCCCCGACCTCGCCCTCCAGGGGCTCGAGACGACGCTGCGCTACGTCGCCGCGGCGGCCCCGACGACGCCGGTGATGGTGGCCGCGGCGGACATGTCGGTCGCGGGCGACCCCGTGCTCCTCTGCGCCGAGGAGGACCTGCTCTTCCTGGGCCAGGACGAGACCGCCGAGAGCCCCTCGCGCGACCTGAACGACGACGGGGACGACGACGACGAGAGCGTGCTGGCGCTGGTGGACGCGACGGACGCGGCGCCGGTCGTGCGCAGCGTCGGCCTGGCGGTGCAGACGAGCGCGCCGCCCTTCTGCGCCGCCGGGCTCGCGGCCGGGGACTGGCTCGTGGGCTTCCTCGTCTGCGAGGCCGACCAGGGGAGCGACAACCTGAACGACCCGGCGCTCTTCGACCCCTCCTGGCAGCCGACGCAGTGCGCGGGCCTCGAGGACAACGACGACGACGACCGCGTGCTCTTCTACCTCGAGTTCGCCGCCTGGGCGGCCGACCCGCTCGCCAGCCCGCCGGTCAACACGGGCCTGGTGGGGGACGGGCGCGTCTTCGCGGCGCTCGACCCGGCCTCGACGCGCGCCTTCGTCGGCACGATCAGCCCCGAGGCGGACGAGGGCGACTGCTCGCTGAACGGCGACGGGGACCAGGCCGACGACGTCGTGCGCTGGGTCGAGGTGCTGGCCGGCGGCACGTTCGACGCGCCGGGCGACGCCGACGACCTGCTGGCGATCCAGACCGTGGCGGGCGGCGTGCGCGGCGTGCTGGTCGCGGACGGCCGCTTCGTGGCCGTCGTGTCCGAGTCCGAGGACGACCGCGACCACGACGGCGACCCCGCGCGCGACGACGACATCCTGGGCTGGCTCGACCCCGCCGCGCTGGCGACGACCTCCTGGACCTTCCCCGACCACGTGCAGACGAGCACGCCGCTCGGCGTCGACTGGCTGGCGCGCGACGCGAGCGGCGCGGGCTTCTTCTTCACCGACCGCGAGGAGGTGATCGGGCTCGCCTGCAACGCCGGCGACAACGACGAGGAGGACTCGTTCGGGGTCTTCGGACGCTTCGACCCGAACGACCTCG
This sequence comes from uncultured bacterium, assembly GCA_902826945.1. The sequence continues at coordinate 10,205 of CADEGS010000141.1, read as the reverse complement.
ACGACCTGCAGTGGAACGGCTACTGCGTGGCCGTCGAGCCCTTCAACGCCGGGGCGGTGCGCGTGGACGGCACGGTCTTCCTGCGCGTGGACGAGCAGGAGGAGGACACCGACCTGAACGAGGACGGCGACGTGCAGGACCAGGTCCTCCTGTGCCACACGGTCTTCCCGCTCGGGCAGCTACGCCACGTCGGCACGCTGAACGACGTCGCCGGACCGGCGGTCGCGCGCGGGACGGGAGACACCGTGGCCTTCGTCGCGGACGAGGCGCAGGCGCGCCGCGACTACAACGACGACGGCGACATGCTGGACCACGTCGTGCGCACGGTCCGGGCGCACTGACGGTCGGCCATTCGCAGGATCAGGGCGTGATCGTGACGGTCTCGCCGTTGGTCGGCGTCACGCGTCCCGTCGTCCGGTCGTAGAACAGCGTCTGCACGCTGAGCGTCAGCCCCGCCAGCGAGGCGACGCCCGGCACCGCGACCGAGAGCACCTGGCTCGTGCTCGGCTCCCAGAGACCCCCGACGCGGTAGAGCACCAGGCTCTCCAGCATCCCGCCCATGGACGGGAAGGTGGTGCAGCTCGCGCCGGCGGCCACTCCCGACAGCACGACCACCGGCAGCGAGCCCGCGACGACGTCCTGGTCGGGGTCGGCCAGCACGATCTGGATCGTGCCGTTCAGGGGCACCTGCGCGCTCGCCACCGCCGTCTCGCCGACCGTGCAGGTCGGCTTGATGTGGCCCACGATGCTCGCGGGCGCGCGGAAGGCGCTGACGATCGGGGCGTTCTCGTTCAGCGCCTGCGCGCAGTTGGACGCGACCGAGCTCGAGTTCGGCACGCCCAGCTCCTGGTTCTCGTACTTGAGCGCCGGGTTCGAGAAGTACTGCAGGCGGGTGCCGAACGTGCCCCAGCGCTCGAGCGCCATGATCGTCCGGTAGACGTTGTTCGCGGTCCAGTGCCCGTAGGCGTAGGGGTGCGAGGCGACGCCGTGCACGTTGGTGCGGTCGTGGTCGAGGCCCCAGCCGTGCCCGAGCTCGTGCGCGAAGGCGTAGTAGCCCGTGGCGCAGCCCTGCGCGACGACGTTCACGGCGTGGGTCCCGAAGGCGAGCGAGGGCGGCGCGCCCATGTTGTAGCTGCGCCCGCAGTGCTCGTCGTTGGCGATGAAGACCGACACGACGTCGGCGCCGTACGCGCTGCGCAGGATGTGCAGCTCGTCCAGGTGGCCGTCGAGCGGGCTCTGCAGGCGCTCCAGGTCGGTCGCCTGGCTGCCCGACTCGACGTAGGGCACGCGCGTCGCGTGCACCAGGCGCAGCGTCAGCGTCACCTGGCTGTTCGCGAGGGCGACGTTCGTCTCCAGCACCGCCAGGTCGATCACGGCGCGGATCGCCTCCCTGCTGCCCGCGGCGGCCTCGGCCTCGGGCGTCCACGCGACGAGCACGTCCACGATCGCGTTGGCGGACTCCGATCCCTGCACGGGCGGCCGTACCGGCTGCAGGCCGGCGGCCTGCGCGGCGCGCGCCGCGGCCGGCAGCTCGCTCGCCTCGCAGGAGGGGAAGGCGCTCTCGTCGCACTGGTAGAGCTCGAGCGACCCGTCGCGGTTCTCGCGCACGCGGTACAGCGCGCCGTTCGCGCGCACGCTCCCGACGACGGCCTCGCCGTGCAGCGCGAAGGCCGCCGAGCCGAGCGGATCGCTGGGCACCGTGCCGACCCACGTGCGGCTCCCGGAGGAGGTGCGCTCGGCGCGCACGCGCTCGAGCTCCAGGCGCTCGCCGTCGAAGAGGTCGAGCGTCAGCCGGCGCGGCGCGTCGGGCGCGAGCGCGTCACGCGTGAGCGCGATGCGCTGCGCGCGGGTGCGCACGGGATCGCGCTCCCAGGTCTCGGCCTGCGGACGCGCGTGCGCCGTCTGGGCCGCGAGCGGGGAGCAGAGGAGGACGAGCGACAAGCTCGTACGAAGCGTCCGACGAACCGAGTGCATGGCCGTGGCCCTTGTGGCGGAAGGGGACGGGGGGGGGCGAGATCCTGCTTCGACCGGTCCTCCCCGGGCCCGAGAGCCCGTCCGATCGAATTGCGGACTGGAATGATAAGGCACGATCTGCGCCTCTCCCAGGGCCTTCCTGGCCGGGACCCGGGGCGCAGGCCCGCGCAGGGTCGCGCGGGGCTCCCGCGGCATCGAGCGGGAAGGGCGTTCCGGCCCTCCCGAGCGGCACTAGAATGCGCGGGCTTCCGACCGCACGGTCCCCTCGGAGCCCCCCGCCCGGCGTCGCTCGCTCCGGTCGGGCGCGCGCGACGACCCTGGAGAGCACCGGACCGGCGAGCGGGAGGGCGGCGCGCCGCGCCGCTCCCGAGGGACCCTGGCGGGATCAAGGCATGGTCGGCCCCACCGAGGACGAGCTGGAGCTGGAGATCGACGTCACGCTGCTGGCGGAGCTGCAGGTCGTGCTGCGCGACCCGCGCGAGGCGGACGCCTTCGCGGTGCTCGACGCCGACGGGCTGGCGCTCGAGCTCGAGGGCGACCTGGAGGTCGAGCCGGAGGCGAGCTGGCGCGGCGCGCTGCGCGGCGGGCGCTCGGAGGCGCTGCAGGTCTCCGACGGCGCGGCGTGGGTCGTGCTCCTGCGCGGCTCGCGCACCGTGCGCGCGGTGCCGGTCACGCTGCGGCCGGACCGGCCGACCTTGCTCGAGCTCTGAAGGCGCGCGCCGGCGGCGCGGGCTCGCCTCGGCTGCGCCGTCCTCCGCCCGGGCGCCCTTTTCTTCGGCTCTGCGCCGGGACGCGCCGGGGAGGCTCCCCTCTCACGAGGGGGAGCGATTACCTTGATCCGATCGGGGATCGGCGGGAACCGCCGGGTCCCGCGGCCCGTCCTCCTGCGTGGCCTCCCCTCCGTCCCTGCCCCTCGAGCCTTCCATGACCCCTCCCTGCCTGGGCCGCCCCGCGGCCGTCGGGCTCTGTCTCCTCGCCGCCGCGGCGGCGGGCGCAGCCCAGAGCGCTCCCTTCAACGCCTCCTTCGTCGGGCAATTCCAGCAGGGGTCCTCGGTCTACGCCGACGTGTGGGGCGACGGCGACGTGGCTTACGTCGGGCACTTCGGCCAGGCGCGCGTCGACCTCGTCGACATCTCGAACCCGGCCAGCCCGCAGCTCCTCTCGACCTACCACCTCCCCGCGCCCGACGACGCGTCGAGCGCGCAGGACGTGAAGGTCGCCGATGGCCTCATGTTCGTCATCTCCGAGGCGAGCGGCAGCAACGGCGTGCACATCGTGGACGTGCGCAACCCGTCGCTGCCGGTGCTCCTGACGACCGTGGACCCCGAGCCGGGTGTCTTCGAGACCAGCCACAACTGCGCCTACGACTCGGGCTGGCTCTACGTGGCCAGCCAGTTCGACACGCAGGTCGCGATCATCGACCTGCGCTCGTACGACCCGGACGCGGCGCCGGCGGCGATCGGCTCGTGGACCTACGGGCTCAACGTGCCCGGAGCGCAGTTCATCCACGACATCACGGTCGCCAACGGGTTCCTGTTCTGCTCGGGCTGGGACAACCTGACCGTGTACGACGTCTCGAACCTGGGCGCGCAGGCACCGATCCCGCTCGGCTCGGTCGAAGGCTTGAACAACCACGCGGTGTGGCCCTCGGAGGACGGCCAGTTCTTCGTGACCAGCGACGAGCGCGCCGGCGGCTCGCTGCGCCTGTACGAGATCATCGACCTGGGCGCCTCGGTGGAGATCGTGCAGCGCGACTCCTACCAGGCGAGCGTGGCCGACTCCTTCAGCGTCCACAACCCGATCTTCCTCGGGGACCGCGTGTACGCGTCGTGGTACCAGGCCGGCACGCGCGTGCTGCAGGTCGACCGCACGACGAAGACCTGGCAGGTCGTCGCGACGTACGACACCACCGCGCTCTCGCCCTCCGGCTTCAGCGGCGCCTGGGGCGTGCACCCCCTGCTCGGGCTCGACCGCGTGCTCGTGTCCGACATCGAGAACGGGCTGTTCGTGGTCGACCTGAGCGCGGTCCAGATCGGCTTCGAGGCGGCGCGCCCGGAGACGGTCGAGGTCGGCGCGAGCGCGCCGATCCTGGTCTCGATCGCGAACCTCGGCAACGCCGTGGCGAACACGGGCACGGCGACCTTGATGGCGAGCGTGAACGGCGCCGCCTACCAGGCGATCCCGCTGCTCCCGGTCGGCGGCGGCCTGTACGAGGCCGACCTGCCGCCGATGAACTGCAACAGCACGGTGGACTACTACGTCGCCGTGGAGGACCTCTCCGGGAAGGTCTGGACGAACCCGGCCGCCGCTCCCGCCGAGACCTACAGCACGTGGTCGAGCGGCGCGGTCCCCGCGCTCGTCTTCTCGGACGACTTCCAGACGAACAAGGGCTGGAGCGTGGCGAACACGAGCGTCACGGCCGGCGGCTGGGCGCGCGCGAACCCGAGCGGCACCGGCGCCCAGCCCCAGGGCGGCGATCCGGACACCGCGGGCGCGCTGTGCTACGTGACCGGCCCGGCCGGCGGCTCGATCGGCGCGGACGACCTGGACGGCGGGCCCGCCACCCTGACCTCGCCCGTGCTCGACTTCTCCGCCGGCGACGGCGTCGTGCGCTACAAGCGCTGGTTCTTCAACGACCGCGGCGACGGGGACACGCTGAGCGTGCAGGTCAGCAACAACAACGGCTCGAGCTGGACGACGGTCGAGAGCGTCACGCGCCAGGCGGCCGGCGGCTGGGTCCAGCGCTCGTTCCGCGTGTCGGACCACGTGTCGCCGACGGCGCAGGTGCGCGTGCGCTTCGTCGTCGCCGACCAGCCGAACAACGCGGTCACCGAGGCGGCCATCGACACCTTCGTCGCCCAGCGCTTCGACTGCGCCTCGGCGGCGCTGGCGATCCCGCGCAACGGCATCGGGCTGAACCCCGACGTCTTCGTCACGGGTCTGCCGATCCTCGGCATGGACTGGACGGGCACGATCGCCACGGCCTCGATCCCCGGCGCCAGCCTGACCTACTGGCTGGGCTTCAGCGCGCCCTTCGACCCGGGCTTCCTGCTCAACCAGGGCGAGCTCCTGATCGACATCACCTCGGCCGAGCTGATCGCGCACGCCGCCCCGCCGGTGGCCGGCGTCGCCACGCACGTGCTGCCGATCCCGCCGAACGTGCAGTTCCAGGGCCTGGCCGTCCACAACCAGGGCGTCGTCTTCGCCCCGGGCTCGGTCACCCTGACCAACGCGGTCGACGCCCAGCTCGACTACTGACCCTCGCCCGGCAGCGGCCGCCCGCTGGCAGCGCCAGCGGACGGCCGCTGCGCGGCGGCGTGGGCACGGGCTGCGGGGCGCGGGCGGGCCCCTGCGAGCCTCGGGGAGAATGGTCGCACCGGATCCGCGCAGCGCGGCATCGGGACGGCCGAGGCCATGAGCTCCACCCCCTCCACCGGCTCCTTCGACGCGGAGCCCCTGCTCGCGCACCTGGGCTGGATCCGCGCCCTGGCGCGCGAGCTCGTGCGCGACCCCGAGCTGGCCGAGGACGTGGCGCAGGAGACGTGCGTCGCCGCGCTCCAGGGCCGCCCGCGCGACGCGCGCAAGCTGCGCGGCTGGCTGGCGAGCGTGCTGCGCAACGCCGTGCGCCAGCGCCTGCGCGCCGAGGGGCGCCGGCGCGTGCGCGAGGAGGCCAGCGCGCGCCCCGAGGCGCGCCCCGCGACCGCCGACCTCGTGCTCGAGGCGGCCGCGCAGCGCGAGGTCGTCGCGCGCGTCCTGGAGCTCGACGAGCCCTACCGCACGACCGTGCTCCTGCGCTGGTTCCGCGACATGCCCCCGCGCGCGATCGCGCGCGCGCAGGGCGTCTCCGTGAACACGGTGCAGAGCCGGCTCAGCCGCGCGCACGAGAAGCTGCGCGCGCGCCTCGACGACGGCCACGGCGGCCGCGCGGCGTGGGCCGTGTGCGCGCTGCCCGGGCTCGCGCCCTCCGGAGCCCTGGCGGGCTCCGGCCTGGCGGCGAGCGGCGGGCTCGCGCCGGCCGGCGCCGGCCTCGCCTCCTCCTTGCTCGGGACACTCGCCATGAAGCTCCTCGTCGGATTCGGTCTCGCGGCCGTCGCGCTCGGCGCCGCGCTCTTCTGGGTCGGCGGCGAGCGCCGGCCCGACCCCGGGCGCGCGGCGCCGAGCGCCGTGCCGGCGCCCGCGGCCGTCGCCGCGCACGCCGCCGAGGCGCCGCCGCGCGGCGGGCTCGCAGGCGACGCGGCCGCTGCGGCCCCCGCGCGCGAGGCGCTCGCGAGCGCCGCTCCGCCGCCGGACGCCGCCGCCGCCGCGGCCCGTCCGCTCGCGCCGATCGCCGTCCAGGGCCGCGTGCTCGGCGGCGAGGGGCAGCCGCTGGCGGGCGTGCCGCTCGAGCTCGCCGGCGGCGCGCTCGCGGAGGCGGACGGCACCGACGCGGCCGAGCGCTCGCCCGAGGCGCCGCGCGCGGCCGTGCAGAGCGACGCGGCCGGACGCTTCCGCTTCGAGACGACGCTGGAGGGCGGGGCGCTGGTCGTGGCGCAGCCCGGCTGGGTCACGGTGCGCGAGGGCGTCTGGAAGCGCGGCTCGGCGGTCGAGGCGGTGGTCGTGGCGGCCCCCGAGTGCGCGCTGGACGGCCGCGTCGTGGACGCCGCGGGCCGTCCGGTCGCGGGCGCGGTCCTCGGCTACCGCCTGCCCGCGGACTTCCGCGGGCGCTTCGAGCTGATCCTCGACGGCTCGCGCGAGCGCGGCTGGAGCGCGCGCGCCGGTCCCGACGGCCGCTTCGCGATGGAGGGCGCGCCCGCGATCGAGGGCGCGACGTTGCTCGCCTCGCAGGACGGCTACGTGCCCGCCCGCGTCCCGGTGCCTGGCGCGGACGCGCGCGGGCTCGAGATCGTGCTCGAGCGCCCGAGCGAGCCGCTGGAGGGCACGCTGCGCGGCCGCGTCGTCGACGGGGCCGGCACGGGCGTCGCCGGCGCGCGCGTCGCGCTCGGCCTGACGAGCGCGCTCTCGGGTCCCGAGGGCGACTTCGCGATCGACCTCGCGCGCGCCGTGACGAGCGAGCGGCTGTGCGCCGTCGCGGCCGGCTTCCGGCCCGCGCTGCTCGAGCGCCCGGGCGAGCCGGGCACGCGCGCCGACGGCGCGCCGGACAGCGGCTGGCCCGACTTCGTCGTGCTGGCGCTGACCGAGCCGGCGCTCGCGCTGCGCGGCGTGGTGCTCGACCACGAGGGGACGCCCAGGGCGGGCGTGAAGGTGTGGGTCGACGACCCGACGCCCTTCGCGCCGATCGGCATGATGCCGACCACGCTCGAGGGGCTGGCCTCCGGCGCGCCGATCCCGCCGCAGGCGCTCGAGAGCGAGGCCAACCTGCCCGCGACGGACGGCGACAGCTCCTGGGACTGGACGGCGCCCGCGCGCTCCTCGAGCGCGCTCTGGAGCTGGGTGCAGACCGACGGCGAGGGGCGCTTCGACCTCGGCGGGCTGTGCGCGCGGCCCTACCGGCTGTGCGCGCTCGACGCGGACGCGCTGCGCATCACGCGCACGCCGCCCCTGGACCCGGCGGCGGGCGAGGTCACGATCCGGCTCGAGCCGCCCGAGCGCGCCGAGCGCCTCGCCGGCCGCGTCGTGACCGAGCGCGGCGACCCCGTGCCCGGCGCGCGGCTCTCCCTGTGGCTGCCGGTCGTCGAGCGCGGCGCGCGCATCCGCGGCGGGCGCGCGCTGGTCGTCCTCCAGCAGCCCGGCCCGCGCGCGCGCACCGACGCGGAGGGGCGCTTCGAGCTCCGGGACGTCCCGAGCCGCGGCCTGCGCATCGACGTCGCCGGCGACGACGTGGTGCCCGAGACGATCACGCTCGCGGAGAAGGACGACCTGCGCCGCCTCGAGCTCGTCGTCAGCGTGCGCTGCCACCTGCAGGTCGTGCTCGGCGAGGACCGAGGGCGCGCGGACGCGATCGAGGTCACGACCGAGGACGGCCAGCCGCTCGACCTGCTCGTGATCAGCCACGAGAGCGTCAACGCCTACACCTCGGTCCCGCTCGTGAACGGTACGACCGGCGTCGTCTCGACCAGCTCGCGCGCGCGCCGCCTGCGCCTCCTGCTCGGCGAGCAGGTCGTCGAGGAGCACCCGATCGAGCTCTACCCGGGCGAGCTGAACCGGCTGGGCTTCTAGCCCGCGCGGCCCGCGGGGGGATCCGGCCCAGGGGCGGCGCCGAAGGCTTCCTGGGGCGGGACGGAATGGACCGGGCCCGCCGCCGGTCCCAAACGCGAGGAGCCGGCGGCCGTAGCCCTCCCGGATGGACCCCGACCACGCGCTCGTCGAAGGCCTCAAGCGGCGCGAGCCGGACGCCCTGCACGAGGCCTACGAGCGCCACGGCGAGCGCGTCCAGCGCCTCTGCCGGCGCCTGCTCGGGCGCGCGGCCGACGCCGAGGACGCCGCCCAGGACGTCTTCGTGCGGCTCTTCGAGCGCGCGCGCTCTTTCGACGGGCGGGCGCGCTTCTCGACCTGGCTCCACCGGCTGACCGTGAACACCTGCCTGCACCGGATCGAGCGCGAGCGCCAGAGGCGCGGGCCGCCCCTGCCGGCCGACGGCGACGAGCCGGCGGACGCGCGCGCCTCGCCGCTCGACGCCGCGGCGCGGGCCGAGGCCGGCGAGCGTCTCGAGCGGCTCCTGGGTCGCTTGTCCGCCGAGCACCGCGCCGTGCTCGTGCTGCGCGAGCTCGAGCAGCTCTCCTACCGCGAGATCGCGCTGGCGCTCGGCATCCCCGAGGGCACCGTCATGTCCCGTCTGTCGCGCGCGCGCGAGAGCCTGCTGCGCCTGCTCGGTGCGCCCGAGCCGCGCTCGGTCGCCGCCGTTCCACCCCGTCCGACCCTGCACGCGCCATGAGTCCCGATCGACTGTCCTGCGAGGCCGCGCGCGAGCACCTCTCGGCGCGCTCCGACGGCGAGCCCTGCGACGAGGCCGCGCTGCGCGTCCACCTGGCGCGCTGCGCGCCGTGCCGCGCGCACGAGCTCGCCCTCGCGGCCCTCGCGCGCGAGCTCGTCCTCTTGCGGGCCTACGAGCCGCCCCTGGCCGACCTGTGGCCGAAGATCGAGGGCCGCGCGCGCCTGCGGCCGCCCGCGCTGGGCGCGCGCGTGGCGGCGGCGCTGGCCGGCGTCGCCGCGGTGGCCCTGCTCGCCTTCGTCCTCGAGCGCGAGCGCCGCGCGCCGCGCCTGCACCACCTGCTCGACGCGCTGGCTCCGCACGCGAGGCCGAGCGCGATCTTCGCCGCGCTGCCCGAGTACCGGGTGCTGCGCGCGCTGCCCTCGACGGAGACGCCCCGATGAGAACCCCTCTTTCGACCTGGCTGCTGGGCGGTGCCCTGCTCGCCAGCCTGTCCTGGAACGCCGCGCAGATCCGCCGCGCGCCCGCTCCCTCCGTTGCGGACGGCACGTGCTGCATCGAGACCGGCGGCCTCGGCCTGGACGAGGCGCAGCGCGAGCGGCTGGCAGCGCTGTGCGCACGCTCGTGCGGCGCCTCGGACCGCCTCGAGCAGCGCGCGGATGCGCTGCAGGCCGAGCTCCTGGCCGATCTGTCCGGGCCGGACGTCGATCGCGCGGCCGTCTTGCTCCTGGTCGAGGAGGTCGGGCGCCTGCGGCAGGACTCGCTCGCCGCGTGCGTCGAGGGCATCCTCGAGCTGCGCGAGGTGCTGCGCCCGGACGACCTGCGCGCCCTGCTCGAGCGCTGCGAGCCCGGGTCCTGCGCCGCGCGCTGAGCGACGCGGAATGCCGCGCGGCGCTCGCCGGTCCAAGCGTGGACCGAGCGCCCGCGCCGGGCGCTCCCTCTCGACCGGAGAACGAACCGCCATGAAGCTCACCGTCTTCTCGCTCCTCCTCGCCGCCGCCGGCTGGCTCGGGCTGCGCCCGGGCGAGCCCGCCGCGGCCGGTGCCGAAGCCTGCCCGGAGATCTGTCCCGAGGACTGCCGCGTCGCGGCCGAGTGCACCGACCGGGGCACCTGCCTCGTGCGCTGCTACGACGCCGACGGCGCGCTCGTGTGCGAGCGCGAGCTCCCGTGCGACGGTCCGTGCGAGCGGGCGTGCGACGCGCCCTGCCCGGTCGTGGGCGCCTGCGGCGGCTGAGACGGGATACGCCCGGGTCGTGCGCCGCGGGCGAAGGACGCCCTGGGCGCGCGACCCGGCGCGCGCCGCGTCAGCGCAGCGTCAGCTCGAGCGGGCGCTCCTCGCCGCCGCCCAGCTCGAGCGCGGTC
>CADEGS010000140.1 GCA_902826945.1 uncultured bacterium | reverse complement strand
CTCGCCGCTCGAGATCGAGAACGCGCTGCTCGAGCACCCGGCGGTGGCCGAGGTGTGCGTGCTCGGCCGCGAGGACGAGGAGCACCTGGTCAAGCCGTGCGCGTTCGTGGTCGTGAACGAGGGCTGGGAGGGCGGCGAGCGGCTGGCGGGCGAGCTCAAGGAGTGGGCCAAGGCGCGCCTGGCGCCGCACAAGTACCCGCGCTGGTTCGAGTGGCGCGACGCGCTGCCCAAGAACGACCGCGGCAAGGTGGCGCGCAAGGAGCTGCGCGCGGAGCTCGAGGCGCGATGAGCGGCGCGAGCGAGCTCGGCAAGCTCACCTGGCCCGAGGCGCGCGCGCTCTTCGCCGAGCCGCTGGTGGCGCTCCTCCCGATCGGCGCGACCGAGCCGCACGGGCCGCACCTGCCGCTCGACACCGACGTCACGATCGCGACGGCGCAGGCGCGCGCTGCGGCGGAGCGGCTCGCCGAGCGCGGCGTGCCCGCGCTCGTCCTGCCGCCGCTCGCCTACGGCCTGACGCGCTACACCGAGGGCTTCGAGGGGCGCGTCACGCTGCGGCCCGGCACGCTGTGGGCGCTGCTCGAGGACGTCGTCGTGTCGCTGCAGGACCAGGGCGTGCGGCGCGTCGTGTTCGTGAACGCGCACCTCGAGCCCGAGCACGTGGAGGTGCTGCGCGGCGTGGCGGGCGACTTCCCGCGCATCGAGGAGGGGCGCGCGCAGGTCGTGTTCCCCGACGCCACGCGGCGGCGCTGGGCCGGCACGCTGGGGGACGAGTTCCGGAGCGGCGACTGCCACGCCGGCCGCTACGAGTCGAGCATCGTGCTCGCCGCCGACCCGGCCGCCGTGCGCGAGGAGCGACGTCGCGCGCTCGCGCCCGTCGCGATCGACCTCGTCGCGCGCATGCGCGCCGGCGTGCGCAGCTTCCTCGAGGCCGGCGCGCGCCAGGCCTACTGCGGCGACCCGGCCGCCGCCTCGGCCGCCGAGGGCCGGGAGCTGATCGAGCGCCTGGCCGCGATGACGGTGACCGTGGTCGAGGAGGCCTGGCCGGAGCTCTTCCCATGAGCGGGACGGGCGAGCGCAAGGCCTTCGTCACGCAGCTCCAGGTCCGCTTCGGCGACGTCGATCCGGCCGGCATCGTGTACTTCCCGCGCATCTACGACTTCGTCCACCAGGCCTTCGAGGAGGTCTGGGACGTGCACGTCGGGCGGCGCTACTACCACCTGGTGGGCGAGGACCGCGTCGGCTTCCCGCTCGTCAACGCGCAGGTGGACTTCGCGAGCCCGCTGCGCTTCGGCGACCGCCCGATCGTGCGCGTGACGTGCTTCCGGCTGGGGCGCTCGTCCCTCGGCCTGCGCTACCGCTTCCTGGTCGGCGACGTCCTGTGCGTGGACGCGCGCATGACCACCGTGTGCGTGCGGCTCGACGGGCTCGCGAGCCAGGAGATCCCCGCCGCCTACCGCGCGCGCTTCGCCGAGATCCTGGAGGCCGGGTGAGGATCCACCAGCGCTACGGCCGCGGCAACCCGGTCTTCAGCTTCGAGTTCTTCCCGCCCAAGACCGACGAGGCGGCGACCGAGCTCCTGCGCACCGCCGCCGACCTGCGCGCGATGCTGGCGCCGGACTTCGTCTCGGTCACCTACGGCGCGGGCGGCTCGACGCGCGGGCGCACGCTCGAGCTCGTCTCGCGCATCCAGAAAGAGCTCGGCATCACCTCGATGGCGCACCTCACGTGCGTCGGACACACGCGGGCCGAGATCGGGGACGTCGTGGACCGGCTGGTCGAGGCCGGCATCGAGAACGTGCTCGCGCTGCGCGGCGACCCGCCGAAGGGCGCCGAGCGCTTCGAGGCCACCGAGGGCGGCTTCCGCCACGCCTCGGAGCTCGTCACCTTCCTGCGCGAGCGCTACGAGCTCGGCATCGGCGGCGCGTGCTACCCCGAGGCGCACCCCGAGTCGCCCTCGCGCGACGAGGACCTGCGCTGGACGGCGCACAAGGTCGCCTGCGGCGCGCGCTTCCTCGTCACGCAGCTCTTCTTCGACACGCGCGACTACCTGTCGTACGTGGACCGCGCGCGCGCGGCGGGCATCGACGTGCCGATCGTGCCCGGCATCATGCCGATCACGAACGTGGCGCAGATCGAGCGCTTCACGAGGATGTGCGGCGCGCGCATCCCGCCCGAGCTGCACGCGCGCCTGCAGCGCTACCAGGCCGACCCGCCGACCGTCGTCGCGATCGGGATCGAGCACGCCATCCGCCAGTGCCGCGAGCTGCTCGAGCGCGGCGCGCCCGGCCTGCACTTCTACACGCTGAACAAGAGCCACGTGACGCGCTCGATCCTGGCCGCGATCAAGAACCTGTGAAGGTCTTCGGCGTCGGGCTGTCGCGCACGGGGACCTCCAGCCTGCACCGGGCGCTGGAGGGGCTCGGCTTCCGCGCGCGGCACTACCCCTCGCTGAGCCTGGTGCTCGGGCGGCTCCGCATCCGGCGGCGCGAGCTGCGGCGCTACGACGCGCTGACCGACCTGCCCGTGGCGTGCTTCTTCCGCGAGCTCGACCGGCGCTTCCCGGGCGCCAAGTTCGTGCACACCGTGCGCGAGGTCGAGAGCTGGCTCGACTCGTGCGAGCGCTACCGGCGCTTCGCGCCCGACTTCCCCGTCAGCCGGCGCGTGCTGGCGCTGCGCCGGCGCGTGTACGGCACGCGCGCGTTCGACCGCGAGCGCTTCCGCGCCGTGCACGCCGCGCACGCGGCCGCGGTGCGCGCCTGGTTCGCCGAGCGGCCGGACGACCTGCTCGAGCTCGACGTGTGCGCCGGCGAGGGCTTCGAGCGGCTGTGCCCGTTCCTCGGCCGCCCGCTCCCCGCGGGCGGCTTCCCGCACGAGAACGCCGGCGCCCCGGCGGCGCACGACGCCGGCCGGGCGTGATCGCGCGCGGCCGCGCCCTATACTCCGCCTCGTGCGACGGTGGCTCGTGCGGCTGGGGGTCGTGGCGGCGCTGGCCGCCCTGTGGCTCGTCCTGGAGGCGACCTGGCTGGCGCCCGACCCGGTCGTCGTCTCGGTCGTGCCGCTCGCGCGCGGGCGCGTCGAGGCGACGGTGACGAACTCGCGCGCCGGCACGCTGCGCGTGCGGCGGCGCGCGCAGCTCTCGCCCGAGACGAGCGGGCGCGTGGTCGCGCTCGCCTCGCGCGAGGGCGACCGCGTCGCGGCCGGCGACGTGATCGTGCGCCTCGACGACGAGGTGCAGCGCGCGCAGCGCGCGCTGGCGGCGCGCTCGCTCGCGACGGCCGAGGCGCGCCACCAGGAGACCTGCGTGCGCGCGCGGCGCGCGCGGCGCGAGCTGGAGCGCAACCGCGAGCTGGCGGCCGACGCGATCGTCTCGGTGGACCAGCTCGAGGCGCTGGAGAGCGCGCTCGAGGTGGCCGAGGCGGCCTGCGCGTCGTCCGAGGCCCAGGTCGAGGAGGCGCGCTCCTCGGTCGGCGTGATCGACGCCGAGCTCGAGCGCACGCTCCTGCGCGCGCCCTTCGACGGCGTGCTGGCCGAGGTCTCGGTCGAGGTGGGCGAGTGGATCACGCCCTCGCCGCCCGGCGTGCCGATCCCCTCGGTGATCGACCTGATCGATCCGGCCTCGCTCTACGTCAGCGCGCCGATGGACGAGGTGGACTCGGCCGTCGTCCTGGCCGGGCAGGCGGTGCGCGTGTCGCTCGACCCCTTTCCCGGGCGCACGTTCGCCGGCCGCGTCGCGCGCGTCGCGCCCTACGTGCTCGACGTGGAGCAGCAGAACCGCACGGTCGAGATCGAGGTCGAGCTCGAGGACCACGCGCAGGCGGAGCGCCTCCTGCCCGGCACCTCGGCCGACGTCGAGGTGATCCTCGAGGTGCGCGAGGACGTGCCGCGCCTGCCGGCGCAGACGCTGCTCGAGGGCGGGCGCGTGCTCGTGCTCGAGGACGGCCGCGTGGCCGAGCGCCGCATCCGGGTCGGGCTCAAGAACTGGGACTGGGTCGAGGTGCAGGGCGGTCTGGAGCCCGGCGCGCGCGTGATCCGCTCGCTCGCCAGCGCGGAGGTGACGCCCGGGGCGCGCGCGGTGGAGGAGGACGCGGCCCGGGACGGCGACGGATCCGCCGCGGCGCCGTGAGCGCGCCCCTGATCGAGCTCGAGGACGTCTGGCGCACCTACCGCATGGGCGAGGAGGAGGTGCACGCGCTGGCCGGCGTCAGCGAGCGCATCGAGCCCGGCGAGCACGTCGCGATCATGGGGCCGTCGGGCTCGGGGAAGTCCACGCTGCTGAACCTCTTGGGCTGCCTCGACCGCGCGACGAGCGGGCGCTACCGGCTCGAGGGGCGCGAGGTGCAGGGCCTCGCCGACGCCGAGCTCTCGCGCGTGCGCCAGGAGACGATCGGCTTCGTCTTCCAGTCCTACCACCTCGTGCCGCGGCTCGACGCGGCGGGGAACGTCGAGCTGCCGCTGGTCCTGGCCGGCGTGCCGCGCAAGGAGCGCCGGCGCCGCGCGCAGGAGGCGCTGCGCGCGGTCGGCCTGGAGGCGCGCGCGCGGCACCTGCCGGCCGAGCTCTCGGGCGGCCAGCGCCAGCGCACGGCGATCGCGCGCGCGACGATCATGGGGCCGCGCCTCCTGCTCGCCGACGAGCCGACCGGCAACCTCGACAGCGCCTCCGGCGCGCAGGTGCTCGACCTCCTGGCCGAGAAGAGCCGCGCCGGGCTGACGCTGATCGTCGTCACGCACGACGCCGCCGTGGCGCGGCGCGCCGACCGCATCCTGCTGCTCGCCGACGGCCGCATCGTGCGGCGGCTGGCCGGCGCGGACGTGGCGGAGATCGCGCCCTTGCTCGCCGCGCGCGCGGGGGGCGCGGGCGCGTGAGGGCCGCCGACGTCGTCGGCATGGCCTGGGGCGCGCTGCTCAAGCACCGCCTGCGCTCGGCGCTCAGCCTGCTGGGCGTCGCGATCGGGGTGCTGGCGGTGGTGGTGCTGACGGCGCTGGGCGAGGGCGCGCGGCGCTACGTCGGCGGGCAGTTCGAGGCGCTGGGCACGAACCTCCTGATCGTCCTGCCCGGCAAGGTCGAGACCTCGGGCGCGCTGCCCGGGCTGGGCGGCGCGCCGAACGACCTGACGCTGGCCGACGCGCGCGCGCTGCAGCGCGACGTGGCGCAGGCCGAGCTGGTCGTGCCGATCGCGCTCGGCAACGAGACCGTCTCGCACGCCGAGCGCGGCCGGCAGGTGATCGTGATCGGCACGAGCGCCGACTTCCTCGAGGCACGCCGGCTCGCGCTGGCGGCCGGCTCGTTCCTGCCGCGCCTGGAGTGGGAGCGCTCCGACCCCGTCGTCGTGCTCGGCAGCAAGCTCGCGCGCGAGCTCTTCCCGGCCGAGAACCCGCTCGGCGGCGTCGTGCGCGTGGGCGACGCGCGCGTGCGCGTGGTCGGCGTGCTGGCGCCGCGCGGCATGCAGCTCGGCCTCGACATGGACGACCTCGCGATCGTGCCCGTGGCCTCGGCCATGCGCCTGTTCGACGAGAGCTCGCTCTTCCGCATCCTGGTGCAGGTGGGCGCGCACGGCGAGCTCGACCGCGCGCGCGCGCGCGTCGTGGCGCTCCTGACCGAGCGCCACGACGAGGAGGACGTGACCTGCATCACGCAGGACTCGGTCTCGGGCGGCCTGGAGTCGATCCTGGCCGTGCTGACGCTCGTGATCGCGGGCATCGCGGCCGTGTCGCTCTCGGTGGCGGGCATCGGGATCATGAACGTGATGCTCGTGTCGGTCTCCGACCGCGCCTCCGAGGTCGGGCTGCTGCGCGCGCTGGGCGCGCGCCGCGGCGACGTGCGCGCGCTGTTCGTGGTCGAGGCGGTGCTGCTCTCCTGCGCCGGCGGCCTGACGGGGCTGGCGCTCTCGTGGGTGGCGGAGCGCCTGCTCGCGCTGTGGTTCCCGAGCTTTCCGGCGGCCGCGCCGGCCTGGGCGGTCGCGGCGGCGCTCGCGACCTCGCTCGTCGTCGGCGCGGTGTTCGGCGTGCTGCCCGCCAGCCGCGCCAGCCGCCTGGACCCCGTGCTGGCGCTGCAGAAGCGCTGAGCGGCGGCGTGCGCGACCTCCTCGAGCTGTGCGTCGGCGCGCTGCGCGGTCACCGGCTGCGCACCGCGCTCTCGGTGCTCGGGATCGCGATCGGGATCGCGGCCGTGATGCTGCTCACCGCGATGGGCGAGGGCACCCGCCGCTACGTGATGGGGCAGTTCACGCAGTTCGGCACGAACATCGTCGCCGTCAACCCGGGCAAGACCGAGACCTTCGGCATCCCGGGCGTCCTGGGCGGCACGACGCAGCCCCTGACGCTCGACGACGCCGGCGTGCTCGCGCGCTTGCCCGGGGCGCGCACGGTGATGCCGATCGTGTACGGCCAGGCGCGCGTCGAGGCGGCCGAGCGCGGGCGCAGCGTGTACGTCTACGGCGTGACGTCCGACATGCCCGAGACCTGGCGCTTCCCGCTGGGGATCGGCGCGTTCCTGCCGCCCGGCGACCCGCGCCGCGGCAGCCCGCTGGCGGTGCTCGGGCCGACGCTGGCGCGCGAGCTGTTCGAGGACGAGAACGCGCTCGGCGCCTGGGTGCGCATCGGCGGCACGCGCCTGCGCGTGATCGGCGTGATGGCGCCCAAGGGGCAGTTCCTGGGCATCGACATCGACGACTCGGCCTACGTGCCGGTCGCCACCGCGCTCGCGATCTTCGGCAAGGACGAGCTGAACGAGGTGGACGTCACCTACGAGCGCGCGGACCAGCTCGCGCCGCTCGTGGCCGGGATCCGGCGCACGCTGACCGAGCGCCACGCCGGCCGCGAGGACTTCACGATCACGACGCAGGAGGCGATGCTCGACGTCTTCGGCAACGTGATGGACGTGATCACGACCGCGGTGGGGGCGATCGGCGGCATCTCGCTCGTCGTCGGCGCGATCGGGATCCTGACGATGATGTGGATCGCCGTCGGCGAGCGCACGGCGGAGATCGGCCTCTTGCGCGCGCTGGGCGCGACGCGGCGCCAGGTGCTGTGGCTGTTCCTGGCCGAGGCGGTCGCGCTCGGGCTCCTGGGCGGCGGCGCGGGCCTGGCGACCGGCTGGCTCGTCTCGGGCCTGGTGCGCGCGCTCGTGCCCGGGCTGCCGCTGGCGACGCCGCCGGAGTACGTGGCGGCGGCGCTCGGGGTCAGCCTCGCGACCGGGCTCGCCGCCGGCGTGCTGCCGGCGCGGCGCGCGGCGCGGCTCGACCCGATCGAGGCGCTGCGGGCCGAGTGACGGGAGGCGCGGCGCGCGGGAGGGGCGCGCAGGGCCCGCGCCCGGGGAAGCCCGGGTCGCGGGCCGCGGTTCGCGCTACTGGACGACCTCGAGGGGGCTGTTCTCGGGCAGCACCTGCAAGGTCTTCAGGAAGTCGACGATCTCCTTCTGCTCCTCGTCGGAGAGCGCGACGTAGGCGTCGCGCACGGCCTGCGCCTCGCCGCCGTGCATGCGGATCGCCTCGTCGATCGTGAGCGCGCGGCCGTGATGCATGAAGGGCGGCTCGTTCGCCATGCCCCACAGCTTCTTGGTCAGGAACAGGTTGCCCGCCACGCCGGCCTGCACCCTGGGCTCGGCCAGGTCGGGCCCCATGTCGTGGCGCTTCAGGTCGGTGTAGGCCGGCACGAGCACCGTGTCGTCCGCCTCGCGCGGCAGGCGCGGGCCGATGCCGTGCGTGGTCAGGTCCACGGCGAAGGGCTGCGCCGGCGCCAGGTCGGCGGGCAGCAGGTTGCCGGCCGGGTTGAAGGGGTTGGGCTCGGTGAAGACCGGGTCGTCGAGCACGAGCGAGGGCACGTGGCACGTCGCGCAGCCGACCGACGCGAAGAGCTCCTCGCCCGCGTCCACCGCGCGGCGGCGACGCGCGTCGGCGGGCAGCACGCGGCCCGGCGCGGCCAGCAGCGCCTGGTAGAGCGTCACGGCCGTGATGTCGCCCACGCTCAGCTCGTCGAACGCGCCGTCCTGGTCGTGGTCGGTGGCAGCCCCGAAGCGCTCGGCGGACTGCATGCCGTGGTGGTGGTTCATCGCGTTGTTCGAGAACTCGCGCAGCGAGACCACCACGCCCTTCTGGTGGAAGGGTTTCACGACCAGGCTCGTGTCCACGCCGACGACGCCGCTCGCGTCGTGGCTGCCGTCGGGGTTGCCGGTGATCGTGCCGAAGCCCACGCCCTTGGCGAGGAGCGGCAGCGTCACGGGCGAGCCGCCGGACATGGCCTGGGCGATCGCGTCGGCGCGCACGGCCTGCAGCTCGACGGTCATCTCGCGCGCCAGGAGCTCGATGTAGCCGGCGCCGAACATGCCGATCGTGGCGCGCTCGTTGGCGACGCTGTCGAGCGTGTGGAGCTGGAAGTCGTCCCCCTCGGCCTCGTCGAAGTTCACGAACGGGAAGGCCTGGCCGAGCACGAACACGTTGGCGACGTTGTCGCCGCCGCCGCCGGAGCGCGGGAGGCCGTGGCAGGCCACGCACGAGCCCGAGTCGGGCGCCGAGATACGGTTGAAGTTGTGCGGCGCGTCCTCGCGCGTGCGCTGCGCGCCGGTGCCGGTCGTCTCCGGCCGCCCGGCGCCGTCGAGCGTGTTGAACTCGGCGCGGAAGAGCACCTTGCCGAGCTCGAACAGCGCCTCGGCCGAGTACGCGCCGGCGTCCACCGCGTCCTGGTCCACGTGCGCGAGCACGGCCGGCTCGTCGCCGACGATGCCCGAGAAGGGCGCCAGCATCGTGTTCGAGGGCGCGTCCTCGGGCAGGACCTGGAGCGTCTTCAGGAACGCCACGACGTCGTCCTGCTCCTGCTGGGTCAGGCCGTCGAACGCGTCGCGCGCGGCCTGCGCCTCGCCGCCGTGCATCAGGATCGCCTCGGCGATCGTGAGCGCGCGGCCGTGGTGCATGAAGGGCGGCTCGTTCGCCATGCCCCACAGCTTCTTGGTCAGGAACAGGTTGCCCGCCACGCCGGCCTGCACCAGCGGCTCGGCCAGGTCGGGCCCCATGTCGTGGCGCTTGAGGTCGGTGAAGGCCTGCACGCGCACGCTGCCGTCCTGCTGGCGCGGGAGGTGCGGCCCCGGCCCCGCGGCGGTCAGGTCGACGAGCACCGGCATGCCGTTCACGTCGGCCAGGCTCAGGTCGCCCGGGGGGTTGTAGGGGCTCGGCTCGGAGAAGACCGGGTCGTCGAGCACGAGCTCGGGCTTGTGGCACACCGCGCAGCCGATGTCGCCGAAGAGCGTCTCGCCGTTCGCCACGGCCAGCAGCGCCGAGCCGTCGTTCGGCAGCACGCGGCCCGGCGCGGGCAGCGTGGCCTGGAACAGCACGGTGGCCGTGACGTCGCCGACCGTGAGCTCGTCGGCCAGGCCGTCCTTGTCGTGGTCCACGCCGGCGCCGAAGCGCTCGCTGGTCTGCATGCCGTGGTGGTGGTTCATCGCGTTGTTCGTGAAGTCGCGCAGCGACACGACGACGCCCTTCTGGTGGAAGGGCTTCACGATCAGGTTCGCGTCCACGCCGACGACCGCGCCCGTGTCCACCGACCCGTCGGGGTTGCCGGTGATCGAGCCGAAGCTCACGCCTTTCGTGGAGAGCGGCAGCGTCACCGCCATGCCGCCGGACTGCGCCTGCGCCACGGCGTCGTCCCGGATCGCCAGCAGGTCGGCGGTCATCTCGCGCGCCAGGAGCTCGATGAAGCCCGCGCCCGACATGCCGATCGTGGCGCGCTCGTTCCCGACCGTGTCGAGCGTCAGGTCGGGGATGTTCGCGTCGCCCTCGCCGCCGTCGAAGTTCACGAACGGCTTCGCCTGCGCGAGCACGAACACGTTCGCGACGTTGCCGCCGCCCGCGCCGAGCAGGGGCAGGTTGTGGCAGCCGCCGCAGGAGTTCGCGTCGGGCGCCGAGATGCGGTTGAAGTTCTGCGGCGCCTCGCGGCGCGCGCGCGCCGCGCCGGTGCCGGTCGCCTCGGGGCGCCCGGCGCCGTCGAGCGTGTTGAAGCTCGCGCCGAAGAGCTCCTTGCCCTTGGCGATCGCCTCGTCGATCGACATCGCGCCCGACTCGATGGCGGCCTGGTCGGCGTGGACGGCGATCACCGGCTGGTCGCCGCGGGCGAGCGTGTCGCTGCCGCTCGAGCCGCCGTCGCAGCCGTGCAGGCCGAGCGCGGCGAGGGTCAGCGCGAGCGGGAAGGAGCCGGTGCGGGGAACGAGACGCGGAGCGGTGGCGTGGAGCATGAGTTCGAGCCGGATGGAGTCGCGCGGGGGAGAGAGGGCCCCCGGCAGCGACAGGACGGAACGGATGAGGCGCCGTTCGCGCGCGCAGCGGCCGGACGCAAGCAGCGTGCCGAGTGCGCCTGGACCCCCTCGGGGCGCGCGCGCGGCCGCTGGCGCCGCATCGCTTCGGACACGCTCCCGCCCGGTTTACGGACGAGACCGTAGGTCGAACGGCGGACAGGGTCCGCTGGGGAGGTGCGAGGAGGCATGCGCGGGCGGGACGGCGAGCGCGGTGGGGGCCGCTCGCGTCGCCGGCGTAGGGGGCTCGATCGGACCGGCGCGGCCCCTTCTTGAGGAGAAGGGGCGCGCGTCGGGGGCGGGGCCGCGTGGCGTCCCGCGCGGCGGGGGCGCTCCGGGGTCCGGCGCTCGCTCCTCCAGGGCGACGCGGCTACAAGGGAGCGCATGGTCCCGGCCGCGCTCGTGCTCGTCGCGCTGCTCTCCCCGGCGGCTCGCGGCGGCGCGCCGGAGGTCCTGGTGCGCCGCCTCGCAGAGGACGAGATCCAGCCGCAGCTCGCGCGCGGCCCGGACGGCGCGCTGCACCTCCTGACCTTCCGCGGCGACCCGGCCTCGGGCGAGATCCTCTACCGCGCGTCGCGCGACGAGGGCGAGCGCTGGTCGGAGCCCGTCGTCGTCGGCGCGGGCGCGATCGCGCTCGGGCAGGTCAGCGGCGCGCGGCTCGCGCTCGGGCGCGGCGGCCGCGTGCACGTGGCGTGGATGGGCGCGGCGGACGCGCGGCCGCGCGCGCCGGGCGGCGGGGCGCCGCTCCTCGTCGCGCGCTCGCGCGAGGACGGCACGTTCGAGCCGGCGCGGAACGCGATCGCCGAGCACCCCGGGCTCGACGGCGGCCCCGACGTCGCCGCGGACGCGAGCGGGCGCGTGTGGGTCGCCTGGCAGGCGCCGCTCGGCGCGAGCGCGGACGAGCGCGACCGGCGCCTGTGGGTCGCGCGCTCGCTCGACGACGGCGCGACCTTCGAGCCCGAGCGCCTGGCGACCGCGCTCGGCACGGGCGCGTGCGCGTGCTGCCGCGTGACGCTCGCGTGCGCGGGAGACGAGCTGGTCGCGCTCTACCGCTCGGCCTACGGCGGCGAGCGCGACATGGTGCTCTCGGTCTCGCGCGACGGCGGCCTGACCTTCGAGAGCCGCGCGCTCGACGTCTGGCGCGCCGCGAGCTGCCCGGTCTCGACCGCGAGCCTGCTCGCGACGCCCGGCGGCGCGCTGGCCGCCTGGGAGCGCGCGGGCGCGCTCTCGCTCGCCTGGCTGGAGGCGCCCGTCGCGCTCGAGCCGGCGCGCACGGCGCGCGTCGTGCGCCAGGTCAGCGGCAGCGACGGCTGGGGGCCGGTGCGCCGGCGCGCGGAGCTGAAGCACCCCGCGCTCGCGCGCGACGCCGAGGGGCGCGTGCTCGTCGCGGCGCTGGCCGACGTCGGCCATGGGCGCGAGGCGAAGCTCGACTGGACCGTGCTCGACGCCGCCGGCGAGATCCTCGCGCGCGCGCCGGCACCGATCGAGCCGGTGCCGGCCTGGTCGCTGCCGGCCGCCTTCGCGCGCGCGGACGGCGGCTTCGTCGTCCTGTACTGAGGGGCTCG
>CADEGS010000139.1 GCA_902826945.1 uncultured bacterium | reverse complement strand
CGACGACGAAGTTGCCCAGGCGCACGATGTGGATGCCGTAGTCGTCGACGTGGTCCTCCAGGCCGACCAGAACCGCTTTCTCGACCTCCTCGGTGTAGGCGCCCGAGGTCACGTCGAGGAGCGGCCATTTGTTCTTCACCAGGAGCTCGCCGATGCGGTCGCGGATGACCTTGAGCACCTGCTCCTTCATCCAGGAGCGCACCTCGTAGGACTCGGCGCGGCCCATGCCGACCAGGCCGACGATCAGCCGTTCCGGATCGGTCACGCGGAAGGAGAACTCGCCGTGGACCATCGTCTCGACCGGCACGCCGCTCTTCGGGTCCTCGACGTGGCCGACGCGGCCGCCGAACTTGACTCCGGTGTGCTCGCGGAGGTTGACGAAAAAGACCTCCGCGATGAACACCCGGCCGCCGGTGAAGCTGTCGACCAGGTTGGAGAGGAAGGGCAGGTTCGAGCTGTCCAGCGTGTGGCGCCCGGGACCGAGCTTGGCCTGGACCTTGCCGTCGCGGAAGAAGATCGCCGTCTCGTCGGCCTCGACCGTGAGCTGCGACTTCATCGGGATCGTGGGATCCGGATGCTTCCACACGACGTGCGACTTCGCGTCGTCCGGGCGGGCGATCATCATCTCGCCCACGCCGCGCTTGAACCAGTCCATCACTCCCATGCGCCGTCTCCTCCGGGGGTCTCGGCCGCGGCGACACGCCGGAGCGTGAGCCCGAACGGCCGACTACGCCCACGATAGGTGTCCCTTCAGAGAATCGCCAGGATCCGGATATCGTGTCCCCCCCGACCGCGAAGCCCCCGCCGGCTCCGCCCGCGGAGCCCGCGCCGCGGGCACCCTGGACGAGCGTGAGCGAACCCGTCGACTTCCCGTGCGCGCGCTGCGGCGCCGGCACGACCTGGGACCCCGACGCCGACGCGCTCGTCTGCGCGCACTGCGAGAGCCGCGTCCCCGTGCCGCGCGTCGAGGGCGCGCCGCTCGAGCGCCCGCTCTCCGACGCGGGCGCGGCGGCGCGCGGCCTGGGCCTCGAGGTGCGCGTGCTCTCGTGCGGCGCGTGCGGCGCGCGCGTGGCCTTCGGCGAGCGCGCCACCGCGCGCACGTGCGCCTACTGCGGCTCGGCCACCGTGCTCGACCAGGAGGCGAGCCGCAACGCCTTGCGGCCGGAGTCGCTCGTGCCGCTCGACGTCGGCGCCGAGCGCGTGCGCGAGGCCTTCCGCGCCTGGCTCGGCGGCCTGTGGTTCCGGCCGGCGGCGCTGAAGCGCACGAAGCGCTTCGACGCGCTCGGCCTGTACGCGCCCTTCTGGACCTTCGACGCGAGCGTGCGCTCGCGGTGGTCCGCCGACGCGGGCACGTACTACTGGGCGGAGGAGACGACCGTCGTGCGCGTCGGCGGGCGCGCCAAGCTCGCCACGCGGCGCGTGCGCAAGGTGCGCTGGCGGCCGGCCTGGGGCGCGCGCGACGACCGCTACGACGACCTGCTCGTCAGCGGCTCCGCCGGCCTGCGCGGCGACCTGGTGCAGAAGCTCGGCGCCTACGACCTGCGCGAGCTGCGCCCCTACCAGCCGCACTACCTCGCCGGCTGGAGCGCCGAGGAGTACGGCGTGGACCTCGAGCAGGCCTGGGAGCAGGGCCGCGCGGCGATCGAGGCCGGCCAGCGCGCGCGCTGCGCCGGCGACGTGCCCGGCGACACGCACCGCGACCTGCGCGTGCAGAGCGAGGTCGACGACGTGCGCTGGAAGCACGTGCTCTTGCCCCTGTGGTCCTTGCAGTACGCCTTCGGCGGCAAGACCTACACCGTGCTCGTGCACGGCCAGAGCGGCCGCTGCGTCGGCGAGGCGCCGCTCTCCTGGCCGAAGATCCTGCTGGCGGTGCTGGCGCTGGCGGCGCTCGTGCTCGCGCTCGTCGCGCTGGGCGCGGGGTAGCCCGGCGCCGCCGCCCGGCTACGATCAGGCGCGCGGGCGCTGCGCCGCCCGCGACCCCCGGGCGGCCGGCGCGAGTCCCGCGCGCGCCGCCCGCGACCGCCGAGCCGACCGTGCGCGTCCTCCTCCTCCTCGCCCTCGCGGGCGCTTCGCCCGCCGCCTTCCCGCCGGCCGCGGCGCAGGAGCCGAGCGACGGCGCCGGCGACGCCGGGAGCGAGCTCGCGCCCGATGCGGCGCCGCTCGACGAGGCGACGCGCGCGCGCCTGAGCGCGCTCGTGCGCGAGGCGCACGACGCGATCCGCGCCGGCGACGCGGAGCGCCTGCGCCGCTCGCTCGACCTGGGCGGGTTGCTCGACGCCGCGCTCGCGCGCGCGCCGCACCCGCGCGGCCGCGACCCGTTCTGGCGCTGGACCTGGACGAGCGGCTTCCTCGCCGGCCTCGCCGAGGAGGCGCGCGCGGCGCCCGCCGAGCTGGTCGTGCGCTCGCTGCGCCAGGACGGCGCGCGCGGGGGGTGGACGCTCCTGAGCGCGACGGTGAGCGCGCAGGACCTGGACGTCTACCTCGCGTGGCGGATCGAGCCGCGCGACGGGCGCGAGCAGATCGTGGACTACCGCGACGTGGACACCGGCTGGCGGCTCTCCGACTACGTGGCTGCGGGCATCGCCGTGGACGGCGCCGGCCTCGGGTTCGACCGGCTCCAGGACGCGCTCGCGCGCGGACAGGAGCTCGTGCTCCAGGGCGACCTGGAGGGAGCGGCGCAGATCCTCGCGGGCGAGCTGGCGGCGTGGCCGGCGCTCTACGTGCAGCCGCTCGAGGCGGGGCTCGTGCAAGGGGCGATCGAGGAGACGACCGCCGGGCTGGCGCGCGCCGAGGCCTTCGCCAGCGCCTACCCCGACGCGGCGCTGGGCCGGCTGTTCGCCGCGCAGGCGCTCGAGGCGCTCGGCCGCGCGGACGAGGCCCAGCGCGAGCTCGCGCGCTACGAGGAGGCGATCGGCGGCCCCGACCGCCTGACGCTGCACCTGCGCGGCCGGCTGCTGCGCGCGCTCGGGCGCACGGACGAGGCGGTGAGCGCGCTGGAGCAGGCGCTGGCGCTCGCGCCCGGCGACGAGACGCTCCTGGTCGAGCTCGCGGCGACGCTGCCGCGCTTCGCCATGCAGCCGCTGCGCGAGCGCTTCCTCGCCGCGCCCGATGGGCGCGCCGGCTTCGAGCCGCTGGTCGTCCTCCTGCTCGACGGGGAGCTCTTCGACGCCGCCGAGTGCCTGTGCCGGGCCGAGCGCGAGGTGCGGCCCGACGACGCGAACGCCGCGTACTACCTGGCCCGGCTGCACCTCGAGCTGGAGCAGCCGGAGGACGCGCTGCGCGAGGCGCGCGAGGCGCTGGCGCTCGCGCCCGACGAGGAGCGGGACGCCTTCCAGCGCCTGTTCCTCGAGGCCTCGCTCGCCACCGGGACGGCGCTCGCCGGCTACGAGGCCTGCCCGGACGCGCGCACGGCCTTCCGCCAGCTCGCGCCGCTCCTGCGCGGCGCGGGCGCGCGCGACGACTGGCGCGCGCTGTTCGAGCGCCACGCCGCGCGCGCGCCGGAGGACGCCTGGATCCGCCTCGAGCGCGCGCTGCTCGCGCTCGCGGAGGGCGAGGTGGAGCGCGGCCTCGCGCTCCTGCGCGAGGGCCTTCGAGAGAGCGCCGACGAGGCGCTGCGCGAGGCCTTCCGCTGGCACCTGGTGGACGCGAGCTACGAGCACCGCCGCGCGCCCGACGTGTGGCGCGAGACGCCGCCCGAGGACCTGAGCTTCGCCCAGCTCGTCGAGGCCGCCTTCGAGGCCCGCGACGCGCCCTTCCTCTCCGAGCTCCTCGCGACGCGCCGCGCGCTCTTCGATCCGCTGCAGCCCTTCTACCGCGGCCTGCAGAGCCTGCTCGCGGGGCGGCACGCGAGCGCGGTGCGCCAGCTCGAGCGCGCCGAGGAGGCGGTCGAGCGCGAGGGCCGCTTCGTGTTCCTGCGCGACCAGGCGCTGGTGCGCGCGCACCTGCGGAACGCCCAGCCCGACGCGGCGCGCCGCTGCGCGCGGCGCTCGCAGGCGCGCGACGGCGACGCGTTCCTGCCGATGCTGGCCGCCGTCGGCGCGGGGGAGGGGGGGTCGGCGCTGGCGCTCCTGCACCGCTGCGTGCGCCAGGGCTACGACCCCGAGCGCCTCTACGACGACCCCGACGTCGGCGCGCTCCTGCGCGACGCGCCCGCCTACGAGGAGTTCCGCGCCGAGCACCCTCCGCTGCTGCCCCGCAGCGAGTAGGGGGCGCCCTTTCCGGGATTCCCTGGCCTCCGCCGCGGCGGCCGTCGCCTGGGGGGTGGAGCCCCCATGCCGGCCCTGGTCCCGACCGCCCCCGTCCGTCGCGCGCGCGCGCGGGCCTACAATGGCCCGACGATGGCGGAGCGCGCGAGCGCCGACGGCCCCCGCGGCGAGGCCAGCCGCATGCTGCGGCGGGCCGCCGGCGGCGATCCGGCCGCCGACGAGCTCCTGCGCGAGCGGCTCTACGAGGAGCTGCGCGCGATGGCCGGCGGCTACATGAAGGGCGAGCGCGCCGACCACACGCTGCAGCCCACCGCGCTCGTGCACGAGGCCTGGCTGAAGCTCTTCGACCCCGGCGAGCTCGCCTTCCGCGACCGGCGCCACTTCCTGGCCACCGCCGCGCGCGCGATGCGCCAGATCCTGGTCGATCACGCGCGCGCGCGCGGGCGCGTCAAGCGCGGCGGCGGCGGGCGGCGCGTCGAGGGCGAGATCGACCTGGTGGCGGCGCCCGGCGCGCCGGAGGCGGACGGCGTGGACCTGGTCGCGCTCGACGGCGCGCTCGAGGCGCTGCGCGCGCACGCGCCGCGCCAGGCGGAGATCGTCGAGCTGCGCACCTTCGCCGGGCTCGCGGTCGAGGAGGTCGCGCGCGTGCTCGAGGTCTCCGAGCGCACGGTCGTGCGCGAGTGGCGCTTCGCGCGCGCCTGGCTCTCGCGCGAGCTGGAGCGCGGATGAGCGAGCGCCCCGGGCCGCCGGACGACGGCTTCGAGGCCGCCTTCCGCCTGTTCGAGGCGGTGTGCGACCTCGAGGGCGACGCGCTCGAGCAAGCGCTCGCGCGCGCGGAGCGCGACGACCCGCACCTGGCGCGCGAGGTGCGCGAGCTGCTCGCGCGCGACCGCGACCCGCTGCCGCTCGAGGCGCCCGCGCTCGCGCGCGAGCTCCTCGCGGCGCCGCCCGTGCCCTCCGAGCTGGCGGGCTTCCGCGTGCTCTCCGTGCTCGGCGCGGGCGGCATGGGCGTCGTGTACGAGGCCGAGCAGTCGGCGCCGCGGCGGCGCGTGGCGCTCAAGCTCCTGCGCCCCGGCCTCTTCGGCGCCGAGCGCCTGCGGCGCCTGCACACCGAGGCCGAGGCGCTCGGCCGCCTCGACCACCCCGGCGTCGCGCGCGTGTGGGCCTCGGGCACGGCCGACGTGCAGGGCGCGGTGCAGCCCTGGCTCGCGATGGAGCTCGTGCGCGGCGAGCGCATCGACCGCTGGTGCGCGCTCTGCGCCGCGACGCGCGAGGAGCGCCTGGAGCTCCTGGCGCGCGTGTGCGACGCCGTGCAGCACGCGCACGAGCGCGGCGTCGTGCACCGCGACCTCAAGCCGGCGAACGTGCTGGTCGAGGCCGGCGGCCGGCCGCGCGTGCTCGACTTCGGCCTGGCGCGCCTGGTCGGCCCCGACCTCGAGCGCACGACGCTCGTGACCGCGACCGGCGAGCTCCTGGGCACGCTCGCCTACATGAGCCCGGAGCAGGCGCTGGGCGACTCGTTCCGCGTGGACGCGCAGAGCGACGTCTACGCGCTGGGCGTGCTCGGCTACGAGCTGCTCGCCGGACGACGGCCGCTCGAGCTCGAGACCACCGCGCTGTGCGACGCGGCGCGGCGCATCGAGCACGAGGAGCCGCCGTCGCTCGGCGCGCTCGACCCCGCGCTCGCGGGCGACGTCGAGGTGATCGTCGCGCGCGCCATGGCCAAGGAGAAGTGGCGCCGCTACGAGTCCGCCTCCGCGCTCGCGGCCGACCTGCGCCGCTTCCTCGCGCACGAGCCGATCCGCGCGCGGCCGCCGAGCCGCGCCTACCGCGCGCGCCGCCTGGTGCGGCGGCACCGGGCGGCCTTCGCGGCGCTGGCGCTCGTGCTCGGCGTGCTGGCGGCCGGCGCGACGACGAGCACGCTCTTGTGGCTGCGCGTGCGCAGCGAGGCCGCGCGCAACGCGGCGCTGGCCGAGCGCTCGCGCGACGAGGCGCGCACGGCCGAGGCGCTGCGCGAGCGCACGGCGCGCGAGGCGCGGAACGCCAGCGAGACGCTGGCCTTCCTGGAGGCGCTGCTCTCGCCCGAGGCCGGCGCAGAGGGCACGCCGCGCGTGCTCACGGCGCGCGAGCTGATCGAGCGCGCCGCGCGGCGCGTGCCCGACGCGCTGCAGGCCGAGCCGGGCGTGCGCGCGCGGCTGCTCGGCGCGCTCGGCAAGGCCTGCATCGGCCTCGGGCACCGCCAGCGCGCGGAGCCGCTGCTCGAGGAGGCGGAGGCCCTCGCGCGCACCGTCCACGGCGCGGGCAGCCTGGAGCACGCGCGTCTGCTCCACCAGCTCGCGAACTGCCGCGCGCAGGGGACGCGCGCGGCGGAGGCGGCGCGCGACCTGCGCGCCGCGCTGGCGGTCGTGCAGCGCGAGCTCGGTCCCGAGAGCGACGAGGCGGCCACGCTGCAGAACGACCTCGGCATCGCGCTGGGGTCGCTGGGGGAGCCGGACGAGGCGATCGCGCTCTTCCGCGAGAGCCTGCGCGTCCACGAGCTGCACTGGGGCAAGGACCACCGCCGCACCGACCCGGCCAAGGTCAACCTGGCGGGCGTCCTGCTCTCGGTCGGGCGCCTGCCCGACGCGGAGGCGCTGCTGCGCGACGCGCTCGCCACGGCGTCGAACCCATCGGCCACGATCGGCGCGCTCCTGCCGCTCGCGCAGTGCCTGACCCTGCAGCAGCGCCACGCCGAGGCCGAGGAGGTCGCGCGCCGCGCCGAGCGGCTGGCCGCCGAGCGCTACGGCCCGACCTCCGTCATCTGCCGCAACGCGCGCTCGCAGGTCGCGAGCTCGCTCGGCAACCAGGGGCGCGTCGAGGAGGCGCTCCCGATGCTGCTCGAGTGCGCGGCGCAGGCGGAGGAGCTCGATGGGCCGGAGTCCACGATCACGCTCGGCGCGCTGCACGACCTGGCCTACGCGCTGGCCGACGTGCCCGCGCGCCGCGACGAGGCCGAGGCGCTCTTCCACGACCTCCTGGGCCGCGTCGAGCGTGCCTTCGGCCCCGACCACCCGCTGGCCTCGCAGGCGCACCACAACCTGGCCTTCCTGTACCTCGACCAGGGGCGCCTGGAGGAGGCCGAGCGCGAGGCGCGCGTCGCCTGGGAGGCGCGCGTGCGCGTGCTGGGCGAGACGAGCGCCCTCAGCCTGCTCTCGCTCAAGGCCCGGGCGCTCGTCGCGCGCCGCGCGGGCGAGCTGGAGCAGGCGCTCGCGCTGCGCCGGCGCGCGCTCGCGGGCGCGCGCGGCGCCTTCGGGGAGCGGAGCCCGATGGCGCAGGAGATGCGCGTCGAGCTGGCGGGCGTCCTGCGCCAGCTCGGGCGCGCGGAGGAGGCCGAGCCGCTGCTGCGCGAGGTGGTGGCGATCGCGGAGCAGACCGGCGAGCGCCCGGACATGCTCGCGCAGGCGCGCGCCTGGCTGGACGAGGGAGCGCAGGGCGCGCGCGACGCCGACGCCGCGGCGGACGGCGCACGATGAGGATCGACGGCGCGGGACGCACGGTCGGCTCCTACGAGCTCGTGCGGCGCCTCGGCGAGGGCGGCGCGGGCGTCGTGTGGGAGGCGTGGCAGCGCTCGCCGCGGCGCCTGGTGGCGCTCAAGCTGCTGCACCCGGGCCGCGCGCGCGCCGCGCGGCGCTTCCGGCGCGAGGCGGAGCTCCTGGGCTGGCTCGACCACCCCGGCATCGCGCGCGTGTACGAGTCGGGCGTCGCCGAGACGCCCGCGGGCCCGCAGCCCTTCATCGCGATGGAGCTCGTGCGCGGCGAGCGCATCGACGGCTGGCTCGCGCGGCGCGCGACGCCCGCGCGCGAGCGCCTGGCGCTCCTCGCGCGCCTGTGCGACGCCGTGCACCACGCGCACCAGCGCGGCGTCGTGCACCGCGACCTGAAGGCGGCCAACGTGCTCGTCGACGAGCGCGGCCAGCCGCGCGTGCTCGACTTCGGCGTCGCGCACGCGGCGGGCGGCGAGGACTCGCGCCAGACCGCGGCCGGGGAGGTCGTGGGCACGCTCGCGTCGATGAGCCCCGAGCAGGTGCGCGGCGAGCCCGGCCCGCCCGATCCGCGCGACGACGTGTACGCGCTCGGCGTGCTCGCCTACGAGCTCCTGGGCGGGCGGCGGCCGTTCGCGCTCGAGGGGCTGGCGCTGCACGAGGCGGCGCGCGTCGTGCTCGAGCAGGAGCCCGAGCCGCTCTCGCGCCTGGACTCGCTGTGGCGCGGCGACGTCGAGGTGATCGTCGCCAAGGCGATGGCGAAGGAGCGCGCGCGGCGCTACGCCTCGGCCGAGGAGCTCGGACGCGACCTGCGCCGCGTCCTGGACGGCGAGCCGATCCTGGCGCGGCCGGCCAGCCGCGCGCTGCGCCTGGCACGCTTCGCGCGCCGCCACCGCTCGCTCGTCGCGACGCTCGCGGCGGTGCTCGTCGCGCTGCTCCTCGCGACGGCGACGAGCACCGCGCTCTGGCTGCGGCTGCGCCACGAGTCGCGCGCGAGCGAGGCGCTCGCGAACGCCTACCGCGCCGAGGCGCGCGCCAACGAGGAGCGCGCGCGCGCCGAGCGGCGCGAGGCGGAGACCGCGAACGCCGCCGTCGGCTTCCTGCAGGAGGTCTTCGAGAGCAGCGACCCGTTCGCGCCGGCGGAGCTCGACGCGCGCCAGCTCGTCGAGCGCGCGGCCGGCGGGCTCGGCCCCGACGCCGCGCTCGACCCCGCGGCGCGCGCGCGGCTCCTGGGCCTGCTCGGCCGGGCCTGCGCGGCGATGGGGCTCGCCGAGCGCGGTCGCGCGCTCCTGGCCGAGGCGCACGCCGCCGGAGCCGCGGCAGAGATCGCCCGCGACGCGCCCGCGGGGCCCGGCGCCTCGCCGCGTACAATCGAGGCCCCATGAGCCGAGCGACGATCACCCCCGACATGAAGATGGAGGAGATCCTGCGTCTCTTCCCCTCCGCGCAGCGCGCGCTGTTCCAGCGCTACCACGTGGGCGGCTGCTCCGCCTGCGCCTTCCAGCCGACCGAGACGCTGGCGGAGGTCTGCAAGGACCACAACATTCTCGACGTGCGCGAGGTGATCGACCACCTGGAGCGCTCGGACGAGGTCGACCGGAGCATGCAGGTCGACGCGGCCGAGCTGCGCCGCGGGCTGGAGGCGGGCGAGGCGCTGCGCCTGGTCGACGTGCGCCCGCCGCAGGAGGCCGAGCGCGCGCCCTTCCCGCAAGCCGAGCCGCTCGACTTCGCGAACAGCCAGCGCTACCTGGAGCTGCCGAAGGACACGCGCCTCGTGTTCGTGTGCCAGGACGGCTCGAAGGCGCTCGACGTCGCCGCCTACTTCGCCGGCCACGGCTTCGCCCAGGTGCGCGCGCTGCGCGGCGGCATCGACGCCTGGTAGGGAGCGGGCGGCGCGCGCACGACCGGTGCGGCGCGGGTTGCGGCCTCGCGGAACCCTGGTAGGCTCGGCCTTCGTCGCCGATCCTGCCACTGCGGCGACGCTCTGGCGGGCTTCGCACGCGAAGCCCTCGAGTCCGGTCGCGAGACCGGAGCGCCCCGCGGACCATCCTGCTCGGGCCGCGGGTCGGCCGGGAGGCCCTGCCTTCCTCCCGGCCCTTCCGGCGCTCGCGCCGGGGCCACGGCGCGGAGTCGCCTCCTCGAAACGAGGGGGCGGCTCCCCCTTCTCCTTCCCCGATGTGGACGGGGAGGGACGGAGCGTCCTTCAGTGCCCCTGGTCGCGCCAGCCCGAGGTCGTGCCCTCGATGTGCACGGTCCCGGCGCCCTTCGCGATGCGCAGCACGCGGCGGTCGGAGCCGAAGACGAGCTCGACCTCGCCCGACTCGAGGGCCGAGCCGCGCTTGTCGAACACGAGCGTCTGGTCGTCGCCGAAGCGCGCCGAGCGGATCTCGACCCCGTCGAAGACGCCGTCGAGCGAGTAGCAGCGCACGAACGGCTGGCGCGTCGTCGGGTTGCGAATCAGGGCGCCGAACTCGTCGCGCACCTCGTAGCCGTTCTCGGCCGGGTCGAAGGCGAAGAGCGCGGGCTCGCCCATGTACGCGGCGCGGTTCTGGGCGGCGCGCAGGTCGTGCGCGAGCAGGATGCTCGCGTTCTCGAGCGTCACCTCCGAGCGCGCGAAGTAGGCCGGGATCGAGAGCGAGGCGACCACCGAGAGCACCAGGAGCGCCAGCAGGAGCTCGAGGATCGTGAATCCGGCCTGGCGCCTGCGTCGGGGCATGGTTCGGCTCGGGCCCCCGCGCCGGCCGGGGCGGCAGGGCCCAGGCCTCTTCTTCGGCCGCGGCCGGGGCGGGGATTGAGGCGCGCGGCCGCGGCCTCGCGGCCTCCGCCGTGGCCGCGAGCGGCCGCCGTGGGGGCGCGCGCGGCGCGCCGTCGTCCGGCCGGCCGTGCGGGTGAGACGCGGGCGCGTCGGCAGGCTATTCTCTTCCTCCTTCGCGCGGGCCTCCCCCCGGGTTCGCGTCCACCTCCCGGTTCCGCAGCTTCGACGGATGCGACGCGATCGTTCGCGCCAGGGCGCCCTGTGGCTCGCGCTCCTCGCAGGAGCGTGCGCCTTCGGCGTCACGTGGCTCGAGAGCGCGCCCCTGGCTCCGGGCGTCCGCGCCGCGGCGCCGGAGGAAGGGCGCGGCCGCGCCGTGGCGGTGCGCCCCGCGGCGCCGGCGGAGGTGGAAGAGGGCTCGACCGCTCCGGCGGAAGGCGCCGCGCCCGAGCGGCTCCCCGCCGCGGCGCCGGCGAGCGAGGCTCCCGCGCCCGCCGCGTCCGAGCCCGCACGGGTCGAGGTCGCGCTGCTCGACCAGGCCGGTCGCCCGGTGCTGCCCGCGCTGGTCGTGCTGCGCGCCGAGGACGGGTCGGGGTCGGAGCGCGCGCTCGCGATCGGCGCGGACGGCGACGCGGCGCGCTTCGAGGTCCCGCCCGGCGTCTACCGCGCGCTCGCGCGCGAGGAGAGCCTGCCGGAGGGCTGGCTCGCGCCCTGGGGGCAGGAGCAGGACTGCGCCGCCGCGGGAGAGCCCGCCGAGCGGCCGGGCTTCCTCGCGCGGCGCGTCGCGGTCGGCGCGGGAGGGAGCGCGCGCGTCGCGCTGCGCGCCTTCCGCGCCGCGCGCGTGGAGGGGCGCGTGCTCGCTCCCTCCGGCGAGCCCGCTGCGGGGATCGGCGTGCGCCTCGCCTCGGCCGTGGTCGAGGGCTTGCTGTGCGACGCGCGCACCGACGCGGACGGCCGCTTCGCGCTCGAGTCGCTGTATCCCGGCGCCTACACGCTCCAGGCGCGCCCGTGCCAGGCGCGCCGCGCGGACGAGCGCTGGCTGCCGGACACGGTGCCGCTCGCGGTCGAGATCGCCGAGGGCGAGACGCTCGCGCTCGACGACCTGCGCCTGCGCGCGGGCACGCGCGAGCTCGCCGGGCGCCTGGTGGACGAGGAGGGGCGCGCGCTCGCGGAGATCCTGGTCACGGTCGGGCCTTCGCCGCGCTCGGACGACCTGCGGCCGGCGTGGCCGCCGGTCTCCGCGCGCACCGGTCAGGACGGCGGCTTCCTGCTCGCCGACCTGCCGGGCGAGAGCGTGCTCCTGCGCATCGATTTCGAGGCGCGCCTCGACCCCGCGCGCGCCGGCGCGCCGCCCGACCCGATCCTGGTCGAGCTGGGCGGCGAGGAGGCCCGCGTGGACCTCGGCCTCCTGCGCGTCCCCGTCGGACGGTGACGCG
>CADEGS010000138.1 GCA_902826945.1 uncultured bacterium | reverse complement strand
CCTGCGAGGACGCGCGCGAGCGAGTGAGCGCGACCGAGCTCGCGCGGCGCGCGGCCGCCCTGGCGCGAGCGCTGCGCGCGCGCGGCGTGCGCCGCGGCGCGCTCGTGGCCGTGCTGCTCGAGCCGGGCTGCCCGCTGGCCGTCGCGCTCTTCGCCGCGACGCGCGCGGGCGCGGCCTGGCTCCTGCTCGACCCCGAGCTCCCGGCCGAGCGCCTGCGGCTGCTCGTGCGCGACGCGCGCCCCGCCGCGCTCGTCGCCGACCCCGCGCGCGCGGCGGCGCTCGGGCTCGCGGCGGAGGTGCCGTGCGTGCCGCCGGACGCGGGCGAGCGCACGCCGCTCGCCGCGGACGCGCCAGAGCGCGACGCGCCCGCGCCGCTCGGCCCCGAGGACCTGGCCTACCTCGTCTACACCTCGGGCTCGACCGGCGTCCCCAAGGCCGTGGCCGTCCCGCAGCGCGCGCTCGCGAGCCTGGTCGCGGCCACCGCGCGCGACGCGGCGCTCGGGCCCGGCGCGCGCGTGGCGCAGCTCGCCGCGCTCTCCTTCGACGTGGCCGCGCTCGAGATCCAGGCCGCGCTGCTCGGCGGCGCGACGCTGTGCTTCCTCGACGCGCGCGAGCGCGTGCCCGGCCCCGCGCTCGAGGCCGCGCTGGAGCGCGCGCGCGTGGACACGCTCTTCCTCGCCCCGTCGGTGCTGCGCGAGCTCGACCCCGCGCGGCTCCCCGGCGTGCGCACGCTCGTCGTCGGCGGCGAGAGCCTGACGCGCGACCTGCGCGCGCGCTGGCGCGGCCGGCGCGTCGTGCACGCCTACGGGCCGGCCGAGGCGACGATGACCGCGGTGCAGGGGCTGGTCGAGGAGGGCGCGGCGCGCGCGGACGGCGCGGCCGCGCTCCCGATCGGGCGGCCGCTGCCCGGCGTGCGCGCCTGGGTCGTGGACGGCGCGCTGCGCCCGCTCCCGCCCGGCGCGGCGGGCGAGCTCCTGATCGGCGGCCTCGGCGTCGCGCACGGCTACCGCGCGAGCGCGCGCCAGACCGCCGAGCGCTTCGTCCCCGACCCCTTCGGCCCGCCCGGCGCGCGCGCCTACCGGAGCGGCGACCGCGCGCGCTGGGCGCCGGACGGCGCCGGCGCGGCGCTCCTCTTCCTCGGCCGCACCGACCGCCAGGCGAAGGTGCGCGGCGTGCGCGTCGAGCCCGGCGAGGTCGAGGCGGCCGCGCTCGCGCACCCGCTCGTGCGCCAGGCGGCGGCGCTGGTGCTGCCCGGACCCGACGGCGCCTCCGGAGAGCTCGTGCTGTGGTACGCCGGAGCGTCGCTCGCGCCGCGCGAGCTGCGCCGCTTCCTCGCCGGCCGCCTGCCGCTCTCGCTCGTGCCCTCGCGCCTCGAGCCGCGCGCCGGCCTGCCGCTCGCCGCCAGCGGCAAGACGGACCGCGAGGCGCTCGCGCGCGAGCCGCGCCCCGCGCGCGCGGCCGGCGAGCCTCCGCGCGGCGCGCTCGAGCGCACGATCGCGGAGGCCTTCGCCGCCGTGCTCGCGCCCGCGCGCGAGGGCGGCGCACCCGCCGGCGCCGCGCCCATCGGCCGCGACGACGACTTCTTCGCGCTGGGCGGGCACTCGCTGCGCGCGCTGCAGCTCGTCGCCCGGCTGCGCGACGCGCTCGGCCGCGAGCTCGCGCTGCGCCAGGTCTACGAGCACCCGAGCGTGGCCGAGCTCGCGCGCCTGCTCGGCGGCGAGGAGGCCGGAGGAGCCTCGCACGCGGCGGACGGCGGGGCCGCGGTCGCGCAGGACGGGCAGGGCGCCGCTGCCGCCGCGCTCCCGCCGCTGCGCCCGCGCGCGCGCGCCGCGGGCGAGCGCGTGCCGCTCTCGCTGGCGCAGCGGCGGCTGTGGTTCCTCGACCGCTTCGACCCCGGCAGCGCGCTCTACGCCGTGCCGGTCGCGCTGCGCCTCGCCGGGCCGCTCGACGCGGCGGCCGCGGACGCGCTCGAGCGCGCGCTCGCGCGCCTCGTCGCGCGCCACGAGGTGCTCTGCTGCGCGCTCGCGGTCGAGGGCGCCGAGCCCTGGCAGACGCCGCGCGCGGACGCGCGCCTCCGGCTCGAGCGCCGCGCGCTCGGCCCGGACGAGCCGCTCTTGCCCGCGCTCGAGCGGCTGGCCCGTGCGCCCTTCGACCTCGCCGCGCCGCCGCTCGTGCGCGCCACGCTCGTGTCCGCGGGCGCCCTGGAGCACGTGCTGCTGCTCGTCTTCCACCACGTCGCGGCCGACGGCTGGTCGCTCGGGATCCTGATGGACGAGCTCGGCCCGCTCTTCGACGAGGAGCGCGGCGGAGCGCCCGCGGCGCTCGCGCCGGCCGCGCTCTCCTACCTCGACCACGCGCTCTGGCAGCGCTCGCCGGCCGTGCAGGAGGCGCTCGAGCGCGACGTCGCGCGCTGGGTCGCCGCGCTCGCGCCGCCGCCGCCGCCGCTCGAGCTGCCCGAGCGCCGCCGCCGCGCGCCCTTGCAGACGAGCGCGGGCTTCACGCTCGCGACGGCGGTCCCCGCGCCGCTGCGCGCGCGCGTCGAGGCGCTGGCCGAGGAGCACGGCGTGAGCGCCTTCATGGCGCTCTTCGCCGCCTTCGGCGCGTGGCTGGGCAAGCTCACAGGGCGCGACGACTTCCTGGTGGGCACGCCCGTCGCCGGGCGCGAGCGCGCCGCGCTCGAGCCGCTGGTCGGCCTGTTCGTGAACACGCTGCCCTTGCGCGTGCGGCTCGCGGGCGACCCGGACTACGCCGCGCTGCTCGCGCGCGCGCGCGAGGAGGTGCTCGACGCGCAGGCGCGCGCGCTGGCGCCCTTCGAGCGGCTGGTCGAGGAGCTCGTGCCCGAGCGCGACCTCTCGCGCCCGCCGCTCGTGCAGGTGCTCTTCGCGCTGCAGAACTTCCGCCTGCGCCCGCCGCGCCTCGCGGGGCTCGCGGTCGAGCCGCTGGCGCTCGACACCGCCACGGCCAAGTTCGACCTGTCGCTCTTCGTGGACGAGGACGAGGGCGCCTGGCGCCTGGCGCTCGAGCTGAACGCGGACCTG
Source organism: uncultured bacterium (assembly GCA_902826945.1). Next base: position 8,955 of record CADEGS010000138.1, on the reverse strand, counting down.
TTCGAGCCCGACACGGGGCGCGCCTGGCTGGCCTCCTTCGTGCACGTGCTGGGCTGCCTGGCCGGCGAGCCGCGCCTGCGCCTCTCGCGCCTGTCGCTGGCCGCGCCCGCCGAGCGCGCGCTCCTGCTCGAGCGCTGGGGCGTCGGCGCCTGGAGCCACCCGCGCGAGGAGACGATCGCCTCGCGCTTCCTCGACGCCGCGCGGCGCCACGCCGACCGCCCGGCGCTCGTCTTCGACGGTGCGACGCTGTCCTACGCCGAGCTCGAGCGCGCCGCCAGCCGGCTCGCGCACGAGCTGCGCGCGTGCGGCGTCGGCGCCGAGACGCGCGTCGCGGTCGGCTGCGAGCGCTCGCTCGAGCTCGTGATCGCGATCGTCGCCGTCGTGCTCGCCGGCGGCGCGTACGTGCCGCTCGACCCGCTCTACCCGCTCGAGCGCCGGCGGCGCATGCTCGCGAGCTCCGGCGCGCGCATCCTGCTCACGCAGCGCTCGCTGGCGGGCGCGCTCGCGGCCGACCTCGAGCTGTGCCTGGACGACCCCGCCGTGCGCGCGCGCCTGGCCGCGCGCCCCGACCGGCCGCCGTCGGTCGCGCTGCGCCCCGACGGGCTCGCGTACCTGATCTTCACCTCGGGCTCGACCGGCGCGCCCAAGGGCGTGGGCGTCGAGCAGCGCGCGGTCGTGCGCCTGCTGTGCGGGGAGCCGCCCGCGCCGCTCGGCCCCGAGGACGCGCTGCTGCAGTTCACCTCGACCGCCTTCGACGTCGCGGTGTGGGAGATCTGGGGCGCGCTCTTCGCCGGCGCGCGGCTCGAGCTCTACCGGCCGGAGACGCCCTCGCTGGCCGAGCTCGGCCGCTTCGTGCGCACGCGCGGCGTGACCACGATGTGGCTGACGAGCGGGCTCTTCCACCAGATGGTGGACGAGGAGCCCGCCGACCTGGCCGGCGTGCGCCAGCTCCTGGCGGGCGGCGAGGCGCTCTCGCCGCCGCACGTCGCGCGCGCGCTCGAGCGCCTGCCGCGCACGCGCCTGATCAACGGCTACGGGCCGACCGAGGTCTCGTGCTTCACGACCACGTACGCCTTCCCGCCCGACGCCGACCTGTCGCAGGTGCTCGCCGTGCCGATCGGCCGGCCGACGAACGGCTGCCGCGTCTACGTGCTCGACCGCGACCTGCGCCCGCTGCCGCGCGGCGCGTGGGGCGCGCTGTACGCCGCCGGCGACGCGCTCGCGCGTGGCTACCTGAACGACGCGCGCCTGACCGCGGCGCGCTTCCTGCCCGACCCGTACGCCCCGCCGGGCGCGCTCGGCGCGCGCATGTACGAGGTCGGCGACCGCGCGCGCTGGATCGCGGACGGCCTGCTCGAGTACGGCGGGCGCCTCGACCGCCAGGTCAAGGTGCGCGGCTTCCGCCTCGAGCTGGGCGAGGTCGAGGCGACGCTCGCCCTCCACCCGCGCGTGCGCACGTGCGTGGTCGAGCTGCGCGGCGCCGGCGAGGCCAAGCACCTGGTCGCGTGGGTCGTGCCCGACGGCGCGCCGCCGCCCGCCGAGGAGCTGCGCGCGTGGCTGCGCGCGCGGCTGGCGGAGCAGATGGTGCCGGGGCGCTTCGTGACGCTCGAGGCGCTGCCGCTGACGCCCAACGGCAAGCTCGACCGCCGCGCGCTGCCCGAGCCCGCCGACGCGCACGGCGAGGGCGGCGCGCCGCCGCGCGGGCCGCTCGAGGAGCTGCTCGCCGGCGTGTGGCGCGAGGTGCTCGCGCTCGAGCGCACGCCCGCGCGCGAGGACGACTTCTTCCGGCTGGGCGGACACTCGCTGCTCGCCACGCAGCTCGTCGTGCGCGTGCGCCAGGCGACCGGCGTGGAGCTCTCGCTGCAGGCCGTCTTCCGGCACCCGCGGCTGGCCGCGCAGGCCGAGGCGATCGCGGAAGCGCGCGGCGCGCTCGCGCCGCCCGCGCCGCCGCGCCACGAGGCGCGCGCGGAGGCGCCGCTCTCCTTCGCGCAGGAGCGCCTGTGGTTCCTCGAGCGCCTGGCGCCCGGCGACGCCGCGCACCACACGCCCTTCGCGGTCGAGCTCGACGGGCCGCTCGACGCCGGGCGCCTGGAGCGCGCGCTGGCCGCCTCGATCGAGCGCCACGCCGTCCTGCGCACGAGCTTCCCCGAGCGGGACGGCCGGCCCGTGCAGCGCATCGCGCCGCCCGCCGCCGCCGCGGCCTTCCGCCTGGAGCGCGACGACCTGTCCGCGCTCGACGGCGGGTCGCGCGCCGCGCGCCTGGCGGCGATCGAGCGCGACGTCGCGCACGCGCCCTTCGACCTCGAGCGCGGCCCGCTCCTGCGCGCGCGCCTCGTGCGCCTGGCGGACGAGCGCCACGCGCTGCTCCTGTGCCTGCACCACCTCGTGTGCGACGGCTGGTCGCTCGCCGTGCTCGCGCGCGAGCTCGGGCGCGCCTACGAGGCGCTCGCCCGCGGCGAGGAGCCCGAGCGCGCCGAGCCGCCGCTCACCTACGCCGACTGGGCCGTGTGGCAGCGCGAGCGCCTCGACGCCGGGCGCCGCGCGCGCGAGCTCGCCTGGTGGCGCGAGGCGCTGGCCGGGAGCCCCGCGCGCCTCGAGCTCGGCCCGCGCCGCCCCGCCGCGAGCGGGCCGCGCCGCGTCGGCGGCGTCGAGGTCATCCTGCCGCGCCCGCTCGTGGAGGCGCTGGAGGAGCGCGGCCGCGCGCTCGGCGCGACGCCCTTCATGGTGCACCTGGCCTGCCTGCAGGCCTTGCTCGGCCGCCTGAGCGGGCGCGACGACTTCGTCGTCGGCGCGCCGGTCGCCGGGCGGCTGGCGAGCGGCGTGGACGGCCTGCTCGGGCCGTTCGTCAACCTGCTCGCGCTGCGCGCGGAGCTCGGCGGCGAGCCCTCCTTCGCCGCGCTCGTCGAGCGCGTGCGCGCCACGACGCTCGCCGCCTTCGAGCACCAGGAGCTGCCGGTCGAGGAGCTGGCCGACCTCTTGCGCGCGGAGCGGCGCGGCGCGCGCGACGCGGCGCTCTTCGGCGTCCTGTTCACGCTGCACAACACCCCCGGCGCCGAGCTCGCGATCGAGGGGCTCGTCGCCCGCCGGCGCGCGCTGGCGCTCGAGGCGGCCTTCGCCGACGTGTGGCTCTCGCTCGAGCCGCCCTCGCCGCAGGAGCACGCCCAGGGCGTCGGGCTGCGCGCTTACGTGCACCACGACCTGGACGTGCTCGACGAGGCCGCCGCGCGGCGCTTCGTCGAGGGCTGGCGCGCGCTGCTCGCGGCGCTGGCGCGCGACCCCGCGCTCGTCCCCGCGCGCGTGGCGCTGTGGAGCGCGGACGAGGAGCGGCGCTTCGCCGCGCTCGGCAGCGCGCCCGCGCGCCATCCGGCGGGCGCGACGATCGACGGCGCCTTCGCCGCGCAGGCCGCGCGCCGGCCCGACGCGGTCGCGCTGGCCTGGGAGGACGGCGCCTGGACCTACGGCGAGCTCGAGCGGCGCGCGAACCGCCTGGCGCGCTTCCTGCGCGAGCGCGGCGTCGGGCGCGAGACGCGCGTGGCGCTCGCGCTCGAGCGCTCGTGCGAGCTCGTGCTGGCCGAGCTCGCCGTGCTGCGCGCCGGCGGCGCGTACGTGCCGCTGGCGGACGACCTGCCGCCGGCGCGCCGCGCGGCGCTGCTGGCCTCGTCGGGCGCGGCGCTGGTGCTGACGACCGCGCGCATCGCGGACGAGCTGCCCGCGGGCGCCTGCTGGCCGATCGCGCTCGACCTCGAGCGCGAGGCGATCGAGCGCACCAGCGACGCGCCGCTCGCGCCGCTGGGCGCCCCCGACCGGCTCGCCTACGTCATGCACACCTCCGGGACGACCGGCGCGCCCAAGGCCGTCGGCGTCGAGCACGCGAGCGTGCTGCGGCTCGTGCTCGGCGCGCGCTACCTGCGCTTCGGCGCGGACGAGGTCTGGCTGCAGTACGCGCCGGCCGCCTTCGACGCCGCGACGCTCGAGGTGTGGGGCGCGCTCCTGAACGGCGCGCGGCTCGAGGTCTTCCGCGCCGGTCCGGCCTCCCTCGCCGAGCTGGCGCGCTTCGTCGAGCGGCGCGGCGTGACGAGCGCCTGGCTGACCGCCGCGCTCTTCCAGCAGATGGTCGAGGAGGAGGCGCCGCGCCTGCGCGGGCTGCGCCAGCTCGTCGCGGGCGGCGACGAGCTCGCGCCGGCGTCGGTCGCGCGCGCGCTCGAGGCGCTGCCGGGCTGCCGGCTGGTGAACGGCTACGGCCCGACCGAGTGCACCACCTTCAGCGCTGCGCACACGCTCGCGCCGGACGAGGACCTCGCGCACGGCGTGCCGCTCGGCGGCCCGATCGAGGCCACGGCGCTGCGCGTGCTCGACGCCGCGCTGCGCCCGCTCCCGCCGGGCTTCTGGGGCGAGCTCTTCGTCTCGGGCCGCGGCGTCGCGCGCGGCTACCTGAACGACCCGCGCGCGAGCGCCGCGCGCTTCCTGCCCGATCCCTGGTCCGACGCGCCCGGCGCGCGCATGTACCGCACCGGCGACCGCGCGCGCTGGAACGCGCGCGGCCTGCTCGAGTTCGGCGGGCGGCTCGACCGCCAGCTCAAGCTGCGCGGCTTCCGCGTCGAGCCGGCCGAGGTCGAGGCGGCGCTCGGCGCGCACCCCGCGCTGGCCGCGGCCGCGGTCGAGGCGCGCGGCGAGGGCGACGCGCGCCGGCTGGTCGCCTGGGTCGTGCCGCGCGGCGCGCCGCCCGCGGCGGGCGAGCTGCACGCGCACCTCGCGCGCGCGCTGCCCCCGGCCTGGATCCCGGCGCGCTTCGTGGCGCTCGACGCGCTGCCGGTCACGCCCAACGGCAAGCTCGACCGCCGCGCCCTGGTCGAGCCGGCGGACGACGCTCCCGCGGCCGTGGCGCCCGCGGCGGGCGACGCGCGCGCCGAGCTCCTGGCCGCCCTCGCCGCCGAGGTGCTCGGCCTCGAGCGCGTGGGACCGGCCGACGACTTCTTCGAGCGCGGCGGGCACTCGCTCTCCGCCACGCGCCTGGTCGCGCGCGTGCGCGAGGCCTTCGACGTCGAGCTGCCGCTGGCGACGGTGTTCGAGCACCCGCGGCTCGACGCGCTGGCGCGCGCGATCGAGGCGCGCCGCGCCGGCGGCGCCGCGCCGCTCGCAGGGCCGACGCGCGCGGCGAGCGACGCCGCCGACCACCCGCTGACCTTCGCCCAGGAGCGCTTGTGGCTGCTCGAGGAGCTCGCGCCGGGCAGCGCGACCTACCACGTGCCGTTCGCGCTGGCGCTCGAGGGGGCGCTGGACGCCGACGCCCTCGGCCGCGCCTGGGACGTCCTGCGCGAGCGCCACGAGGCGCTGCGCACGCGGCTCTGCGCCGGCCCGCACGGCCCGCGCCAGGCGCCGCGGCCGGCGGCCGAGCTCGCCCCCACGCGCCTCGTCGCGCTCGACCTCTGCGCGCTCGCGCCCGACGCGGCCGAGGCGCGCCTGGCCGAGCGCGCGCGCGCCGCGGCACGCGCGGCCTTCGACCTCGCCGCGGGCGAGGCCGCGCGCCTGGAGCTCGTGCGCCTCTCGCCCGAGCGCCACGTGCTGCTCCTCGTCCTGCACCACGTCGCCTGCGACGCCTGGTCGCTCGCCGTGCTCGCGCGCGAGCTCGGCGTGGCGTACGCGGCGCTCGCGCGCGGCGCGGCGCCGGAGCTGCCGCCGCTCGCGCTGCGCCAGAGCGACCTCGCGCGCTGGCAGCGCTCGCCCGCGATGGCCGAGCGCGTCGCCGCCGACGTCGCCTGGTGGCGCGCGCACCTCGCCGGCGCGCCCGAGCGCCTCGCGCTCGGCACGCGCGTGCGGCGCACGGTGCCGCGCGCGCGGCCGGCCGGCCTCTTGCACGCGCGCCTCGAGCCCGCGCTGGCCGCCGCGCTCGAGGCGCGCGCGCGCGCGGAGGGCGCGACGCTCTTCCTCGGCCTGCTGGCGCTCTACCAGACGCTCGTCGCTTCGCTCTCGGGCGAGCGCGACTTCCTCGTCGGCACGCCCAGCGCCGGCCGCGGCCACGCCGGCCTCGAGCCGCTGGTCGGCTTCCTCGTCGGCACGCTGGCGCTGCGCGCCGACCTGGCCGGGCGGCCGAGCTTCCGCACGCTGCTGGCGCGCGTGCGGCGCGAGGCGCTCGACGCCTGGGCGCACGAGCAGGCGCCCTTCGAGCAGGTCGCGCCCGCGCTCGGCGGCGCGCGCCAGGCCGACGGGCACGCGCACCTGCAGCTCCTGTTCGCGCTGCAGAACGCGCCGCGCGCCGCGCTCGAGCTGCCGGGGCTGCGCGTCGCGGCGCGCGCCGTCGAGACCGGCGCCGCGCACGCCGAGGTCTTCCTGTCGCTCGAGCGCGAGCCGTCCGGCGCGCTCGCGGCGGCCTGGGAGTACGACGCCGAGCTGTTCGACGCCGAGCAGGCAGCGCTGTGGCACGAGCGCTTCGAGGCGCTGGCGCGCGCCTTCGTGCGCGACCCCGAGGCCGACGCGCTGGGCGCCCTGGCGCCCGCGGGCGCGGAGCGCGAGCGCTGGCTCGCGCGCGGCCGCGGCCGGAGCGGGACCTTCCCCGCCGACCGCGACCTGTGGTCGCTCTTCGAGGACACGCTCGACCTCTCGGACGCGCCGGCCGTGGTCTCCGGCGCGCGCACGCTCTCGCGCGCGGCGCTGCGCGACGACGCGCTGGCCCTGGCGCGCCGGCTGGCCCGCGCGGGGGTGCGGCCCGGCGCGCGCGTGGGCCTGTGCGTGCGCGAGGCGGAGGGGATCGCGCTCGGCGCGCTCGGCATCCTGCGCGCGGGAGCGGCCTACGTGCCGCTCGACCCCGACCTGCCCGCCGCGCGCGCGAGCGCGCTGCTCGCTGCCGCCGACGCGCGCGCGCTCGTGTGCGACGCGGCCGACGCGCTCGCGCTGGCCGGCCTCGGCCCGCGCTGCGTGCCGCTGCGCGCGGACGACGCGCACGCGCCCGCCGCGCTGCCCGCGCGCCTGGACGCGGGCGCGCCGGCCTACGTGATGTTCACCTCCGGCTCGACCGGCGCGCCCAAGGGCGTGATCGTCCCGCAGCGCGCCGTCGCGCGCCTCGTGGTCGGCGCGGACTACGTGCGGCTCGGGCCGCGCGCGCGCGTCGCGCGCGCCGCGAGCCAGGGCTTCGACGCGCTGACCTTCGAGCTCTTCGGCGCGCTCCTGTGCGGCGGGACGCTGGTCGAGGCCGGTCGCGAGCGCACGCTCTCGGCGCCCGCGCTGCGCGCGCTGGTCGCCGCGGAGCGCCTGACCCACCTGCTGCTCACGACCGCGGTCTTCGAGGAGCTCGTGCGCCAGGACGCGCGCGTCTTCGAGGGGCTGGAGGAGGTCCTGTTCGGCGGCGAACGCATGGCGCCGGCGCTCGTGCGGCGGCTCCTCGCCGGCGGCGCGCCGCCGGGGCGGCTGGTGCACGTCTACGGCCCCACCGAGGCGACGACCTTCGCCACCACCGACGCGATCGTCCTCGCGGACTGCGGCGACGAGGCGGTCGAGCCGCTGCAGGTCCCGATCGGCGGGCCGATCCAGGGGACCGAGGTGCTCGTGCTCGACGAGGCGCTCGCGCCGGTGCCCGACGGCGCGCCGGGCGAGCTGTGCGTCGCCGGCCCGGGCCTCGCCGACGGCTACCTCGGCCGGCCCGCGCGCACCGCGGCGAGCTTCGTGCCGCATCCGTTCCCGCGCGCGCCGGGCGAGCGCGTCTACCGCACCGGCGACCTCGTGCGCCGCGACGCCCGCGGGCGGCTCGTGTTCGTCGGGCGGCGCGACGCGCAGCTCAAGCTGCGCGGCCTGCGCATCGAGCCCGGCGAGGTCGAGGCCGCGCTCGGCCTGCACCCGCTCGTGCGCGCCGCGCACGTGGACGCGCGCGGCGAGGGCGGCGAGCGCTTCCTCGCCGCCTGGGTCGTGCCGCGGGCGAGCGACGCGCCGCCCGAGCCGCGCGCGCTGCGCGCCTGGCTCGCCGCGCGCCTGCCGCGCCAGATGGTGCCCGCGTCCTTCGCGCTGCTGGACGAGCTGCCGGTCAATCGCAACGGCAAGATCGACCGCGCCGCGCTCCCCGCGCCGCCGCCGCCCTCGCTCGCGCCCGAGGCGGAGCCGGGGCGCGCGCCGCGCGCCGCGCCCGACCCGCTGCGCGAGCTCGTGGCCGCGGTCGTGGCCGGCGTGCTCGGCCGCGACGCCGTCGCGCTCGAGGCCGGCTTCTTCGAGCAGGGCGGGCACTCGCTCTCCGCCGCGCGCGTGGCCGCGCGCCTGGCGCAGGCGCTCGGGCGCGAGGTGCCGCTGCGCACGCTGTTCGAGGCGCCCACGCTCGACGCCTTCGCCGAGCGCCTGGCGCGCGCCGGCGCCGCGGGGACGCTCGCGGGCCCGACGGCGCAGACCGAGCCCGGCGCGCCGCGCGAGGGCCCGCTCTCCTTCGCCCAGGAGCGCCTGTGGTTCCTCGAGCGCCTGCGCCCGGGCAGCGCGCTCTACCACGTGCCGATCGCGCTGCGCCTGACGGGAGCGCTCGACGCGGCGGCGCTCCATGTCGCGCTGGAGGCGCTCGTCCGCCGCCACGAGGCGCTGCGCACGCGGCTCGTCGCGCGCGGAGCGCTCGCGCGGCAGGTCGTGGACGCGCCCGGCGCGCTCCCGCTCACGACGCTCGACCTGACCGCGCTCGGCCCCGACGACGCCGAGCGCGAGCAGAGCGCGGCGCTGGCGCGCGCCGCGCAGGCGCCCTTCGACCTCGAGCGCGAGCCCGGCTGGCGCGCGCTGCTCGTGCGGCGCGCGGAGCGCCAGCACGTCCTGTGCCTGGTCGTCCACCACGCGCTGTGCGACGGGCGCTCGCTCGGCATCCTCGTCGGCGAGCTCGGCGCGCTCTACGCCGAGGCGCGCGCGGGCGGCGGCGCGCTGCGCGAGCGGCTCGCGGCCGAGGCGCTGGGGCAGCCGATCGACCACGCGCGCTGGCAGCGCGCGGCGCTCGACGGCGCC
>CADEGS010000137.1 GCA_902826945.1 uncultured bacterium | reverse complement strand
GGCACTGCTGCCCGGTCGTGTACGCGCTGCTCGCCGTCTACAACGAGGCGCTGCGGCTACGGCACGAGCAGACGGGCGAGGCGCGCTACCTCGTGCCGAACGCCGACGAGCGCCAGCTCACGAAGGACGACCTGCTGTGGCTGCGCCACAACGGCCGCCTGCCCGGGCACGCGGAGATGGAGGGCAAGACGCTCTTCTTCAAGTTCAACACCGGGCCCTCGGGGCACGGCGCGCCGGCCGCGCTGGGCGAGGCGCTGGCCCTCAAGCACGCGGGCGCGGGCGAGGTGCGCGTGTTCGCGATGGAGGGCGAGGGCGGCCACACCGCGGGCGCGCACCACGAGGTCAAGAACTCGGCCTGGGGGCTGGGCCTCGACAACCTGATCTACCTCTTCGACTGGAACGACCACGGCATCGACGCCTTCGCGAACAGCGAGGTCGTGCACGGCGGGCCGCGCGAGTGGTTCGAGCCGTACGGCTGGCGCGTCGCGGGCACGGAGAAGGGCGAGGACTACGCCGCGATCACGCGCGCCTTGCTCGCGATCGTGCACGACGAGGCGCCCGGCGGGCGGCCGGGCGTGGTGTGGGTCAAGACGCGCAAGGGGCGCGGCTACCACAAGTTCGACGCGGCCTCGCACGGCACGCCGCACAAGCGCAACTCCGAGCTCTTCTGGCGCGGGCGCGCGGACTTCCAGCAGAAGTACGGCGTCGCGTTCGCGGGCTTCGGCGACACGACCGACCCCGGCGAGGAGGCCTGCCGCGACCAGACGCGCGGCTGGCTCGACACGGTCTTCTCGGTGCTGCGCGACGACCCCGAGCTCGTCGCCTACCTCGCGGACACGCTGGTCGAGCTCGGCGAGTCGGTGCCCGAGCGCCCGCGCGGCTTCCGCCTGGCGAGCCCGAAGCGGAACCTGGCCGAGGACCGCTCGTGGCTGGCGGTGGACAAGCTCCCAGAAGAACTCTTCCTCGCGCCCGGCACGAAGGCGCCGAACCGCCAGGCCTTCTCGACCTTCGGCGCGTGGGTCAACACGCTCGCGCACGAGTCGATGGGCCGCCCGCTCGTGCTCGCCTGCTCGGCCGACCTGGCCGACTCGACGAACATCTCGGGCTTCGGCAAGGGCACGGGCGGCCCCGGTGGATTCGGGGGCTTCGGCTGGTACGAGCGGACGAAGAACCCGACCGGCTCGCTCCTGCCGCAGCAGATCACCGAGTTCACGAACTCCGGCCTCTCGGTGGGGCTCGCGACGGTCAACTTCTCGGAGACGCCCGAGGAGAGCTTCCTCGGCTACTGGGGCGCGTGCTCGACCTACGGCTCGTTCTCGTACCTGAAGTACGGGCTGATCCGCCTCTTCAGCCAGCTCGCGCAGGACTGCCCGCTGAAGGTCGGCAAGCTGATCTGGGTCGTCGGGCACTCCGGCCCCGAGACCGCCGAGGACAGCCGCACGCACTTCGGCATCTTCGCGCCGGGCGTCACGCAGCTCTTCCCCGACGGCCACGTGATCAACGTCGCGCCCTGGGAGCACAACGAGGTCGCGCCGCTGCTCGCCGCCGCGCTCGCGAGCGACCGGCCGATCGTCGCGCTGCACCTGACGCGCCCCGCCGTCTCGATCCCCGACCGCGCGGCGCTCGGCGTGCCCGACGCGCGCGAGGCGGCGAAAGGCGCCTACGTCGTGAAGCCGCACGACCCCAAGCGCGCCCCCGAGGGCACGCTGATCGTGCAGGGCACGAGCACCACCGACTCGCTCTACACGTTGCTCCCGCGCCTGCGCCGCGGCGAGGGCCCGAACGTCAAGATCGTGCAGGCGTGCTCCTGGGAGCTCTTCCAGCTCCAGCCCGCCGCCTACCGCGAGCGCGTGCTGCCGCGCGCCGACTGGCTCGACTCGACCGTGATCACGAACGGCGCGCGCCGCCTGATGCACGACTGGCTCCCGCACAAGGCGGCCGAGCGCTTCGCGATGAGCCCCGACTGGGACGACCGCTGGCGCACCGGCGGCAGCGTCGAGGAGATCCGCCGCGAGGCGCGGCTCGACCCGGACTCCCTGTGGCAGGGCATCGCGCGCTTCGCCGCGGCGCGCGCGGAGCGGCTGGCCGAGCTGCGCGTCGTTTGACCGCGACGCGCGGCCGCGCTCAGCCGCCGACCGTCAGGTCCTGCGCGTTCGAGAGCTCGTAGGGCGGGCTGCCGAAGAGGATGGCCTGCGTGCAGAGCGCGTAGCCGCACAGGGAGAGGTCGAGCGGGACCGCGCCCTGGTAGGAGTCCACGGCGCCCGAGGCGACGGGCAGGAGGCCGCTGCCGGTGAGGAGCTCGCCGCTGCCGCCGAGGTCGAGGCACAGGAGCACCTGGCCGCCGGCGAGCGTGAGCTCGAAGGCGGTGTCGAAGGCGAAGAGCAAGGACGCGGCCTGGCCGGCGGCGGCGACGTCGACCGTGGCGAGCAGCGTGTCGCCGAGGATCGGCGGGTTCTGGACGGCGTAGACGGCGGGGTTGGCGCCGGCGTTGCGCGCCGCGGCGTCCGCAGGCGAGCAGACCAGGCTGCCGAGCGAGCCGTCGACCTGCACGTTCTGGACGTAGACGTCGCCGGCGTCGGAGCGGCCGTCCACCCAGGCCTGGATCGCGAAGCCCTGCGCGCCGAAGGCCGCGTCGAGGCGGCCCTTGCTCGAGAGCGTCGTCGCGATCGAGAAGGGAGCGACGAGCGAGGAGCCGTCGCCGGCCACGCGGGCGGCGAAGACCTGGTCCTGCCCGAAGGCCGGCGACGCGATCCACGAGACGTAAGCCCCCGTGCCGCGCACGAGCGTGCGCACGAAGCTGCGCTGGACGGCGCCGAGCGGCACGAGCGCGAGCCCCTCGCTGCCCCACTGGCGCGCGCCGCTCGCGTCGAGCTTCTGGCCGTACACGCCGTCCATCGACTGCAGCGCGTTCTGCTCGGTCCAGAAGGCGATCACCTCGCCGGTCGCCGGCGCGAAGCCCGCGCTGGGCGAGACGCGCACGCGCGTCGCGTCGGTCGAGAGCGCGACGCCGTCGTGCGCGAAGGCCTCGCTGCCGTTCGCGAGCACGCGCTGCGCGCGGCACTGCAAGGGCGAGACGGAGTACCAGCTGAAGACCGCGCCGCCCGCGCCGTCGGGGACGAAGGGCGGGAAGTTGCCGAGCTGGATGGAGCCGCCGTCGAAGACCGCCACGTGCCCGGCGCCCCACAGGAGCGCTCCCGCGGCGTCGAGCTTCTGCGCCAGGATGTGGCGCGGCGAGCCGAAGCCGCCGGTCTGGTGCACGAAGGAGACGATCACGCTGCCGGCGTCGGCGTCGTGCATGTCGCTCGCCGTGTAGCTGCCGGCGCCGGGCGTGAAGGTCACCGGCCCCCAGGCCGTCGCGCCGCTCGCGTCGAGGCCCTGGACCTTCGTGGTCGCGTCCTGCGTCCAGGCGACGACGACCGCGCCGTCGGTCGTGCCCGCGACCTTGGGCGCGGCGACGAAGGCCGTCGTGGCGGTGAGCTGCACGCCCGTCGCGCCCCAGACCTGCGCGCCGCTCGCGTCCACCTTCGTCGCCGTGATCTGGGTGCCCGTGATGCGGTCGTCGCGGAACGCGAGCAGCGCGTTCCCCGCCGCGTCCACGTCGAGGTCGTAGTCCTGCGTCGAGCTGAACGAGCGGTCGGCGATCAGGACGCCGCCGTGCGCCCACTGCTCGACGCCGTCCGCATCGAGGCGCTGCAGGCGCACGTCGTAGCCGCCGCTCTGGTTGTCGAACCAGCTCACGTAGCAGCCGCCGTCGTCGGTCGCGACGACCTTGCACTGCGTCTGCTCGCCCGCGGCGTCCGCCAGGGCGAGGTTCGTGGCCGCGCCGGACCACTGCGCGTGCAGGACGGAGGAGAGGAGCGCGACGAGGAGCGTCGCGACGGAGGAGAGCGGTCGTGCCATGGCGTGGAGCGCGGGAGAGGGTTTCGCGGGGTCGCCAAGCCTACACCCTCCGCTGCGGAGCGGTGGCCGCTTCGCCGCGCGCGCCGGATACGCTGTCCCGCCATGCTCCGCGGACCGCGCCTGCGCACCGGCAACCTCGGCGTGGCCGCGCTGCGCGCCGCGTGGCACGGCGACGCGCCGCCCGACCCCGAGATCGAGCGCTCGTTCCTCCCCGGCTGGCGCGCGCGCGGCTTCGAGGCGGTCGAGGACTACGTGAGCTGGGCCGTGGTCGAGCCGCGGCCCGGCGCGTGGGACTTCGCCCTGCACGCGGGCAACGCGCGCGCCGCGCGCGCGGCGGGGCTCGCGTACTGGGTCTACCTGTGGCTGCACGTCTCGCCGCCGTGGTTCCGCGCGCCGGGCTTCTGCTGGAAGACGGACGAGCGCCCGGCGTTCGAGCCGATGCGCTGCCTCGAGCACGGCTGCGCGAGCCCCTTCCCGAGCCTGCACGCGCCCGGCACGGCGCGCGCGCTCGAGCGCTTCTACGCCGCCGCGGCCGACGCGCTGGGCGCGCTCGCGGACGGCGTCGTCGTCGGCTTCCCCGCCGACTACGGCGAGCTCGGCTACCCGAGCGGCGTCGCCGACTGGATCCTGCGGCGCGAGCGCGGCGCGCCGACCGGGATCCACCACCCCGGCTTCTGGTGCGGCGAGCCGGCGGCGGAGGCGGCCTTCCGCGCGGCGATGCGTGTGCGCCACGGCGAGGGCGCGGCGCTCGCGGCGCGCTGGGAGCTCGCGCCCGAGGCGCTGGAGCGGTCGCCCTGGCCGCGCTTCGAGGGCGTCGCGCCGGCGCACCCGCTCCACCGCGACGACGCGATCGCGTTCTATCAGGAAGCGCTCGGCGCGTGGACCGAGCGCGCGCTGGCGCTCGCGGCCGAGCGCTTCCCCGGCCGCCCGCTCGAGGTCAAGGTCGGCCACTGCAGCGAGGACGTGCGCCTGGGGCGCGACCTCGGCGCGCTGGCCGCGATCGCCGGCGCGCGCGGCGCGTGCGTGCGCTCGACGCAGTCGGGCATGGAGGAGCTCTTCGGCGCGCGCCTGGCGTCGCTCTGTCGCACGGCCGGCGCGGCCTTCGCCACCGAGGGGCCGCGCGTGCTCGGTCCCGAGGCGATGGCGCGGCGCGCCTTCGCCGACGCGGCGCAGGGCGCGCTCGAGCTCTTCGAGTACCCCGAGCAGCTCGAGAGCGGCGCCGTGGCGCTGGCCGCGCTCGAGGGCGCGTGGGGGCGCACGCGCGAGCCCTCGCCGCTCGCGGCGTACTACCCGACGCGCTGCCTCGCGCTGGAGCCCGGGCTCGGCGTGTGGGACGGGATCGCCGCGAGCTGGCCGGCGCTCGCGCGCGTCGCGCCGCTCGAGTGCCTCGACGAGCGTCAGCTCGCCTGCGGCGCGCTGGATGGGTGCGCCGCGCTGCTCCTCACCGCGGGAGTGGGCGCGGGCGACGCGGCGGAGACGCTTCCGCCCGCGGTCGAGAGCTGGGTGCGCGCCGGCGGCGTGCTCGTGCGCGCCGGCGGGGGGACGCGGGCGGGCGGGGGGACGCCGAGCGGCTCGTGGCTGGACGCGGACGCGCGCGCCGAGGCGCCGCGCTACCAGCTCGACGCGCCGCTCGCCGCGCGCGTCGTCGCGGGAGAAGCGCCGGCCGCGCCGTGGCTCGGCCCGGGCTGGCTCGGCCTCGAGAACGGCGCGTCGCTCTGGCCGCAGGACGGCGCGCTCGTCCCGGTGCGCTGGACCGGCGGCGAGGCACACCTGCTCGTGCCGCGCCCCGCGCCGGGTGCGCTGCGCCTCTACGCGAGCGTGTTCGTGCCCGAGGGCTCTGCGCCCGCACGGCTCGAGGCACGCGACGCGAGCGGGCGCGCGCGGGCGAGCGCGCCCTTCGGGCCGGGCCGGCACGAGCTCGCGCTCGAGATCCCCGCCTTCGAAGGCGACGACGTGCTGCGCGTCGTCGTCGCGTCCCGCACGCATCGGCCCGATCCCGCGCGCGACAGGCGCTCGCTCGGCGTCCTGGTGCGCCGCATCGCGCTCGTCCCGGCGACCGGAGCGCCCGCGGAGGACGCCGGCGCCGCCGCCGCGCGGCGCGAGGACGAGGCGCTCGCCGCCGCGCGCGGCGTGCGCCTGCGCGCCCCCTTTCCCGCGCGCCGGCTCGGCGCGGGGCTCGTCCTGAGCGGCGAGGGCAGCAACCTGTTCGTGCTGGCCGCGCTGCGCACGTGGCTCGCGGGCGCGCTCGACGGCCCGCCGCCGCCGGCGCTCGCGCGCGACCTGGACGAGCGCTGCCAGCTCGCGCGCCTCGCGGGCGGCCTGCTCGTGCACAACCCCGACGCGCGGCGTGCACATGCCCCTCGCCTCGCCGCCTTCGCGCACGGCGGGTTGGAGCCCCTGGCACCGCTCGAGACGCGCTGGCTGCCGGACTCCTGATCTCCCAGGCTGCACCGCACCGTGGTGGTCGGGCGCGTCCGTTCGACAAGGGCGCTCCGATCCGAGAGGAGAAGACCCCGGGAATCGTGTCCCGTCCGGGGCGCTGCGCGAGGACATCCCACCGCTGCGTGTGATGCAGCGCCGTTCGAGCCCCCTCGAACGAGCTGGTTCTTCCACCGTTCTTCCCGAGGGTCGTCATGGTCAACGCAGATTCCCGTCGTGCCCTGCATCTCCTCCTCGCATCGCTCTTGGCCGCCACGGCCACGAGCGCACAGTCGATCCCCGCTCCGGCGAACCTCGAGGCCTGGCTGCCCGTCTCGACCACGGACTTCGTCCAGGGCACGGCCTCGATCCATCGGAACGGCATGGCCGGCTGCGCACCCGGGGTGGTCGGGCAGGCGATCGCTCTGAACGGGCCGGGGGACTCCGTGCGCGTGAACTATCCCCAACCCATCGCGATCGGATCCGGCGACTTCACCGTCGAGTGCTGGGTGTACTGGGATCCTGATCTCAATCCAGGCGCCGGGAACGTCATCGTCCGGGACAAGACGAACCTGCGACTCGATACCGCCAGCTTCTCCAGCAAGCTGCACGCTCACCTGGGCGGGCAGATCGCCTATTCGTTCGTGGATCTGCCGGCCGAGCGCTGGGTCCACCTCGCCTTCCTGCGGAGAAGCAGCCTGACCGAGTTCTACGTGGACTCCGTCTTCGTCGGCTACGGCAGGAATCTCGGGGGAGGGCCGATCATCAGCTCGGAGCCCATCGACTTCTCGGAGCTCCAGGTCGGTGGCGACGGCGGAGGTTGGTTCGGCGGGCTGATCGACGAGGTCAGCGTGTACTCGAGAGCTCTTTCCCCGGAGGAGATCCAGGCGATCCATGGGAGCGGCTCCGCAGGCAAGGAGCCTCCGTTCCCCTCGATCGATCTCGTCCGCCCACCCAGCGTGATCCTGGGCAACTGGCATTCCTCCTTCTTCGCGGGCAACTCGCGCTTCGAGACCAATTCCGTGTGGCGCGTCGAGCGGCTCACGAAGACCGGGAACGTGATCCGCACGGTGGCGGCGGAGGTCGACGGCTGCGGGCCGGTCGGCGTCTGGAGCGCGGGTACGCTCAAGCCTGGTTACTACCGCGTGACGCTGGGGATCCAGAACGACGCCCTGGGCGTCGTTTCGTCCTGGGACTTCCGGATCTACGGAGCAGTCTCCTGGGGATGGCTGGACCTCTCCTACATCCGGATCTTCTGAGCCGGTGAGCAACTCAGCGCTTGCGCAGCACGACGTCGGCCATCGTCGGCGTGCACACGCGGCTCGTGCCGTCGCGCTCGCGGCGCGCCCACTCGGCGCGCCAGGCCTCGAGCTCGGCCTCGTCGTAGAGGCCGCGCTCGACGAGCTTCGGCAGGTAGATCGAGAAGAAGCCGCCCATCCAGCGCCACTCGAGCGAGCCGACGCCGCCCGTGCGCGCCACCGGCTCGAAGACCTCGAGCGCGAGCTCGAAGCGCTGCGCGATCTCCGGCGCGCGCTCGGCGAAGTCGATCGTCGCGCGGCCGACCTCCCAGCTCCGCATGCAGGCCGCGACGCCGCGGTCGAAGACGGCGCTGCGCGGGAGCAGCTTCATCGCGGCCCAGTCGAGGTACTCCTGGAGGACGAGCGCGCCGCCGGGCGCGAGCGCGTGCACGACGCGCTCGAGCGCGGGCAGCGGATCGGGGAGCCAGCAGAGGAGCCAGCGCGAGTAGGCGAGGTCCACGCTCGCCGCGGGCAGCTCGAGCGTCTCGACCGTGCCCTCGCTGGGCTCGATCCAGGAGAGGCCCAGGCGCTCGCGCTCGTGGCGCAGGAAAGCCAGGAAGTCGGCGCTCTGCTCGCGCGCGAGCACGCTGCCCGCCGGCCCGACGAAGCGCGCCAGCTCGACCGTCGTGAAGCCCGGCCCGGCGCCGAGGTCGAGCGCGCGCGCGCCCCCGCGCAGGCCGGCGCGCGCGAGCAGCCGGTGCATCGGCGCGAGCCAGGCGGTGTGCTGGAAGCGCAGGCGGTCGAGCTCGGCGCGCTCGACGCCCAGGATGTAGTCCTTCGTGCTCTCGGTCATGGGTCTCTCCGGCCGGGCGGCGGCGCCCGGACGCGCGATCCTGGCGCCGCCGGACGCGGCGCGCCTCCGTTTCCCTGCGCGCGAGTCCCGCGCCGCCGCAAAGGACGCTCGCGCACGGGCTTCCGGCGTCCGACGGACATTCGCCGGGCGGGCTCGAAGGCCCGCGCGCGGCTTCCTATCCTGCGGCCATGCGCCGCATCCTGCTCCCGCTGCTCGGTCTGCTCTCGCTCGCCGCCTGCTCGTCCACGCCGGACTACGCCCGCCCGCTCGACGAGGGCGCGGCCGCGCTGATCCTGGTCGATCCGAAGGACGTGCCGGACTTCCGCCCCGAGTGGGAGGAGCGCGACACCTTCCTGCCGGCGCTCGAGCGCTCGATCGCCTGGACGCAGCGCAAGCACGCGCAGCAGTTCTTCCCGATCGCCGGCGTCAGCCACGAGCGCGCGCTGCGCTCGCTCGAGCGCTTCCGCGAGCTCCTGCACGAGAGCCCGAGCGCCGACGCCTTCCAGCAGTCGGTCGTGAGCGAGTTCGACGTCTACGAGAGCGCCGGCTGGGACGGCCAGGGCGGCGGCGTGCTCTTCACGGCGTACTGCACGCCGCTCCTGCACGGCAGCCGCACGCAGGGCGGCGCGTACCGCTTCCCGCTGTACGGGCTGCCGCCGGACCTGGTGAAGGACAAGGACGGCAGCGTGCTCGGCTGGGAGACGGCCTACGGGCGCATGCCGCGCTATCCGTCGCGCGGCTCGATCGAGGCCGGGATCCTGAAGGACAAGGGGCTCGAGCTCGTGTGGCTCGACGACCCGCTCGACGCCTACATCGCGCACGTGAACGGCTCGGCCTTCGTCGAGCTCGAGGACGGCTCGCTCTTCCGCGTCGGCTACGCGGGCAAGAACGGGCAGCCCTACACCTCGCTCGGCCGCGAGCTCGAGGCCGACGGCAAGATCCCGCGCGGGCAGGCGAGCCTGAAGACGATCCGCGCCTGGGCGGCGAGCGCGCCGCCCGAGGAGCTCGACGAGTACCTCGATCGCAACGCCTCGTACGTCTTCTTCACGCCGATCGAGGGCAACCCGCACGGCAGCCTCGACGTCGAGGTGGACCAGGGGCGCTCGATCGCGACGGACAAGACGCTCTTCCCGCGCGGCGCGGTCGTCTTCGTGTCGGCCTTCGACACGCCCGACGGGCCGCGCACCGAGAAGGGCTTCCACCGCTTCTTCTTCGACCAGGACACCGGCGGCGCGATCCGCACCGCCGGGCGCGCCGACCTGTACCTCGGCATCGGGCCCGACGCCGAGGACCGCGCCGGGGTCACGAAGCTGGTCGGGCAGATGTACTACCTCTTCCTGAAGGAGTAGCGCCCGGCGCGGCGCCGGGGCCGCGCCTCCCCCGCCCGTCCGGGGTCGCCGGCCGGAGCGTTCTTGAAAAAGCGGCGGATCCTCCAAAAATAGGGCATGGCCCCGCGACGCAAGACCCTGCGCCTCGAGGACGCCGGCCGGCTGGCGGGCGTCCTCTCCCCCGCCCGCATCGAGATCGTGGAAGCGCTGCAGATCCATGGGAAGGTCACGGTGACCGAGCTCGCGCGCCTGCTCGACCGGCCGGCCGACGGGCTGTACCACCACCTGCGGCGGCTGCAGGAGGCCGGCATCGTGCGCGACGCAGGCGCGCGCGAGAGCGGCGGGCGGCGCGCGGCCGTGCTCGAGCTGTGCGCCGACGAGATCCGCGCCGACCTCGGGCCCGCGAGCCCGCCGGCCTTCCGGCGCGCCTGGGCCGACGCCGCGGGCGCCGTGCTGCGCTCCGCCGAGCGCGAGGTGCGCCGCGGGGCGCGCGGCCCGCGCGCGCGCAGCGCCGGCCCGCGCGCGACGCTGCACGTCGAGCGCACGAAGGCCTGGCTCGCGCCCGGGGAGCTCGAGCACGTGAACCGGACGCTCGCGGACCTGCGGGCGTACCTGCGCCGGCGCGGCGCGCGCCGCGCGGGAGCCGAGCTCTACACCTGGACGAGCGCCTTCGCGCCGCTCCCCGAGCGCGACGAACAGCGAGACGAACGATGAAGCACGACGCCTGGACCCTGCCCCTCCTCCTCGCCCTGGCTCCCGCCTGCCACGCGGCCGCGCCGCAACAGAGCGTCGCGCTCGAGCGTCCGGCGACGAGCGAGCTCGTCGCGCGCGCGCGCGCCGCGATCGGCCGGCGCGCGCAGCCGCTGACGCTCGCCGGCCGCAGCCGCGACCAGGGCGTCGAGGCCGACGCCTCGTTCACCTTCGCGCCCGGCGGCGCGTTCGTGCACCGGGTGGACGGACCGCTCGGGAGCACCGTCGGCAACGACGGCCAGACCGTCTGGCGCACCGACTACGACGGCAGCACGCGCGCGCTGCGCCTGCAGGGGCGCGACGAGGAGCGCTTCGAGCACTGGTTCCAGAGCGGCTACTGGGTCGATCCGCGCGCGCCGGTCGCGTTCGAGGACGACGCGGCCGGGGACGAAGGCGCGTGGCTCGTCGTGCGCCTCGCCGACACGCCGACCGAGGGCCGCCTGCGCCTCGACCCCGAGAGCGCGCTGCCCGCGGCCCTGGTGCAGACCACGCCCGCCGGCGAGCGCACCTGGACCTTCTCCGACTGGCGCGACCACGACGGGCTGCGCGTCGCGCACGAGGTGCATCTCACGGACGAGGCCGGGCACGAGTCCTGGTCGCGCTGGAGCGCGGCCTCGGTGCCGCCGACCTTCGTCCGCAGCCCGTTCGCGCCGCCGCTCGCGCCGACCGACGACGCCTCGTTCGACCCGGACGCACCCGCCGAGCTCGAGACGCTGCGCGTGGCGAGCGGCCACGTGCTCGTCCACCCGCTGGTCGAGGGCGAGGACGTCGGCTGGTTCATCCTCGACACCGGCGCGGGCGCGATGTGCATCGACGGCGCGGCCGCGCGCTCGCTCGACCTGCCCGCGGTGGGCGAGGTGCTCGCGCTCGGCGTCGGCGGGCACGCGAGCACGTCCTTCCGGCGCGGCACGCGCTTCGAGCTCGGCCCGATGCGGCTCGAGCGCCCGGTGTACGTCGAGCTCGACCTCGCCTTCCTCAGCGACATCTTCGGCGAGGAGATCGGCGGCATCGTCGGCTACGACCTCTTCGCGCGCGCCGTGGTCGAGCTCGAGGCAGAGAGCGCGCGCGCCTGGATCCACGACCCCGCGCGCTACGAGCTCGCCGGCGCGCGCTGGCAGGCGATGGCGCTCGACGCGCGCACGCCGGCCGTCGAGGGCTCCTTCGAGGGCGACCACACCGCCTTCTTCCGCCTCGACACCGGCGCCGGCTCGGGCACGGTGACCTTCCACGCGCCCACCGTCGAGCGCCTGCGCCTGCTCGAGGGCCGCGCGGTCAAGGCCTCGAAGGCCGGCGGCGTCGGCGGGGTCATCGACACCTGGACCGGCCCGCTCGAGTGGTTCGAGCTCGGCGGCCGCCGCTTCGAGCGCCCGACGGTCGAGTTCTCCGTCGCCGAGCGCGGCGGCCTCGCCGACCGCTACACCGCCGGCAACCTCGGCCAGGCCTTCCTGAAGCCCTTCCGCACGGTGCTCGACTACCCGCACGACCGCATCGCGTTCGTGCCGCTCGA
>CADEGS010000136.1 GCA_902826945.1 uncultured bacterium | reverse complement strand
GCGCCCGGGAGCTCGGGCGCGAGCGTCATCGTGCGCACGCCGCGCCCCTCGCCGCTCGCCGGCCCGAGGATCGCGCGCAGCGCGGCGGGCGAGGGCTCGCAGAGCGCGTCGGGCGCGAGCGCCCCGGCCGCGCGCGGCGAGACGAACGGCCCCTCGAGGTGCAGGCCGAGCACGCGCGCGCCGGCCTCCTCGCCGCGCTCGCGCGCCGCCTCCAGCGCGCGCGCCGCGCGCCAGGTGCGCTCGGCCGTGGCGCCCAGCGCCTCGGGCCGCTCGGGGAAGAGCGTCGGCTGGAAGGCGGTCGTGCCCTGCGCGGCGAGCGCGCGCGCCATCGCGCCGAGCGCTCCGGTCGGCTCCGCGCCGCCGTAGCCGTGCACGTGCAGGTCGACCAGGCCCGGCGCGACGACCGGCAGCGCGGCCGCGTCGCGCGCGTCGGGCTCGAGCGCGACCGACGCGATGCGCCCACGCGCGAAGCGCACGACGCCCGCCACGAGCGCGCCCTCGACGAAGAGCCGGCCGCGGCGCTCGCCGCTCCCCTCCCGCGCGCCCTCCTCCGCCCCGGCCATCGGCGCGCGCATCCTACGCGGCGCCCGGCGCGCCCGCGCTTCCCGCGCTCACGCCGGCTCCTCGGCGCGGCTCGAGCCCACGTACCAGATCGCGTTCGTGCCGTAGTCGCGCCGGCGCACGACGAGCGCGGGCGCGAAGGCCTTCTCGTCGAGGTGGCCGCGCGGCACGTGCAGCACGGCCACGCCGTCGGGCGCCATGCGCTCCTCGACCAGCGCCTCGAGCGCGCGCAGCACGGCGCGCCGGCCGCCCGGATCGACCGCCAGCGCGTACGGCGGGTCGAGGAAGACGACGTCGAGCGGCTCCTCGCCCCAGCGCTCCGCCGCGAGCGCGTCGCCGCAGACCGCCTCGGCGCGCTCGTCCAGCCCCAGCGCGCGCGCGTTCTCGGCCAGGAGCGCCAGCGTGCGCGCGTCGCGCTCGACGAAGCGCGCGCTCCGCGCTCCGCGCGAGAGCGCCTCCAGCCCCAGGCTGCCGCTGCCGGCGAAGAGGTCGAGCACGCGCGCCCCCTCGAGCCAGGGCGCGAGCGTCGAGAAGACCGCCTCGCGCACGCGCTCGAGCATCGGGCGCGTCGCGCGTCCCGGAGGCGCGGCGATGCGCCGCCCGCCGTGCGTGCCGCCGATGATTCGCATGGGGGGCGCGACACCGTATCATCCGGCGCGCCTCGGGCCGCGATGCCTCGCCTGCACGTCAACGTCGACCACGTGGCCACCGTGCGCCAGGCGCGGCGCGGCGCCCGGCCGGACGCTTCCTTCCAATCTAGTTTCTCGACATGCCTCTCTCCGCACTTGACATCAGGAGCCTGATCGCGCTTGGCCGCGAGAGGTCTGGCGTCGAATTCAAGGGCGCCGGATCTCGAACAGACAGCCCATTCAAGGGCAAGGTGGTTCGCGGGATTCTGGCGATGGCCAACCGCAGAGACGGTGGACTCGTCCTCCTCGGCATCAAAGAACAATCTGATGGAGGACTCGCGATTGAAGGCCTTGCCCCCGATCAGCTCGCCACGTGGAGACACGATCACCTCGCTGACACCGTCGCTGAGTACGCCGATCCACGGATTGAATTTGATTCGTATTTTGTCGACGTGGACGGCCAAACAATAGTCGTGATTGCCATTTCCGAATTCCCGGAGTTCCCGGTTATATGCAAACGAGCCCTCTCTGACGGTCGGCCGCTGCTGAGAGATGGCGCTGTCTACGTTCGATCCAATCGCAAACCCGAATCGAGGGAAGTTGCCAACTACGACGAGATGCGCGAGCTATTGGAAATGGCAACAGACAAAGGAATACGCCGATTCTTGACACGCGCATCTGCAGTCGGCCTCCTCACTGGATCCACTTCGAACCAAGGCAGTGAGGTGGCTTTCGAAACAGAACGCGGCAATCTATGACTACCGTTATCGAGAAACTAGAGGAACGAGGCTATTGGCGTGTAGAGCTGAGGCCCACCAGCTTTGACTCGACGCGAGTGGCCAACACAAAGCGCCTGCAACTGGCAATCGAAAAGGCTCGAGTAGAATTACGTGGCTGGGATTTTCCACATATTGGCGCTGGCTGGGAACTACCGGAAAGCCAAGACTGGATAGGTGTAGAAACGGATTGGCATTCACATGTTGAGATTTGGCGCGCCTTCCGCAGCGGCCAGTTTGTATATCGTGGAGGCATTTGGACCGACTGGCTTGACCAGAGCCCCCTCCAGCCACAGAGAGTAAATTGGACACCAGGCACCCGCCTTCCAATCATATCGACCCTCTGGTCAGTTACAGAATACTTAGAATTCGCGGCACGGTATTCCCAAACTGAAGCCGGCGCAGACGACATGTTCGTTCGACTAGACCTAAGCAAACTAAGAGGACGGCATTTGCACGGAGACGACGAAAGGCGGTGGTTTGGCGAGTACGGCCCAGCGAACCTCCGAGCGTTCTCCTTCTCACGACAGCTAGGAAGATCACAGTTGATTACAGAAGCCCGCCAACTGGCAATCAGTTGCGCTCAGGAGCTATTTGCTGCGTTTGGGTTTGAGGCTGGGCCCCTGCTCCTCGAAGACCTTCAGCAGGAACTGTTTCGATTTAGAAACTCCTAGGCGCTGGCCAATGCCGATGATGCGCATGGGGGGCGTGACACCGTATCATCCGGCCCGCCCCGGGCCGCGATGCCTCGCCTGCACGTCAACGTCGACCACGTGGCCACCGTGCGCCAGGCGCGGCGCGGCGCCCGGCCGGACCCGGTCGCCTGGGCGCTGGCGGTCGAGGCGGCCGGCGCGCACGGCATCACCTGCCACCTGCGCAAGGACCGCCGCCACGTCCAGGACGAGGACCTGCGCCGGCTGCGCGCGGCGGTGACGACGCTCCTGAACCTCGAGTCGAGCCTGGACGAGGAGATGCTCGCGATCGCGCTGGCGAGCGGCGCCGACGAGGTCTGCCTGGTGCCCGAGAACCGCCAGGAGATCACGACCGAGGGCGGCCTCGACGTGGTGGCCGAGCGCGCGCGCCTGGCGGCGGCGATCCCGCGCCTGCAGGGCGCCGGGATCCTGGTCAGCCTGTTCGTGGACCCCGACGCGCCGGCGCTCGAGGCGGCGGCGGCGCTCGGCGCGGACTTCGTCGAGCTGCACACCGGCGCCTACGCGAACGCCGCCGGAGCGGCGCGCGCGGCGGAGCTCGAGCGCCTGGTGCGCGCGGCCGAGCTGGGACACCGCCTGGGCCTGCGCGTCAACGCCGGCCACGGTCTCGACCACGAGAACGTCGTCCCCGTCGCGCGCCTGCCGCACGTCGAGGAGCTCAACATCGGGCACGCGCTCGTCGCGCGCGCGCTTTTCTCTGGCGTCGAGCGGTCGATCCGGGAGATGCTGGCGCTCCTCGGACCGCAACCGTGAGGAGCTCCTTCCACGGCAGCATCGTCGCCCTGCCGACGCCGTTCCAGGACGGCGCCGTCGACTTCCGCCGCTTCGGCGCGCTGATCGAGCGCCAGATCGCCGCGGGCAGCCACGGCCTGGTCGTGGCCGGCACGACCGGCGAGGCGGCCACCCTCGAGGAGGGCGAGCGCGCGGCGCTCTTCGCCTACGCCGTCGGCATCGCGCAGCGGCGCGTGCCCGTGCTGGCCGGCGTGGGCACGAACGCGACGCGCTCGACCCTGCGCCTGGCGCAGCGCGCCGAGGAGGCCGGCGCCGACGGCCTGCTGGTCGTCACGCCCTACTACAACCGCCCCACGCAGGCGGGGCTCGAGCTGCACTTCCGCACGGTCGCCGAGGCGACGCGGCTGCCGGTCGTGCTCTACAACGTGCCCGCGCGCACGGGCGTCGACCTCGCGGCGGCGACCGCGCTGACGCTCGCCCGGCACCACCCGAACGTGGTCGCGATCAAGGAGGCGAGCGGCGCGGCGCGCGTGGCCGAGCTCGCGCGCGCGGGCGTGATCGACGTCCTGTGCGGCGAGGACGCCTGGATCGCGGACGCGATGCACGCCGGCGCGCGCGGCGTGGTCGGGGTCGTGGCCAACGTCGTGCCCGAGCGCGTGGTCGCGCTGCTCGACGCGCTCGAGCGCAAGGACGAGCCGCGCGCCGCGCGCGAGGTCGAGGCGCTCGCGCCGCTCGTGCGCGCGCTGTTCCTCGAGTCGAACCCCGGCCCGCTCAAGCACGCGCTGGCCGCCCTGGGCCTGTGCGGCGAGGAGCTGCGCCCGCCGCTCGTCCCCGTCGGCGCCGAGGCCGGGAGCGAGATCGGGCGCGCGCTCGCGGCGCTGCGCTGAGCGCGGCGAGCTCGCCGGCCCGCGGACGGGGGCGCCCCTCGACGCATGGCAGGATCGCGGGCGAGAAGCGAGCTCCGAGTCCCGATGCGCCGCATGCCGTCCCGCAGCCTCGACGCCCGCGCGCCCGACGTCGCCGCGCGCGCCTGCGCGGCGCTGCGCGCGCACGGGGCGGCGCTCGTGCGCGGAGCGCTGGAGCGCGAGCGCGTCGCGGCGCTGCGCGACGCCGCCGACGCGTGCTACCGCCGGGTCGAGGAGCTCGCGCCGCGCGCGACCTCGGGCCCGGAGCCGCGCGAGCTCTCCGGCGGCTGGCGCTTCGTGCCGACCGCGTCGTCGCTGTCGCTCGGCGCGCTCGACGAGGAGGCCGGCGCTCCGCTGGCGTGCGCGCTGGCCTCGACGGAGCTCCTGCGCGCGATCCTGGCCGCGCTGCACGAGGGCCCGTTCGCGATCGACCTCGACCAGGCCTGGCTGCGCCGCCAGCACGCACCGGCGCGCGCGCCGCGCTGGCACGCGCCGCACGCCTGGCACCAGGACGGCGCGCTCGGCCACGACTTCGCGCTCGGCGCGGACGCGCCCGGAGCGCTGCTCGCGATGGTCACCTGCTGGGCGCCGCTCGGGCCCTGCGGCGCGGACGCGCCGGGGCTCGAGGTGCTCGCGCCGCCGCTCGCGCGCCTCGTGCCCCCCGCCGAGCTCGGGCCGGCCGCCGTCCCGGGCGCGCGCTCGTGGACGCCGCGTATGGAGGCGGGCGACGTGCTGCTCCTGCACGGCGGCGTGCTGCACCGCACGCACGTGACGCCGGCGATGACGCGCGAGCGCACGAGCGTCGAGCTGCGCTCCTTCCCCGCCGCGCGGCTGCCGGCGCGGCTCGCGCGCGACCGCTTCTCGCCGCCGATCGGCTGAGGGTCAGGGCACCTGCACCTTGACCTGCCCCGGCGCGGTGAACGAGATCATGCCGGCGTACGCGCACATGCAGGTCGAGGTGTTGTTCAGCATCGGCATGTTGCCGACGAGCACGGTCGGCGAGCCGGGCGTCCAGGGCGCCGGGATCACCGGCGTGCAGGGCATCGGCGTCAGCACGCCGAGCGCGGCCGCGGTGGCGGAGGCGACGGCCGGGTTCGCGACGCTCAGGCACATGATGAACGGCGGGATGTTCACGAACGGCTTGTTGTCCATGATGTTCGCCGTCGGCGTGCTCGACCCCAGCACCTTGTTCGTCGGCAGCACGTTCATCGCGCTCGGCCCGGTGCCGAACGAGCACAGCATCATCGCTCCGGTCGTGACCTTCTGTCCCATGCGTCGCTCTCCTTGCGCGCGAGTGTAGCGCTCTAGACGAAGCTCATCGGGCAGACGCCGCCGCACGGCCCGGACATCCCCAGGCCGAAGCCCAGCGCGCCCGCGGAGGCGACCAGGCTCGCGACCGCCGTCAGCGAGCCCAGGCCCGGCGCCTGGAAGCTCGCCAGCGCGCTCGCGTCGAGGCTGGCCGAGGCGCTGGCGGAGGCCAGCGCGGCCGCGCCGAGCGCCGCGCCGAGGCCCGCGCCGAGCGAGAGGTCGGCGAAGGCGGAGAGGTTCGCCGTCAGGGCCAGCGCGGCCGCGGCGAAGCCGGGCGCGAGCGGGTTCAGCCCCAGGCCGAGCGAGATGTTCGCCATCGCGCCGAGGATCGCGAGCGGCGCGCCGAGCAGGCCGAGCGAGAGGCTGATGCCGGGGATCTGCAGGCTGGCGACGAGGCTCAGCGCGGCGGCGAAGGCGCCCATGCCGCCGGCGGCGGAGAGGCTCGCGACGCCCATCGCGCTCGCCATCGCGCTCAGCGAGGCGCTGGCCGACGCGCTCGCGAAGAGCGCGCCCGAGACGCCCGCCGCCAGGGCGGCGCTCAGGGCCGCGGAAGCACCGGCGCTGAAGATGTCCACGCCGAAGCCGAGCTTGATCTTCATCGCCAGCGAGGCGAGCAACGAGAGCTCGAGCCACGCGGAGGCGTCGAGCCCGCCCAGCCCGAGGAACGCGCCCGCGTTGGCGTTCAGGGCGCCGATCGTGGCGTTCAGCGCGAGCTGCGCTCCGGGTGCGGTGAGGTCGATGCCGAGCCCGGCGCTGACCGACGCGGTCGCGGCCGCGACCGCGCTGATGCTCGCCATCGCCGACGCCGAGAGCCCGAGCCCGGCGCCCGCGCTCGCGCCGAGCTGCGCCGACATCGACGCGGTCAGCATCGCGGAGAGCTGCGCGAGCGGCAGCGGGATGCCGATCGAGGGCACCTCGAGCGTGGCCAGCAGGCTCGCCAGCGCAGAGACCTTCTGGGAGCAGATGCAGATCATCGCCTGGGATTCGTACCGGGGCGCTGAGAGCGGCCGCGCGCCGGGCGGGCGCGGGGCGCATCCTATCCCCGCTCCCTCGGGACGTCGATCGCAGCGCGACCTCTCGCGACCAGCGGTTGAACGGGCGCTGCGCCGTTCCCACAATCCGGCGCGCTCGCGATGAGGCCCTCCCCGCTCGCACGGGAGCGAGGGCGCAGCCCGTGCGCCCTCGCGGCCCTGGTGCTCCTGTGCGGCGTCCCGGCCGCCGCCGGATCCCGGTATGCCCACGACGTCGGCGCGAGCGCGGCGGACGAGCGGCCCTTCCGCGCCGAGTGGTGGACGCGTCGCGAGGGCCTGCCGCAGGCCTCGGTCACCGCGATCGCGCAGACGCGCGACGGCTACCTCTGGTTCGGCACGTTCGGCGGCCTGGTGCGCTTCGACGGCGTGCGCATGGAGGTGATCTCCCCGCGCACGCACGCCGGGCTCTCGAGCAACCGCATCACGGCCCTGTGCGCGGCGCGCGACGGGTCGCTGTGGATCGGCACGGAGGACAGGCAGGCCTTCCGCTTCGCCGGCGGGCGCTTCGAGCACGTGGCGCTGGCCGTGCCCGACGCGGTCGAGCACATCGTCGAGGCGGAGGACGGCTCGATCTGGCTCGGGAGCCACGGCCTCACGCGCTGGACGCCCGCGGGCGCGACGTACCTCGACTTCGGGCTGTCGCGCGAGGAGAGCTACGTGACCGGCCTGCTCGCGGGCGCGGGGAACCGCGTGTGGGTCACGATGCAGGGGCTCGCGTACGAGCTGGCCGACGGCGCCCCGACGCGGCTCGCGGAGGGAGGCGTCGTGGGCTTCGTGCCGGGCGCGGACGGGATGCCCGTCGTGCTCGTCCGCCCCGGCAGCCGGGCGCAGGGCGCGCCGCAGCGCTCCTTCGACGCCGGCCTCTACGGCTCCCCGCGCAGGGCGTGGACCGACGCCGAGGGGCGCGCGTGGATCGCGACCACGTCCGGGCTGTGGCTGCTCCCGCCCGGCTCGGGCGAGCCGGAGAGCGCGCGGCTCACGGCGCGGCCGCAGGTCTGCCGGGCCGTGCTCGAGGATCGCGAGGGCAACCTCTGGGTCGGCTTCGACCTCGAAGGCGCCTGCCGGCTGCGACCGGCGCCGGGGGTGCGCGCGCTGGAGATCGGCGCCGTGCGCTCCGTCGTGGACGACGGCCAGGGCGGCCTGCTGCTCCGGCACGGGAACGGGATCGACCGCCTGCTCGCGGACGGCCGGCTGACGCGCACGGAGATCCAGGGGCCCGGCGCGGCGCGCATCGAGGAGCTCCTGTGCGACGCGCGCGGCGCGCTCTGGATGCGCGGCAAGGAGCTCCTCACGCGCCGCGACGGCGCGGGCAGCGTCTCGTGGCCGCTCGCGTCCACCGGGATCGCGCAGGACGCGGCCGGCACGGTGTGGCTGGGCGCGCAGGGCGGGCTGGTCGAGATGGGGAGCGACGGGCCCGCTCCGCGCCCGCTGCCGCTCGCGCCCGACGTCGCGGTCGAGCTGCCGACCTTCGATCAAGGCGGCGCGCTGTGGTTCGCGAGCCGGGGCGAGGGAGCCGTCTTCCGCTGGGCCGAGGGGACGCTGGCGCGCCACGACCTGCCCGAAGGCGCGCGCGGCGTGGCGCTGCGCGACCTCGCCCTCGGCGCGGACGGGACACTGTGGATCGCGACCTACGGCGCCGGGCTGGGCCGGCTGCGCGACGGGCGGATCGCGTTCGTGGACACCTCGCGCGGCCTGCTCGACGACTACCTGGGCCACCTCGCCACCGTCGAGGGCACGCTGTGGGCGAACAGCAACCGCGGCGTGTTCGCGATCTCCGAAGCCGCCCTGCACGCCTGCCTCGACGGCCGGCCCAACTCGCGGCTCGTCTGCTACCAGGCCTGCGACGCGGAGGGCAACGGCGCCGGCGGATGCCGCACCGCAGACGGAACGCTCTGGTTCCCGACCGTCAGCGGCGTCGTGGCCGTGGACCCGGTGATCCGCCGCAACGAGGTCGCCCCGCAGATCCACGTCGAGCGTGTGCTCGCGAACGGCGTGGAGCACCCCCTCGGGGCGGAAGGGATCCAGGTCGCTCCCGGCAGCGGCGACCTCGAGATCGCCTACGCCGGGCTGAGCTTCACGGACCCGCACCGCGTGCGCTTCTGCTACCGCCTGAGCGCGCTCGCCTCGGACCGCGAGGAGCCGTGGGTGTACGCGGGCAGCCGCCGCACGGCGTACTTCACGAACCTCCGGCCCGGGAGCTACGGGTTCGAGGTCCGCGCCTGCAACAACGACGGCGTGTGGAGCGCGGCCCCGGCGACGGTGCGCCTGCGGCTCGAGCCGCGCTTCTGGCAGACGGGCTGGTTCGCGGCCCTGCTCGCGCTGGGCGCGCTGGGGGCGATCGGCGGGCTGCACGAGCTGCGCATGGCCGGCGTGCGCCGGCGCAACCGCGCGCTCGACGACGAGGTCGCGGCCCACCAGCGCACGGTGGCCGCGCTGCGCGAGCGCGAGGCGACGCACCGCGCGCTGGCCGAGACCGCCACCGACGGCATCCTGATCGTGGACGACGCGCGGCGCGTCGCGTACGCGAACGCGGCGGCGCGCGCGCTCCTGCGCCTGGGCGCCGCGGGCGACGTCTCGGCGCCGCTCGGGCGCTTCCTGGCCGACGACCCCGCCGGACGCGCGCGCGTCGCGCAGCTCTTCGAGGGCGGCGGGCGCCGCGCGCTGCCGCTCGAGGGCTGCCGCAGCGACGCGCAGCCCTTCGCCGTCGAGGTCTCGAGCGGGAGCATGCGGCGGGCGGACGGGCGCGAGGCGTTCGTGCTGATCCTGCGCGACGTGACCGAGCGCCAGCGCCTGGAGCGCCAGCTCGCCGAGGCCGGCAAGATGGAGGCCGTCGCGCGCCTCTCGGGCGGCATCGCGCACGACTTCAACAACATCCTGACCGGCCTGCTCGGCCACGCCGCCCTGCTGGACGAGGAGATCGGCGCGGGCCGCGACCAGGACTTCGTGCGCGGCCTGGTCGAGCAGGTGCGCCGGGGCGCCGAGCGCGCCGCGCGCCTCGTGCGCCAGCTCCTGACCTTCGCGCGCCGCCGGGTGGTGGACCCGGGGATCGTGGACCCGAACCGCACGGTGCGCGAGCTCGAGCCGATGCTGCGCACCCTGATCCCGGCCAGCATCCGGCTGCGCCTGGAGCTCGAGCCCGACGTCGGCCTCGTCCACGTCGACGCCTGCGAGCTCGAGCAGGCGCTGGTCAACCTGGTCGCCAACGCCAAGGACGCGATCGACGGCGCCGGGACGATCGTCGTCGGCACGCGGCGCGAGCTCTTCGCCGCGCCCGCCGCGGACGCGCCCGCGCCCGCGCCGCACGTCGCCCTGCGCGTCGTCGACGACGGCCGCGGCATCCCGGCCGCGCAGCAGTCGCGCATCTTCGAGCCCTTCTTCACGACCAAGCCCGTCGGCGGCGGCACGGGTCTCGGCCTGGCTTCGGCCTACGGCTTCGCCGAGCAGGCCGGCGGCGCGCTGAGCGTGGACAGCGCTCCCGGACAGGGATCGTGCTTCACCATCCACCTGCCCGTCGTCGCGACGCCCCTCGCCGCGCCCGCCGTCCTGGACCGGGAGATCCCGGGTCCGCAGCCCTCGGGCGCCCTGACGGTGCTCCTGTGCGACGACGACCAGCCGGTGCTCGACACCGCCGCGGCGATCCTGCGCCGCGCCGGACACCGGGTCGTCGCGGCGAACGGCCCCGAGGAGGCGCTGCGCGCCTTCGACGAGATCGGCGGCGCGGTGGACGCGCTCGTCACCGACATCGTCATGCCGGTCATGGACGGTCGCGAGCTCGCGGCCCAGCTGCGCGCGCGTCGCGCCGACCTGCCGGTGCTCTTCGTGTCGGGCTACGCACCCGACGCGCTCGGCCTGCGCGGCGACGATCCCCTCTCGGACTTCCTGGCCAAGCCGTTCCCGCCGCGCGAGCTCCTCGCCGCGCTCGCGCGCTGCGCGCGGGGGCACGCCGCCGGGGCGCCCCCGGAGCGCCGCCCCCGCGCCGGCGAGAGCCCGCCGCGGCCCGTCTCGCACAGCCGCTAGCGGGCGCTGACGCGGGCCGGCCCCGTCCCCGAGGCGGACCCCGCGGCCGTCGGGCCCCCGCGGCTCGAAAACGCCGCGAAGGGCGCATGGCGGCGAGGAGGGTGGCATGCGAACCTAGGGATCCCATGGCGCTCCGAGTGCTCGCTCTCGCCGTCCTGGCCGGCGCCCCCCTCGGCGCGCAGGCGGTGGCTCCGCTCGGCTCGGCCGGCCGCTTCGCCACCCGCCCGGGGGTCCCGGAGGCGAGCGGTCTCTGGCACGTCCCGGGCGATTTCGCCACCGTCCAGGACGCGATCGACGGGGCGGCCCCGGACGACCGCATCCTGATCCACGGCGGCACGCACGCCTCGGTCACGATCGACCGCCCGCTGACCCTGATCGGGGATCCGGCGCCGCTCTTCGTGAACGGGGACGTGGCGATGGGCGCCACGGCGCTCGCGCCGATCCGCCTGGCCGGGAGCGGCACGGGCCGCGTCGTCCTGTGCGACGTCGAGGTCGGCGGCGTCGTGGACGGCTTCACCTACTCGATCACCGAGGCCGGCATCGACGGCGGCGGCTTCGAGGAGCTGCACCTCTACGGCTGCGACGTCGCCGGGCCGACCTGGATCCTCCTGACCGGGATCGGCGTCGGGGCGCCGGGCCTCTCGGTGGACGTGGACACGCTGCTCGTGTGCGGCTCGAGCATCGCCGGCGCGGCCACCGACAGCGACGCGTGCTACGGCTCCGGCCCCGCGGGGCCGCCCGGGATCCGCGCGCCGGGCGCGACGACGATCCTGCTCGACTCGACCGTGACGGGCGGCGGCTCGACGCTCGTCTGCGGCAACGGCGCATGCCCGACCGGCGGCGTCGGCGGCGCGGGCATCGAGTGCGAGCGGCTGCTCGCCGCCGACAGCGCGATCGCGGGCGGCTCCGGCGCGCCCTGGGCCTACATCGACGAGGGGTGGGAGCTCGTGCCCTGCGGCCAGGCGGCGGACGGACCCGCGGTGGTCGCCGCCACGCAGGTCGAGCTGCCCGGCGGCCTCGCGATGCAGAGCGCCACGCCGCGCATCGGCGGGACGTGGACGCTCTCGTGGGAGACGCCCGGCAGCGCGGTCCTGCTCGTGACGCGCGAGCACTCGCTCGCGCCGGTCCCGCTCGCCCTGCTCGGCTGGTACTTCCTCGACGACGCGCCCGCGCCGCCCTGGCTGCGCGGCCTGCCCGCATCGGGCGAGCAGTCGTTCTACCTGCCCGCGTCCGAGGCCTGGATCGGCTACACGTTCTCGGCGCAGGTGCTCGACCTCGCGAACGGGCTCACGCGACCCGTCGTCGACTGCATCCGGCCGTAGAGCGCGAGCTCGCGCGCCCCTCGA
>CADEGS010000135.1 GCA_902826945.1 uncultured bacterium | reverse complement strand
GGTTCCTCCCGGCTCGCCCTGGGCCCCGCTCCCGGCCGTGCGGGACGGTGGGGCCCCAGGCGATGGTCCGCCGGTGTCCGCCCCGCCTGGGGGCGCTCGCGCGTCCCCGCCGCCATCCTGGAGCGGATCACCGTGCGGCCCGGTGGGGCGCGCGGCGGCCGAGCGGTGGGGGCGAGAGGGGTCGCCCCTGGGAAGTGGCCGCGGCGCGCGCCGCATTTTCCCCGGCCGATCGAGGGCGGCTCACGCGCCCGACCAACGGCGCGAGGATGGTAGCGAACCTTCCGGGCTATGGCATAGAAGACGAACCACGAGCGGGAGGTGCCGCGCGTCGCCCTTGGGCCACCGCCGCCCGCGCTGCTCTCTTGCGCCTCGCGCGCCGGCGGGGTTACAAGGCGCGCGCGCCAGGTGCTGGTCGCCGGCGACAGCGCGAGGGACCGCGGCCCGGGGGGGGTGCGGCGCGCTGCCGCGGTGGCCCGCGCCAGCGCGCCGCCGGCGCAGCCCTCGCGGTCGAGCCGGGCGGCCCGGCGCGCCCCCGCCGCGGGCGCGCGCCGGCCGCCCTCGGCCGCCCCGGGTGGCCGAGCGGGGAGAACCTGCCGCCTCATGCCAGCCTCAGCCGCCGCCGAGCTCTCCCGCCCGTCGCCCCTCACCGACCCCCTGGACCAGCTGGCGGCGCGCTCCACCCGCCTCGCCGGGATCGTCGAGGCCATCTCGCGCCGCCGCGACGTGCGCCAGCTGCGCGCCCGGCTGCTGCTCCTGGTCGTCGAGCTCGCCTGCCCGCTCGGGTCGAACCCCAGGAGGGCGTGGTACGTGCCGGGCGCCGTGGCCCGGCTGGGGGCGAGCGGGTTGCGGCGCTCGTGGGCCCGCCGCTTCGGAGGCGAGGCGCCCTCCGAGCGGACGCTGCGGACGCACCTCGCGACCCTCGAGGCCTCCCTCGCGATCGTGCGCGAGCCGGGGCGGCACCTGCCGCGGCTGTGGAGCGCGGAGGCGCCGGAGCGGCGGCCGCGCTGGCCGGACACGCTGCACCTGGTGCTCAGCGAGGACGAGGCCTCCTGGTGGGCCGACGAGGGCCGTCGGATCCTGGAGCAGCACCCGAGCGTGCGGCGCTGCCCCAGGGCCTGGCGCGAGCTCGTGGGGGACTGGCGCGCTCGAGCCCGGGGGGCCGCGGCCGAGGGCGTGCAGCTCGCGCTGCCGTTCGGGGAGCCCAGGCTCGAGGTGGGGGGCCGGCGCGAGCTCGACCCGCCCGCCAGGCGCCGGCTCCTGGAGCAGGGGCGCGCGCTGGCGGAGGCCGCCCTCGAGGGCGGCGGGGCGTTCGAGCTCGCGAGTGCGCTGCGCGGCGCCGGCGTGGAGCTCCGCGGCAAGCTCCAGTGGTCCCTGCTCGCGCGGCCCGGTCGGCTGCGCGGCGCTATGGCGCTCTTGGCCGTTGCGCTCCTGCGCGGGGACCGTGTACGTTCACCCGCGGGCTGGCTCGTGCGAGCGGCGCGGGCGGCACCGGAGACCGAGGGCGCCGAGGCGCTCTCACAGCTGGCGAGAGGGGGACGTCTTGGACGATCGCTCGAGGGTTGACGAGGGCGCGGCCGGGTTCGACTGGATCGTGGACGGCGCGTGGACGCCCGTGGTGGGGAGGGTGATGCTCTGGAGCGCGCACCTGCTGCGCGACAGGCGCGGCAACGCGCGGCACGTGCTCCCCGCGGAGTGCGGGCTCTACGTGTCCCGCGAGGACGGCTCGCTCGTGCGCGAGGACGACGGCCGCCCGCTGGATCTATCCTCGCCGCCGGACGGCGCGAGCCTCAGCGCGTTCACGCCCAGGCGCTCCGCGATCTACGCGGTCGTCGACGACGAGCGCGAGTACCAGGACGCGCTGTGGGGCGGTCCGGAGCACGACCGCCAGCACCCGATCGAGGACTGGCTCAACCTCGTCGATCGCTCGGTGCACAAGGCGCGCTGCGCGCTGCGCGTGCCGAGGGACGCGCGGTGGGACGCGCCCGCCGGCGGGCGTTCGCGTTCGCGCTCCACGACGACGGCTGCAGCGTCGGGCACATGGCGTACATGATCGACCAGCAGGCCGCCGAGTCGGCGAAGCTGCGCGGCGCGTGGCTGGTCGAGCACCTCGCCCGGATCCTGAACCAGGCCCTGCCGGCGGTGGGCGGGCCTCGGCCGGTGCCGACCACGATCGGCACGGAGAAGATCGCCGGCGGCTCGAGCGTCGAGGAGGCCGTGCGCCGGCTCGTGTCGGGCACCAGGCGCGACGACCCCGCGCGCCGGCCCATGATCCTCGTGACCTTCGACGTGCCGCGTGGCCCCGTGAACGTCACCAGCTACAGCCCGGGGAGCGACCAGACGGCGCGCGAGCTCGCGCAGCGCGTCTCCGACGCCGCCGGGCACGCCGTGTTTCGCGTGCTGGACGAGTACTCCGTCGGGTTCGAGGGGGAAGACCGCCGTGCGTAGGGCCCAGGAGAGTCCGCTCGAGCGCGCGCGGCGACACGGGGAGTGGGCCGCGGCGCTCGTGGCCGCGGGCTGGAAGATTCACCGGCCGCCGCTCGGCTCATCGCCCGCGTCGTGCTGGTGGTTCCACCGCGCTCGGCCGTCCCTGCTCATGCGGTTCGACCAGGCCGTGGCTCAGTGGCGACGTCGATCGACGGAGGTGGGAGCGTGACGGTCCCGATGCGCGCGCGGATCGGCGCGGCCGCCCAGGCGGCCTACGAGGAGGCGATCGAGGGTGACGCGTTCCCCGACGGCACCCGGTTCGCCGGCGTCAAGGAGGGCGAGTGGCTGATCCTGGTCGTGAAGGGGCCGATGGTCGAGAGGATCAAGGCGGACCTGGCGCCGGAGGAGGGCTCGTGACGCTCGCGCTGCTGCTCGTCCCGATGCTCGTGCTCGGCTACGGCCCGCTCGCCTGGACGTTCCCGTGGTGGCTGTGGGCGGCGGCGACGCTCCCCGTGGCGACCAGGGCCTACCAGCTGACGCTGCAGCGGCTGGGGCGGGCCGTGGTCGATCAGGCGGCCCGCCACGTGGCGCGCGAGCAGCGCGAGCGGCGCGGCGCGCCCGGGGGGCCGAGGTGATCCGGCCGGCGTGGCGGCGCGCACGGCGCGCGGCGTTCGGCGCGACCCGGTGGTCGTGCCTGCTCCTCGCGCGGTGGTTCACGGCCGAGGCGCGCGCGCTGCTCGTGGCCGGTCGCTGGTCGAGCGCGCGGGCGCGCGCCGCTGCCGGATCGCCCCGGTTCCAGGCGTGGCTCGTCACCTCGCGCGTGGCGGGCGCCGGCGTCCAGCGCGTGCTGCTGCCGGCGGCGGACGCCGCGCTGCGCGTCGCCGCCTGGGCCGACGACGGGCTCACCGGCGGGGGAATGCTCGCCCACGTGGACGCGGAGATCCGGCGCATGGACGAGGCCGCGCGCCGGCGGCGCGCGGCCCCCCCGGCGGAGGGCCAGCCGTGAGCTGCACGTGGCTCGTGTTCGAGCTGACGCGGCCGCGCGAGCACCGCCCCCGGGCCCAGCCCCGCCGCGAGCTGCGGGCGGTCTACCACCTCGCCGACGGCCTCGACCCGCGCGACGTGCTCGCCCTCGCGCTCGCCGACCTGGGAGTCACCCCGCCGTGCTCGTTCTTCGCCGAGCAGCTCACGCTCGAGGGTCGATGCCTGGTGCAGGCCGCGCGCTCGGGCTGGACCGAGGGCCGGCACCGCGGCGTGCGCCGCGGCTGGGCGGAGGGCCGACGGTGAGCGCCGAGACCACCTGCCGCGAGTGCGGCTGCACCGGGGACGACTGCGCGCGGTGCGTCGCGCGCGGCGGCTCGCCGTGCTGGTGGGTCGAGCCCGGGCTGTGCTCGGCGTGCTCGCCGGCGCGCCCGCTCCTGGTCGTGGGCGAGCAGCCGAACGCCGCGACCGAGGGGCGCCCCGACCGCTGGCTCAGGCCGGACCGCAGCGGGATCCGCCACGCCGGGAACCGCCTGCTCGAGTACTCCGGCTTCGACCGCGCGCTGTTCCTCGCCGCGTTCGACCGGACGAACCTGCTGCACCACGCGGGCAGGTGGTCGATCCCCGCCGCGCGCCGCGCCGCGGCCGAGCTGCTCGACCGCGAGGAGCGCCGCGCCGCCTCGAGGCCGGACCGCAGGTTCGCGCTGGTCCTGCTCGGGCGGCGCGTGCGCGAGGCGTTCGGGCACGAGCACGCGCTGCCCTTCACCGTGGTCCGGCCGCGCGTGTTCGGCGGGCCGCGCCTGATCCCGATGCCGCACCCCTCGGGCCGGTGCCGCGCCTGGAACGCCGCGGGCACGCGCGAGCGCGCGCGCCGCCTGTTCCTGCAGCTGCGCGCCGTGGCCGAGGCGACCACGCTGGGCTCGCGCGAGCTCGCGGGCGCGGCCGAGTAAAACACCCGCGCGGCCGGGCGCGCGCGCTCCGCGGTGGGGCGCCGGCCCTGCTGAGCGGCTGGAACCAGGAGTACTCTCGCGATGGCAGCACGAACCAAGCCCCGCCCGCCCGCGCCCGTCCCCGACCAGGCGCCCGCCCCCGCCCCGCCGGCGGTGCCCGACAACCCGCCGCCGCCGCGGCAGCGGCTGCCCGAGTTCCTGGACCGCGAGCAGCTGTCCCTGTCCGCGCGCAACCGCCCCGTGGAGCGCGACGCCGCCCTCGAGGAGCTGCGCGAGTCCATCCGCCGCAGCGGGATCCTGCAGCCGCTGCTCGTGCGCCTGATCGGCGAGGGGCCCGCCGGTCGGAGGTTCGAGGTGGTGGCCGGCGCTCGCCGGCTGGCCGCGTCCGAGGGCCTGGTGGACGAGCTGCCCTGCTACGTGTTCCGCGACCTCGACGAGCTCGAGGCCCACGAGCTGCGCCTGGTCGAGAACCTCCAGCGCCGTGACCTCACGCCGATGCAGGAGGCCGAGGCCCTCGAGGGCCTGCTCGCCTCGGGCCGCTCGCTGGAGCAGGCCGCCGGGGCGATCGGGAAGCCGCTCGCCTACGTCGCGCGCCGCCGCAACCTCCTGAACCTGTCGCCCGCGTGGCGCGCCGTGCTCTCTGGTAGGCCCCTGCCGCGCGGGAAGGGGCGCGGGAGCGCGTGGGAGAGGACGATCGGCGAGGAGGACGACGGCGAGCACCCCGCGCGCTCGTGGGGCGTCGAGCTGCTCGAGCTCGTTGCGACCCAGCCGCACGACGTCCAGGACGAGCAGCTGGCGGAGGCTCGTCGCGGCGTGGTCCCCACCCGCGCGCAGCTTCGCCGCGAGCTCGCGCGCCGCCACGCCGACCTCGGCCTCGCCCCCTGGGGCCTCGGCGACGAGACGCTGGTGCCCAAGGCCGGCAGCTGCGCGGCGTGCCGCAAGCGCAGCGACGCGGCGCCGGCGGGCCTGTTCGACTCGCTGCTCGACGTGGCCCCCAGGCGCGACAGGGCGGCCGCCGGCGCGCTGTGCCTGGACCTCGAGTGCTGGCGCGGAAAGCTGGTGGCCCACGCCCAGGCGAAGATCGCGGCCGCGCGCGCCGAGCACGGCGACCGCCTGGTGCTGATCGCCAGGAAGCCCAACTACGCGACGCTCGAGCGCGACGAGCTGGTGGGCCTGCGAGACCTCAAGGGCGCGCACGTCGTCCACTCGCACCACGTGCGCGGCGCCAAGAAGGGCGCGGCGAGCGCGCGTCCAGGCTTGCAGCTGTCCGGCGACTTCTCCGTGCGGTGGGTCACGCTGGGACCCGGGCCAGAGTCGGCCTCCGGCGGGGAGCGGGGCAAGCGAGCCGCCAAGGCCCGCGAGGCGACGCCCGCAGAGCGCCGCAAGGCGGCGCGCGCGCGCGTCGCCGGGCGTCGATCGGCGTGGGTCCTCGACCAGGTGGTGGCCCAGCTCGAGAAGCTCGAGCTGCAGGGCGGCGAGGTGCACCGCGCCGCGGCGCTCAAGCTGCTCGCGGAGAAGTGCCTGGGCGGCGGCTCGACTCACTGGAACGGGCGGGCCTACGGCGGCGACAGCTCGGCCGTGAACCGAGGGCGGCTCGCCGCGTGGAAGGCGGCGACGCGCGAGACGGTCGAGCGCGACCTGTGGTGCAAGATCACGCGGCCGCGCCTGCTCGCCGTCCTGAACCGCTCCGGGGTCACGCTGGACCGACTCGGCGGCATGCTCTCGCTCGCGGGCGATGTCCTGCCGGCGCTCGGGATCGACGTCGCGGCGCTCGAGCGGCGCGCGGTCGAGGAGGTGCCCGAGCCGCGCTGGCTCGCGGCGGAGAAGGCGGAACCTACCGCGAAGGCCGACGCGAAGGGTCGGCGCGGATCCGTGAAGCGCTCGGGCAAGAAGGCCAAGGGCCGGGCGCGGAAGTCGTGAGCCGGCCGGAGATCCCGACGAGCGGGTACCCGCTGCTCGAGAGCGCGCCGTGACCTGGCAGGGCGTGACGTGCTGGGCCGTGTACCGCGCGACGCACCGGCGGGGCGAGGCGATCGTGGGCCGGCGCCGCGTCGCCCGCGAGCTCGTGGCGGTCTTCGCCCTCGGGCCCGAGGCGACGACCAAGGCGGCGCGGCGCGTCGCCCGGCTCGAGTTCCCCGGGCGCGGGTTCGAGGTCCGGCAAGTCCGCGAGGGCTGTCGGGCCGACTCCTGGCAGGGCCGCGCCGTGGTGGCGCGACTGGCGAGCCTCTCCGATGGCTGAGCCCGACTGGTTCGACGAGGAGCAGCTCGACCGGGCGCGACACCGAGCCCAGCTCGCGGCCGACCGGGACGGGCGCACGTGGACCGTGTGGCGCGTGCGACGCGGCACCTACATCGTGACGCCGAGCAAGTCGCCCGACGACCACCTGGCCGAGGACTACGCCGCGACGGTGAGGCCGCAGGCCTCGGGGCCAACGCCGTGAAGGCCCAGCCCAGGCGCCTCGACGACGAGGACGCGAGGCAGGAGCTGCTCGGGCTTTTCCCCGAGCTGCTATGGTTCGAGCGGCAGCCGCGCGCGTGCCGCGCGACGCCGCTCGCCGCCCAGGCCGTGGCGGACCTCGCGTGGGCGGCGGCCGCCGAGCACCTCGAGCTCTACGGCCCCACGGACCAGGCGTTGCGCGGCGAGCTCAGCCAGGCCCTGCGCGAGCTCCTGCGGGCGCGGGACAGCCTGGCCCGCGTCCGATCGCGGCACCTGGGCGGCGAGGGCCTCGGATCGTCCTGAGGCAGTCGGTACCGTTGCGGGCGAGCGGGGGCGCGCGCGTCGCGCGTCGCTCGCCGCGAAGCCCGAAACCTACGAGAGGACCCACGATGGCGAAGAAGGACGAGACCAACCCCCCGCAGGGCGGCAGCGGCCCCCAGGCCGGCGCCGGCGACGGCAAAGGTGATGCCGCGGCCAGCGCCGCGGGCGGCGGCGGACAGCCGAGCGGGGGCGCGGACGACAAGGCCAAGGCCAAGGCGAAGATCAAGGCCGGCGACGAGGTGGTGGTCGAGGTGCTGCGCAACGGTCCGCGGCTGCGCAAGTACCGCGCTCGGGTCCTCAAGGTCCGAGACGGCGAGAGGCTCGACCTGCGCGCGACGGCCGAGAACGGCTCCGCACTCGAGCTCGAGGGCGTGCCGGCGGCGAGCTCCGGCGCCGAGTGTCCGCGCTGGCACGCCGCGGACTGACTGGCTAGGGTGCCGCCCAGCCGGCGCGCGCGGCCCCACGCGGTGACCGTTCTTTCACCGCGAGAGTACCCGCCGCGTGGGACGCGCCGCCGGCTCCACGCGTGGCCGAGCTCCTGCAGCTTTCCGTCCGGCACGACTTCACGCGCGGCGGGCTGCTCTTTCGCCAGCTCGCGCGCCGGGAGGTGCCCTACGTGCGCGCGGTCTCGCTCACCCGCCTCGCGCAGGCCGCGCGCGACGAGCACCGCGCGCTCGTGGCCCGCCGCTTCAAGGTCCGCAACCGCCGCGTGCTCACGAGCACCGCGATCACGCCCGCGCGCCGCGCCGACTTCCCGCGCGAGTTCTCGGTCGTCGGGGTGCGCGACGGCTGGCTGGCGCAGCACGAGGTGGCCGGGTGGAAGCTGCCCGCCCCGGGCCGCAAGTCGGTCGCGGTCAAGGCCCGGCTGCTGCCGCGCACGGGCACGGGGCGCGTGCCGCGCGCCCTCAAGCCTCACGAGCTGCTGAACACCCCGGGCAGCCCCTACTTCCTGAACCCGAAGACGGGCTACCTGCAGTCCCGCAGCGCGGACGAGCCGGGTCCCGGGGGGCGCAGGAGCGGACGCCGCCGGCGGAAGCAGCCGAGCCCCGAGCAGCTCGCGGTCGAGGCGCTGGCCCAGCGGCTGCGAGCCTTCTACTACTTCAAGCCGCGGACGCGCCTGAAAGCCCGGCTCGGACTGCTCGAGACCGCGCGCCGCGTGCTCGCCACGCGTACCGCCCGCATCGTCGAGCGCGAGCTCGCGCGGGCCACGCGCAAGCTGCGACACGAGATCCTGAGACCACTATGAGCCCCACCGCCCTCCTCGCCCTCCTCGCCCTCGCGGCACCCCAGTCTCAGCTGCTCGACCGCGCGCTGCTGACCGACGAGTCGAGCACCCCGCAC
Source organism: uncultured bacterium (assembly GCA_902826945.1). The sequence goes on along the minus strand of CADEGS010000135.1, from coordinate 3,599 downwards.
GCCACGCTGTTCGTCCCACCCGAGCTCGTCTCAGAGCCGGGCCAGCCCTCGCGGCTCGCGCTGCAGGTGCCGGCCACGGGCGAGCTCCTGTACACCGAGTCGCACGAGGTGTGGAGGGGCGCGCGCGGCAGCGTGGTCGAGCTCGTGGGCTACAGCCCCACGGAGATCGGCGGCGAGCTCGAGGTGTCGGTGCGCTCCGGCGGCGCGCGCCGGCACGTCGAGCTGTTCCGCGCGGACCTGCTGGCCCTCGCCGCCGGCGGCATCACGCTCGCCGTGGACGACCACCGCCAGCCACTCGCCGGCTGGCGCGTGGAGCGCTCGAGCTCGGTGCTGCTGCTGCTCTACCGGCACGTGGACGACGTGGGCGGCTCGGGCCTCTCGGCCCACGCGTGGCTCGAGCTCGCGGCGGGTCGCTGGCCGCGCGCGCGGCTGATCCTCCAGCTGCACCACGGACTCCTGCCGGTGCGGCCCGACGTCTACTTCCGCCAGCTCGACCTCGAGCTGTCGCAGGGCTGGGAGTGGGCGCCCGAGCTGCCCGACGCGTGCATGGCGGGCGGCCACCTGGTCGCGCCGCCCGCGACGGACGGGGAGTTCGAGGTGATGCCGCGCACGCGCGTCCGCGACCTGCGCGTCGTGATCCAGCGCGCGCGCGAGCCCCACCAGGGCGAGGGGTGGGGCGTCACGACCTGGCGCAGGCCGCCGAGCCTCGCCGCCGGCGGCTTCGGGCCGACGGGCGTGGGCATGCCGGAGCGCACGCCAGAGCTGCTCGCGCAGGCGCGCGCCGAGGCCTCGCGCCGCTGGTCGATCGAGGCGGCGTCCCTGGCGGGCGCGACGGCGGACCCCCACGAGGGCCGGCTCGCGAACGGGGCCACCCCGCCCTCGGCGTTTTGGCCAATGCGCGGCGTGCTGTACGGCGGCATGACGGGCGGGATCGACGTGGACGCTTACGAGGGCGCGCTCGCCGTGCTCGCCGCCCAGCGCAGCGAGCTCCTGCGGCTGCGCACCGAGGCGCTGCGCTACGGGTGCCGGCAGCACGGGTTCCTGTTCCACCCGGGCGGCGCGCCGGTCGAGTACTCGGAGGCCCTCGACGCGCAGGGGCGGCTGCCGTCCAACGTCTCGGGCAACCGCTTCGTCGGCGCCGACCCCTTCCACGTGGCGGCCGCCGAGTCGGGCGACCCGGTGGACGGACTCTGCCCGCACGAGTACCTGGTGGGCGTCGCGAACCTGCCCTCGGGCCAGCTGCAGGCGATCGACGCCCAGCACGGGATCCGGGTGCTCAGCTCGCTCGAGGCCCTCGTGTGGCTCGACGCCGACCCGCTGGCGACGCTCAGGATCAGGGCGCAGGCGACCCTGTGGGCCTGGGAGAACATCGGCAGGTGGGGCACCCCACCGCTGGGCGGGCACGCGGGCACGTACACGGGCCGGGCGGAGGCCTGGGCCGCGCGCGCGGCCGCGATCGCCCTGGGCTGCGAGCTCGGCCGCGGCCCGGGCCTGCCGTGGCGCCCGATCCTCGCGCAGATGGTCGGGCACCTGCGCGGCGCGCAGCGCAGCTGCGGCCTGATCATGCGGCGAGAGGGGGGCAAGGTCGCGACGGCGCCGCCGATGGGCCACCAGCTCGCCGACCCCTGCCCGGCCGGCATCCACCAGGAGGTGCCCGACAACCACGCCGAGGTGTCGGACCTGTGCGCTGGCCGCCCGGGCGAGGACGTGTTCCTGCTCGAGGCCCTGCTCGCCGCGGAGTGGACGACCGGCACCCCCTGCGCGGACGTGCGGCGCGGGATCGCGCGCGGGATCCGCGACTACGCGTGGGCCTACCGGCCGAGCGGCGCCGCGACGGCGGGGTGGGGCGACCGGGTGGCTGTCGCGCCCGCGCTCGCCGGCGGCGGCTGGGGAGAGCCGTTCGAGACGGCCGAGGAGATCCCGGAGTGGGCCAGGTTGCCCTACGGCGACGGGTACGACGTGCCCGTGGTGGTCGCCCTCGGGGCGCTCGACGGCGAGCCGATGGGGGCGGCGCTCCTGCGCTGGAGTTCGACCTCGAGCTGGGCGGCCGCCAGGGCGTACGTGCTGGCCCACGCCATGCGCGACCTCGAGCAGGGCGCCCTGCTCGTGGCGGTCGCGCAGTCGATCCCATAGGCTCGTCGAGGGCCCGCAGCGGTTCGTCGGTGTTCCTCCGCGGCCCAAGGCACGACGTTGTATGCACCGTGACGCCGGCTCGGCCGCGCTCTCGTCGCCCCCCGGCGCTGAGCGCGGCCGAGCTCCTTCCCGGGCGGCTCCCCGAGACGTAGGCTCGGACCAGAGAGCGGCGACCCGGGAGCGGGTGGGAGACCCTCCTCCGGTGAGCTGCTGTTCATGGACTCTCCCCCGCAGCCGGGCTCGTCGCCCGGCTGCACAACCAGCCCACGCGACCGATGCAGCACCGCGACCAAGGCCTCACCGACGAGCAGCTGGTGGAGCTGTTCACCTACCACGCCCCGAGCGAGGAGCAGCGCGTGCGCTACTCCCAGCTGCGAGCGGCGGCGCTCGACTTCGCGCGCGCGATCGTGGCGCTCACCAGGCCCTGCGCGGACCAGACCGCGGCCGTGCGCAAGGTCCGCGAGGCCGTGATGACGGCCAACGCCGCCGTGGCGCTCGAGCAGCCGGCGGGGTGAGCCGTGAACCTGCGCACGATCGTCCACGTCGCGGCCGAGCCCGAGGGCGGCGAGCAGCGCTGCCAGCGCTGCCGCGGCGTGCTGTTCAGCACCTCGACATGGATGCCACCCGGCGGCTGGCTGGCGGAGGGCAGCGAGGTCCGCAAGAACCAGCCCACGGTCGAGGGAGTGATCGTCCCCCCGTGCGACTGCGAGCCCGCCGCCTGATCGTCGCGCTCGCCCTCTCGCTGCCGCTCGCCTCCTGCGAGGGGGACCAGCGCGCGCGAGAGGCGCGCGAGCGCGTGCTGCGCGCGGTCGAGGCGATCGAGGCCGCCCCCGCCGGCTCGATCCCCGAGGCGGCCGTGCGGGAGCTCGCGGCGTCTCAGCGGGAGCTCATCCAGGCCGAGGACACCGGGGGCTCAGGCTGGCTCGGGGAGCTGCTCGCCGGCGCGCTAGAGGTGGGGCTCGCCATCCTCGGCACGAACGTCCTGCGCAACCGCTCCCTGCCGGGCACGCGGCGCAAGCGCTGACCCGTCTGCCCCTTTTGCCCTCTCACCTGAGGCGCCGAATGGTGCAGCGCCGCCCACGATGGCGGGCGGCACGAGCTCGCGCACCAGGCGGCGCAGCAAGATCACGCGGCGGAGCAGGGCGGTCGAGGCGGAGGGCGTGGGCTGGTCGGTGTGCTGTGCTTGCATGCCGGCCTGATCGGCGCTGGCTCGCCCCCGACTTGAGCGCCGGCTCGCCGCGCTGGGCGCTCCAGGGCGAGAGCCCGGCGGCCCGGCCCGCGACGGGCGAGCCCTCCCCCAGGCCCCGGGCCAGGCCCCGCCCCGCCCCCGCCAGGGCCCGCCCTGCCCCCCCCCCGCCCCCCCCCCCCCCCCCCCCCCCCCCCCCCCCCCCCCCCCCCTCCCCCACCCCCCCCCTCCTCCCCCCCTCCTCTCACCCCCGCCCCTCGCCCCCCCGCTCGCCTCTCGC
>CADEGS010000134.1 GCA_902826945.1 uncultured bacterium | reverse complement strand
GCGCCAGCGAGCTCGTGCACCTGCACGGCGGCGAGCTGGCCTTCGAGAGCCGGCCGGGCGCCGGCAGCCGCTTCTGGTTCTTCGCGCGCTTCGCGCTGCCGGGCGCCGCGCGCGCTCAATCGGAGCCGGCCGCGGCGCTGCCCTCGAGCGCGCGCTCGGCGCCGGTGTCGCTCGCGCGCTCGCGCAACCAGGGCGCGTCGTAGACGTCGGCGAAGGCCGGCGGCAGGCGCTCCGCCGGCTCGTCGGGGGCCAGCGTGACGAGGAAGCCGATCGGGCCCGACGAGCCCGGATCGCGCCCGTTCAGGCCCGTCGTGCCGGTGCGCAGGCCGAGCGCGACGAGCTCGAAGGAGACGAAGCGCTCCGCCGCGCGGTCCCACACCGCGCGCCCCGCGAGGCGCGCCTCGAGGCGGCGCGGCCAGGGGCGCTCGGGCGTCCAGTCGTTCTCTCCGAGCAGCCAGGTGCCGTCGGAGGACGCGCGCGTGGCGCCCTCGAGCGCGAGCGCGAGCCGCGCGCCGTCCTCGGCCACGGCGCGCGCGCGCAGCCACGAGCCCGCGACCTCCGGCTCGGCGAAGGGCAGCGTCTGCCCGCGCACGTTGTCCACCAGGTGGAAGCGCGCCAGCCGCCGCGCGAGCGGCACGAGCTCCCAGGCCTCGCCGGGGCGCACCCCCGCGGGCACGAGCGCGCGCGCCTCGTCGGCCGAGAGCCAGACGTGGTCCTGGTTCGAGCGCGCGTCGGGCGGCGGCGCGCGCGGGTCGAGCGCCGCCGGCAGGTCGCGGCCGACGCAGCGCAGGACCAGGCCGTCCGCGGGGTAGCTCCGCTCCCAGCGCGCCTCGGCGCCGAGGTCGTGCGGCGCGCGCGCCGCGTCCGCGCGCCGCGCGCGCTCGTCCAGCGCCTCCCAGGCGGCGAGGCCGCGCTCGAGCGTCGCCAGCACCTGGTCGGGGTCGAGCGCGTTGACCGACGCGAGCAGCGCGCCGCCGGGCGTGCAGACGTAGATCCCCTGGCGCGTGCCGCCGGGCTCGCGGTAGTGCGCGCGGTCGGCGAAGGCCTGGAAGGCGCGCGACTCCGGCCCCAGGCCGCGCTGCAGGCGCCAGACCTCGTCGGCGGCGGGCACGAAGGCCGCGGCGCGCGCGACCAGGCGCTCGTCCGACCAGACGGACCCACGGCCCGTCACGCCGTTGTTTCACGTCGCGCCGAGCGGGTGCCCGTTCATGCCCCACAGGAGCAGGGGCTTCCCGGCCGCGAGCGCGTCCTTCTGGCCGGCGGCGTAGCTCGCGCGCCAGGGGATGGTGCGCCAGCGCTCCTCCTCGGCGCGCGGCGCGAGCCAGGCGCGCCAGGCGTCGTAGGAGGCCGCGTCGAGCGCCGGCGCGAGCGGCGCGTCGTCCTGGCGGGCGCCCGCGTCGGGCGCCGCGCACGCGCCGAGCGCGAGCGCGATCCAGGCCAGCGCTCGCGCGACCCCCTGCGGCCCGTGCATCGCGCCATGCTAGCCCGTAGGCTGCGCGCGCGCATGCAGGCGCTCGACTGGATCGTCGTCGGCGGCTACGCGGCCCTGGCCCTGCTGGCCGGCGTGCTGCTCGCGCGGCGCGCCGGCCAGAGCGTCGAGGAGTACTTCCTGTCCGGGCGCTCGCTCCCGTGGTGGATCACGGGGACCTCGATGGTCGCGACGAGCTTCGCCGCCGACACGCCGCTGGTCGTCACCGGCTGGGTGCGCGACGCCGGGATCTGGAAGAACTGGGCCTGGTGGTGCTTCGCCCTGTCGGGCGTGCCGCAGGTGTTCCTGTTCGCGCGCTGGTGGCGGCGCGGCGAGCTGATGACGAAGGCCGAGCTGGCCGAGCTGCGCTACGGCGGGCGCGGCGCGCGCGCGCTGCGCCTCTCGCTCGGCCTGCTGCACGCCGGCGTGACGAACACGCTCGTGATGTGCTGGGTGTTGCTCGCCGCGGGCAAGATCCTCGACACGCTGCTCGGGATCGACCGCACGACCGCGCTGGCGGTCTCGGCGGCGCTGGCGCTCGCGTACTCGCTGGCGGCGGGCTTCTGGGGCGTCGTGCTGACCGACCTCGTGCAGTTCGCGATGGCGATGGCGGGCGGGCTCGCCCTGGTCGTGATCGTGTGGGGCGCGGCCGGCGGCGCGGGAGCGCTGCACGAGGCGCTGGCCGCGGGCCGGCTGGCGCCCGACACGCTCGCCTTCCTGCCGCGCCCGGGGCCGGGCACGCCGCTCGACCCTGCGTTCTGGACGAGCGCCGTGGCCGCCGTGTGCGTCTACCTCGGCGTCTCGTGGTGGGCGGTCGAGAACGTGGACGCGAGCTCGATCGCCGTGCAGCGCATCGCCGCCTCGAAGGACGAGCGCCAGGGCGTGCTCGCGATGCTGTGGTTCACGATCGCGCACTACGCGCTGCGCCCGTGGCTGTGGATCCCCGTCGCGCTGGCCTCGCTCTTGCTCCTGCCCGCGCGCGAGGTGATCGCGCCGCACGCCGGGGTCGTGCTGGCGGCCGACGCCGAGGCGGTCGTGCTCGCGCCCGAGGGGCCGGGAGCCGGCGCGCCGCCCACGCGGCTCGCGCTGGCGGCGCCGGGCGACGAGGGCTGGCGGCCGCTGCCGCTCGTGGCGGCCGGCGCGCGCGTCGAGGCCGGCGCGCCGCTCGCGCGCACCGACGGCGAGCGCGCCTACGTCGCGATGATGCGGCGCTTCCTGCCGCCCGGGCTGCTGGGTCTCGTCGTGGCCTCGCTCCTGGCGGCCTTCATGTCCACCATCGACACGCACGTGAACCTGGCCGCCTCGTTCTTCGTGAACGACGTCTGGCGCCGCTTCCTGCGCCCCGGGGCGAGCGCGGCGCACCACGTGCTCGTGGCGCGCGTGGCGAGCGCCGCCGCGCTGCTCGTCGCCGCCCTGCTGGCGTCGGTGGCCGGCTCGATCTCGGAGCTCTTCCTCTTCTTCCTGGCCTTCCTGGGCGGCGTCGGCCCGGTCTACGTCCTGCGCTGGCTGTGGTGGCGCGTGCGCGCCTCGACCGAGATCGCGGCCATGCTCGCCTCGGCGGCGACGACGAGCGCGCTGAAGGTCCTGCAGCTCCGCGGCGTGCGCTTCCCCGACACGCCGCTCTCGCCGGACGGCGCGCTCGGCGCGGAGGGCCGGCTGGTCGTCGTCGCGGCGGTCTCGCTCGCGGTCACGCTGGCCGCGCTGGCCCTGGCGCGCGCGCCCGACCCGCGCTCGCTCGTGCCCTTCTACCGCCGCGTGCGACCGCTGGGCGCCTGGGGGCCCGTGCGCGCGCTGTGCCCCGACGTCGCGCCGCCGCGCGAGCTCGGCAGCGTGCTCACGGGCTCGCTCGGCGGGCTGGCGGCGACCTACGGCGCGATGCTCGGCGCCGGCTGGCTCGTGCTCGGACGGCGCGACGCGGCGCTCGTGGCGCTCGCCGTGGCCGCGCTGGGAGCGCTCGCGGTCGCGCGCGCCGTGCGCCGGCTGTGCCCGCGCCCGCGCGCCTGAGCGCTACTGCAGGCCGAGCCCCGTCTCGACCTCGAACGGGATGCGCCCCTCGCGCACGTCCTTCCAGGCCTCGATGCGCACCGTCGCGTGCTCGATGCGCTCGTCGGTGGCGAGCGAGCGGTACCACGTCCCGCCGCCGTCCCACGAGGCGATGTCCTGCCAGGCGTGCTCCTCGCCGTCGGGACCGACCAGGCTCCAGGAGACGATCGCGCTCGGGTCCTGGCGCGTGAGGACGGTGGTGGACCAGCCCTCGCCCCAGGGCGAGGGACCCGACTCGGTCACCTCGAAGCGCAGGTCGCCGACCTGGAACGAGCTGCCCTTGACCAGCGCCACGGGCTGCGAGGCGAGCGTCGAGCGCTCGCTCGACATGCGCACCACGAGCTCGCCCTCTGCGTGCAGTCGGCTCGCGCGGCGGCCCGGCGGCGTGCGCGAGGAGAGCACGAAGACGAGCGAGCGCCCGTCCGGCGCGACGCGCGGCAGGCGCTCGATCGGCCCGAAGAAGTCGTGCGCGTCCGTCAGGTCGGTGCCCTGGTCGTCGCTGAAGAGCGCGACCTTCGAGCGGTCGCAGTCGAGCGCCACCAGCCCGCCCTGGGGGACCACGAGCTCGAGCGCGAGGCTCGTGCGCGCGAAGGTCCCCACGAAGGCGAGCTCCTCCGTGTCCTCGCCGCTCTGGCGCAGCGGCGTGTTGACGAGCAGGCCGGCGACGCGCACGGACGGCGTCTGCGCCGCCGCCTCGCGGGGCTGCTGCGCGCCGCGCGCGGTGCGGGCGAAGAGCGGGCTCGCGACCAGCGTGGCGCCGGCGATCGTGGCGGCCGAGAGGACGGCGACGAGGCGCATCGGGGACGGCAGACGGGGCATGGAGAGGCTCCTGTTCGAGGCCGGGGGCGAGCCTCGTCGCAGTCCTTCGGCCGCTTCGGGCGAGGGCTTGAGCGGGCTCGTCAGCCACCCCCACGCCAGGGTGCGCCGCTCCCGTGCGCCGGACCCCGCTCTAGCGTCCGTCGAGCGCCCGGCGCAGGCGCTCCACGCGCTCGCGCTCGACCGGCGCCTCGACCCGCCCGTCCCGCTTGAGGGCCGTGCCCACGATGGCCCCGTCGGTTGGGCCGAGCAGCTCGCGCGCGTTGTCCGGAGCGAGGCCGGAGCCGACCAAGAGCGGCGCCTGCGGCAGCCGCTCGCGGACGCGGACCAGGTCCTCGCGCCGCGGCGGGTCGCCGGTGCGCGCGCCGGAGACCACCAGCGCGTCCGCCAGCCCGCGCACGAAGGTGTCCTCGGCCTCGTCGGCGATCGGGCGCGCCGAGAGCGGCGCGGCGTGCTTCACCTGCACGTCGGCCAGGAGCAGCGCGCGCGGGCACAGCCGCGCGCGCTCGCGCAGCGTCTGCGCGGCGCGCCCCTCGAGCAGGCCCTGGTCGGCGAGCGCCGCGCCGCAGTGCACGTTGACGCGCAGGAAGCCCGCGCGCGTGGCCGCGCACAGGCCGAGCGCGGCGCGCGCGTCGTTGCGCAGCACGTTGACGCCGACGGGCAGGCCGTCCGCGGCGTCGGCCACGAGCTCGACCAGGAGCGCCATGGCCGCCACCGTCTCGGGCGGCACGCGCTCCTTGTGGAAGGGCGCGTCGCCGAAGTTCTCGACCAGGAGCGCGTCGCAGCCGCCGGCGGCGAGCGCGCGCGCGTCGTCGCGCGCGCGCTCGCGCACGCCGGAGAGCCCGCCGTGGCGCGGCGCGCCGGGCAGCGCGCCCAGGTGCACGACGCCGATCAGGAGCGGGCGCTCCGGCGCGCGCACGAGCCAGCTCACCCGCTGGCGACCTCGAGCGCGTCCAGGAGCTCCTGCGCCTGCTTGGCCGGATCCTGGGTGTCGATCGCGTGCTCGATCGCGCCGTCGGGTCCGACCACGTACGTGATGCGGCGCGGATGGCGGTCGGTTCGGCGGCGGCAGGCGCGCCACGCGAGGCCCATCTCGCGCTCCGTGTCGCACAGGAGCGGGAAGGGGAAGTCGAGCTTGGCGGCGAAGGCCGCGTTCTCCTCGACGGTGTCGAAGGACACGCCCAGGATCGTCACGTCGAGCGCCTCGAAGTCGCGGATTCGATCACGGAACCCGCAGCCCTGGAGCGTTCAGCCGGGCGTGTCGGCCTTGGGGTAGAACCACAGCACGAAGCGCCGGCCGGCCAGGCCCTCGAGCGTGACGGTGTTCTCCTCGTGATCGAGGACCGAGAAGGACGGAGCGCGAGCTCCGACCGCGAGCATGGGTTCCATGGGAGAGCCTCCTTCGGGTTCGGACAACCGGCGGGATGGTAGTCCTTCACGGGGGCCGAAGCGCGTCCGACGGCGCCCTTCGCGCGTCACTCGCGCGGGAAGAGCACCACGTCCACGAGCGCGCCCTCGCGCTCCAGGCTGAGGGCGACCGGCGCCTCGCCCGCCAGCGCTGTGCCGAGCGGCTCGTGGCCGCGGCCCGCGAGGTCCCGACCGTCCAGGCGCACGAGGAGGTCGCCCGCGCGCAGGCCGCGGCGCTCGGCCTCCGTGGCGGGGTCGACCTGCACGACGCGCAGGCCCGCGGGCTCCGGCGCGAGCTGCGCGCCCAGCCGGCGCGCGCGGGGCGCCGGCCCGGCCGGCGCGGGGCGCGCGACCGCGAGCGGCCCCTCGCCGGCGCGCTCGAAGGCCATGCGGCGCTGGGCCAGGTCGATCGTCAGGGCGAAGTGGCGCAGCACCTCGTAGCCGAGGTTGACGTGGTCGAAGAGCTCGTTCGCCACCACCCACGGGTCGTCGAAGCGGTGCCCGGCGAGCGAGACCGCTCCCTGCAGGCGGCCGGCGAGGACGTCGAACGAGCTGTTCACCGTGCGCGCGCGCCCGATCGCGATCAGGGGCTCGCGGAAGGCGTGCGCCTCCGCGACGGCGCGCGGCAGCGAGAACCCCGAGGGCGAGCCGCTGTCCACGGTCGCCTCGAGCAGCGTCCCGTCCAGCTCGAGCACGACGTGCGGCACGCCCTCGATCCGGAAGGGCACGACGTGCGGCGCGGCGGGGTCGAGCGCGCCGGGGCGCACGACGAGCGCGCCCGCGGGATAGTCCAGCGTGACCAGGTGCCGGGTGAAGAGCGGCAGCCCGAGCACGCCGCGCACGCCGTCGCCGCGGTCGAGCGCGCTGCGGTCGAAGGCCACCGCCGGGAGGCCGCGCGCGACGAGCCCGCCGAGGACGAGCTCGCCGAGGCGCACCTCCTCGGCCTTGATCCTCGCGCTGCCCGAGGGATCGCCGACCTCGGTCGTCCCGAGCGAGGCCAGGCCCAGCTCGCGCGCCAGGCTCTCGTCCAGGACGCACACCGAGGCCCCGGTGTCGAGGAAGAAGCGGTAGGGGCCGCGGCCGTCGAGGCGCGCCTCGACGACCGGCACCGGCCGCGAGGCGGCGAGCGCGAAGGGCACGCGCACGCTCTCCCCGTCGAGGGTCAGCGACTCGGGCCCGACGGGGTCGGGCGGCGCCTCCTGCGCGCCCCGCGGGAGCGGGGCGAGGGCGAGCCCGGAGAGGAGGGCCAGGGCGAGGGTGCGGGATCGGTCCATGGGGTCGTCCGCCGGGGGTTCCGGCGCTCCGCGGCCATTTGATACGAATCGAGCTACTTTTGCTACGCGCGGGGCGGAGGTTAAGTTGGCGCCGTGGCGCGCGCCGGCCGACCCAGCGAGCTCGAGCACGTCGTCCTGGCCCTGGTGTCGTGCGACGGCCCCAGCACGCCGTACGCGATCCGCCGGCACTTCCTGGCCTCCCCCACCGCGAGCTGGAGCGGCAGCGCCGGGGCGATCTATCCCCTCGTGCGCAGGCTGGAGGGGCGCGGCCTCCTGCGCTCGAGCCCGCGCGCGACCGACGCGCGCGGCACCCGGCGCTATGCGATCACCGCGCGCGGGCGCCGGGCGCTCGAGGGCTGGCTCGTCGCAGACGAGGACGCGCTCGCGCTGGGCGACGACCCCGCCCGCACGCGGCTCTTCTTCCTGGGCGCGCTCCCGCCCGCGGCGCGCGAGCGCTTCCTGAGCGGCGTCGAGCGCGCGATCGCCGCGGAGCTCGCGCGTCTGCGCGCCGCGCTGGAGCAGCGCGGGCCCGCGCCCGCCGCCGACCCCTACGCGCCCGAGGCGCTGCGGCGGCTCGCCGGGGACGGCGCGCTGGCGCTGGCGCGCGCGCGCCAGCGCTGGTGGCGCACGGTCCGGCGCGCCCTGGCTCCCCCGCGCGCATGAGGCGCGCGGCGTGGACGCGGCTCTCCGGCATCGCCCTCGGCGCCGGGCTGCTCGGGCTCGTGCTGCTCGTGGGGCTGCGCCGCATCCGCGCGCCCGACACCTGGTTCCACCTGAGCACGGGGCGCTGGATCTGGGAGCACGCGAGCGTCCCGCACGCGGACGTGCTCTCGTACTCCGCGCACGGCGCGCCGTACGTCGACATCCACTGGCTCTTCCAGCTCGGGCTGTACGGCCTGCAGGCCCTCGGCGGCGACGCCGCGATCGTCGTCGCCAAGACCCTCGCCGTCGGCATCCTGGCGGCGATCCTCGCCGCTTGCGGCTGGCGCCGCGAGCGGCCGTGGGTGGCGGCGCTCGGCGTGGGGCTCGCGCTCGTGGCCGCGAGCGACCGCTTCCTCGCGCGCCCCGAGCTGTGCACGTTCGTGCTGCTGGCGGCCAACCTGGCCCTGCTCGAGCGCCACGCGCTCGGGGGCGAGCGCCGCCTGTGGGCGCTCGTGCCGCTGCAGATCGCGTGGGTCAACACGCACGGGCTGTTCGCGCTGGGCGTGGCGACCTGCGCGCTGCACCTGGTCGGCGCGGCCTGGCGCGCGCGCGGGCGCGCGGCGGACCGGGCGCCCCTGCGACGGCTGGCGGCGGTCGGCGCGGCCGTGCTCGGCTGCTCGTTCGTCAGCCCGAGCGGCGTGCGCGGCGCGCTCTACCCGCTCGGCCAGCTCGGGATGATCGCGCCCCTCGGCGCGGCCGGCGGCAAGCTGGCGGTGACCGAGACCGCGCCCTTGTGGCGGACCGACCTCGCCCCGTTCGTCCCGGCGCTCGCGCTGGCGGCCCTGGCCGGGCTGGCGCTGGCCCTGGGCTGGCGCCGCGACGTGCGGCGCGTCGAGCGCGCGCTCGTCTTCCTCGCCTTCCTCGGCCTGTTCGCGATCGCCAACCGCAACGTCGCGCTGCTCGCCATCGCGGGCGCGATCGTCGGCGTGCGCTGCGCGAACGAGGAGCTCGACCGCCGTCCTCTTGGCGCGCGGCTCGAGCTCGCGGCCAGCGCGCTCGTCCTGGCGCTGCTCGCCTGGATCTCCGACTCGATCGCCAGCGGCCGCCACGACGAGCGCACGCGCACCTACCACGAGCCCGGCCTGGGGACGGTCGCGCTCTTCGTCCCCGAGGGCGCGGCGGACTGGATCGAGCGCGAGCGCCCGCCCGGCCGCGTCGCGCACTCGATGCTCGCGGGCGGCTACCTCGGCTGGCGGCTGTGGCCCGCCTACGAGGTGCTGTGCGACGGGCGGCTCGAGGTCTACGGCCCCGCGCTGCTGCAGCGCCTGGCGCTGAGCGGCCCGGCCGCGTTCCAGCGCCTCGACGCGCAGTACTCCTTCGGCTCGGTCGTGCTGCTCTCGTTCTTCGACCCGCCGGAGCTCGTCGCGTGGCTGCGGGCGAGCGCCGCGTGGCGCCTGGTGCACGCCGACGCGCTCTCGGTCGTGTTCGTGCGGGCCGAGCTCGCGAGCGCGGCTGGCTGGCCCGCGGTCGATCCGCGCGGCCCGGACGCGCTGCCGCTCCCCGACGCGCCGACGGCGCTCGGCAGGCGCGTCTACGCGGCGGCGCGCCAGCGGCTCCTCGGCGCGCTCCGCCGCGGCGCCGCGCTGCGCGCCGAGGAGGCGCACGGCGCGCGCTGAACGGAATGGAGCCAGAGGCGGGATTCGAACCCGCAACCCCTGCTTTACGAAAGCAGTGCTCTGCCGTTGAGCTACTCTGGCCGCGCGGCCGCCGGGACGGGCCCGGCGCCCCCGAAAGGGCGGGGATCCTAGCGCAGCGGGGCGGGGCTCGCCAGGGGCTCGGGACGGCTGAGCTTGCCGAGCACGACGCCGCGCCGCGCTCCGGTGGCGGCGGGGTCGGTCGAGGGCTGGCCGAGCACGAAGCGCGCGGCGAGCAGCGCGAAGACGAGCGCCTCGCGCGCGTCGGCGGGCACGCCCGCGGCCTCGCTCGGCACGAGCGCGCCGGGGAAGCGCCGCGCGAGGGCGCGCACCAGCGCGGCGTTGCGCGCGCCGCCGCCCGCGACGACCAGCGTCGTCGGGCGCGGGTCGGCGAAGCGCTCGAGCGCGTCGGCCACGCTGGTCGCGACCAGCTCGACGGCGCTGGCGAGCAGGTCGTCCGGCGCGCGGCCGGACGCGAGCAGGCCGCGCGCGCGAGCGCGCTCGGCGAGCGCCTCGATCCACGGCTCGCCGAAGGTGTCGCGGCCCGTGCTCTTCGGCGGCGGACGCTCGAAGAACGGGTGGCGCAAGAGCTCCGCGACGAAGGCCGTGTCGGGGCGGCCGCGCGCCGCGCTCGCGCCGTCCTCGTCGAAGGGCCGCCCGAGCAGGCGGCGCGCCAGGCCGTCGAGCAGCGCGTTCGCCGGGCCGACGTCGAAGGCCAGCGCGGCCGCGCGGCCGGGGAGCAGCGTGACGTTGGCGATGCCGCCCAGGTTGAGCACGGCCGCCGGGCGCGCCAGGTCGGGGTAGAGCTCCGCGTCCACCAGCGCCGAGAGCGGCGCGCCCCCGCCGCCCGCGGCGACGTCGGCCTGGCGGAAGTCGCTCACGCACGGCGCGCCCGCCTCGGCCGCGACGAAGTCGCCGTCGCCGAGCTGCAGCGTGGCCGGGCCCGAGGGCTCGTCGCCGTCGTGGTGGTAGACGGTCTGGCCGTGGCTGCCGACGAGCTCCACGCGCGCGGCGCTCGCGGCGCAGAGCGCGCGCACCGCGCGGCCGAACGCGCGCCCCAGGTCGCGGTGCAGGAGCGCCGCCGCGCGCAGGCCGCACGGCGCGCCGTCGAGCGCCGCGCGCACGCGGCCGGCGAGCTCGGGCGGAAAGGGCGTGGTGGCGAAGGCCAGGAGCTCCGGCCGCGCGCCGGGGCGCGGGCGCGTCAGCGCGACGTCGATGCCGTCGGCCGAGGTGCCCGAGAGCACGCCGGCCACGCAGGCCTCGCCCGCGCGCAGGCGTGCGCGCAGCTCCTCCTCCGCCGGCCTCCCGCTCACGCGCGCAGTATGGCAGAGGCCCCGGCCGCCTGAGACCATGGGCCGCCATGGAAGCGAAGAGCCCCGTCGTGCTGGTGGTCGACGACGACCCCGACATCTGCGTCGCGCTCGAGATGACGCTCAAGTACGAGGGCTTCGCGGTGTGGACCGCGCGCAGCGGCAAGCTCGCGCTGGCGCGGCTCGACGCCGAGGAGCGCGAGGGGCGCCGGCCGGACGTCGTCTTGACCGACGTCAAGATGCCCGACCAGGACGGGCTCTCGCTGCTCGGCGCGATTACCCGGCGCCCCGACCCCCCGCCGGTCGTGATGATCTCCGGTCACGCCGACGTCGCGACGGCGGTGGACGCCGTCAAGCAGGGCGCGGCGGACTTCCTCGAGAAGCCGCTCGACCAGAACCGCGTGCTGGTCGCGCTGCGCAACGCGCTGCGCCAGAAGGCGCTGGCGCGCGAGAACGTGGGGCTGCGCCGGCAGCTCGGGCGGCGCTGGGACCTCGTCGGCGAGAGCGAGCCGATGCGTGCGCTGCGCGCCGAGATCGAGCGCGCGGCGCGCGCCGACGTGGCGGTCCTGATCACGGGCGAGAACGGCACGGGCAAGGAGCTCGTCGCGCGCAACCTGCACCTCTCCGGCCCGGACCCGAGCGGCCCGTTCGTCGCGGTCAACTGCGCGGCGATCCCCTCGGAGCTGGTCGAGTCGGAGCTCTTCGGCCACGAGCGCGGCAGCTTCACGGGCGCGCACGAGCGACGCGTCGGCTGCTTCGAGGCCGCCGACGGCGGGACGCTGTTCCTCGACGAGATCGGCGACATGCCGCTCGCCGCCCAGTCGAAGGTGCTGCGCGCGCTCGAGACGAAGGAGATCACGCGCGTCGGCGGCGCGAGCCCGATCGAGATCGACATCCGCGTCGTGGCGGCGACGAACGCGGACCTGGCGCGCGCGGTCGAGGCCAAGGAGTTCCGCATGGACCTCTTCTACCGGCTGAGCGTGATCCCGCTGCGCGTGCCGCCGCTGCGCGAGCGGCGGGCCGACGTGGCGCCGCTCGCGCGGCGCTTCCTCGAGGAGGTGGCGGAGCGCACCGGCCGCCGGCCGCGCGCGCTCGACGACGACGCGCTGCGCCTGCTCGAGGGGCTCTCCTTCCCGGGCAACGTGCGCCAGCTGCGCAACCTGATGGAGGCGGCCAACGTGCTGGCCGAGGACGGGATCGGCCGCGCCGACCTCGAGCGCATCCTCGAGAGCGGCCCCGCGCTCTCCGCGCCGGGCGGCGCCGATTCCGCCGGCGGCGAGGACCCCTTCGACGCGCCGAGCTTCGAGGACTTCAAGAACCAGAGCGAGGCGCTCTTCTTCCGGCGCAAGCTGGCCGAGAACGACGGCAACGTGAAGCGCACCGCCGAGCTGCTCGGCATGCAGCGCAGCCACCTCTACAAGAAGCTCGACCGCTACGGGCTGAAGTGA
>CADEGS010000133.1 GCA_902826945.1 uncultured bacterium | reverse complement strand
CACGCCGAGGTCACGGCGCCGGCGCGTCCCCGACGCCGCCGCGCTCCGCGCGGCCGCGCACGGGCGCGCGCTCCTCGCGGCCGCGCACGGGCGCGCGCTCGTCGTGGCGCTCGGCGCGCGCCGGCTCGCGGCGCTCGTCGAGATCCACGCGCTCCTCGAGATCCTCGCGCTCGTCGTCCTCGCGCTCGTCGTCCTCGCGCTCGTCGTCGTCGAGGCGCGCACGGCGCTCGACGCCGTGCTCCTCGTCCCGATCGAGCTCCTGGTCGTCCTCGTCGTGGCCGTGGTCGTGATCGACGTGGCCGTCGTCGTGGTCGGGCTCGTCTTCCTCGAAGGAGCCGGCGAACGCCGGCTCGCGCACGGGCTCCTCCTCGGGCTCGTCGCGCCAGGCGCCGGCGCGCTCGGGCTCCGGCTCGCGCTCGTCGTAGCGCTCGAAGCGGCCCTCGCCCTCCTCCGAGCGCCCACGCCCGCCGCGGCGTCCGCGACGGCGCCGACCTCCGCCCTCGCCCCGCTCGCGCTCGCCGGAACGCTCCGCACCGTAGCGCCCCTCGGCGCGCGGCGCGGGCCGGCGCACGGGATCGGTGCCGTCCTCGTAGACCTCCTCGACCTCGAGCAGGTGCGTGGGCACCTCCTCCGCCAGCCACAGCGAGCGCCGGTCGTAGAAGTTGACGCCCTCCTCCCAGGCGTCGAGCGCCTGGATCGAGAGCACCGCGTAGCGCCGCGCGGCGCGGCGGCCGGCCTCGCGGGCGTCGGCCAGCGTGCCCGCCAGGTGCAGGAACCGGCGCCGTCCGCCGCGCAGGCCGTAGCGCTGCGCGCGCTCGAGCTCGCTGGCGGGGATCGCGACGTAGAGGACCTCGGGCGGCTTCGAGGGCGCACCCGGCTCGACCGCGATCGAGTGGCCGTAGAGCGCACGGATGCGGTCGTCCTGGATCTCGTAGCGCACGCGGTCGCCCGAGGCGACGGCGTCCTCGACGTCCTCGGCGGCCACGGGCTCGCCGAGGCGCTCGTTGAGCGCGCGCACGACGTCGTCGAGCGCGGCGAAGCCGTGCGCATCGACCTCGAGGTCGAAGCGCTCGGGCTGGTGGCGCAGCATGAAGGCCAGGGAGCGCGTGATGCGCTCGATCAGACCGGGGTCGTTCATGTCCGTCGGGAGGAGGCGCCGGACCGCTCTACGGGCCGGGAACGGTCGTCATCGGTGCAGGGGAAGGCAGAGGGCCCAGAAGCTAAACCATTCCGCGCGCCATGTCTCGGGCAGGGACCGCCGTCGTGCTCGGTCGAGGGTCGGCCCCGACGGGCCGACCGCGGCGCCGTCGCGGGATCGGGACGCGCGGCGCCCCGCCGGCCCCCCGGGGGCGCTCAGCCCGGAGGCCCCGGAGCGGCCTCCTCCGGGTAGGGGGCCATCCCCGGCTCGAGCTCGACGTGCACCGCGTCGGCGATGCGGTTGATGTAGTTGAAGTAGGCCACGACCTGGATCGCGTCGTGGATGGCGAGGTCGTCGAGGCCCTGCGCGCGCAGCGCGTCGACGTCCTGGGCGCGCATCTCGGCCGGGCGCAGCGTGAGCTTCTCGGCGTAGGCGCACAGCGCCCGCTCGCGCGCGTCGAGCTCCGCCGCGCGCCAGCCCAGGGCGAGCGCCGCGACGAGACGGTCGCGCGCCGCGGGGTCCCTGTCCCGGACCTCGGCACGGAGGTCCTCCGCGTGCGCCAGCGTTCAGTAGTGGCAGCCGTTCGCACGCGACACGACCACGGCGAGCATCTCGCGCCAGGCGCGCGTCAGGCCGCCGCGCGCGTGCATGACCTGCACGTAGAGCGCCATCGAGGCCTCGAGCACGTGCGGGGCGAGGCTCATCGAGCGCACGATGTGGAACACGCGACCCGCGCGCCGGCGCGCGGCCTCGTACTGGCGCGCCAGCGCGCCCGAGGCCTCGTCGGGGCCGATCGTCCGGATCCAGGGCATGCGCCTCAGCCGCCGGCGATGCCGCGGGCGAGGCTGGCCTCGATCGCGCGGCGCTCCCTGTAGGTGCGCGAGGAGGGATAGTAGGCGCGCAGCGCCTGCTTGGCCGAGGGGTCCCCCACCGTGCCGAGCGCGTCGATGGCGGCCTGGCGCAGGCGGTGGCTCTCCTCACGGAGGAAGGGCTCGAACGCGCTGGCGCGGTTGGGGATGCCGCGCTGCAGCCCGGCGAGCTCCTTGAGCGCGACGCCGCGCGCGGTGGGGTCGAGGCTCTCGTCGCGCGCCAGCGCGAGCAGCGCGTCGGGCACGCGCGCGTCCGCGATGCCGGCGAGGTGCGGCAGCAGGAGCCCCACCAGCTCGTCGTGCGGCGAGCGCACGTCGAGGCGCCCGCGCAGCCACTCGAACGCGCGCTCGGGGTCGGCGCGCACGACCAGGCCGGCGGCCGCCGCCATCGTCCTCCAGGAGTAGCCCTCCTCGAAGCGCCGCTGGCCGAGCGCGGCCAGGTCGGGGCCGGGCGCCCAGCTCCACAGCGCCTCGAGCGCGGCCGCGCGCACGCGCGCCTCGGGATCGGAGCCCGACGCCTGCACCAGGCGCTCGCGCGCCTCCACGCCGCTCGCCTGGGCCAGCGCGCGCGCGGCGTCGGCGCGTACCCAGGGGCTCCCGTCGCGCGCCAGGCGGTCGCACAGCTCGGCCACGTAGACGTCGTGCGGCAGGTTCGCCAGCCGCAGCTCGGCACACACCTGCCCCAGCGCGCGGGCCGCGTCGCGGCGCGCGTTGACGTCGTCGTCCGAGGTGACGATCGCCAGCCACTCGGCCGGCTCGCGCCGGCGCCAGGCGACGCGCTTGGGGATCCAGCCGTACTTGTCGAACTGGACGTAGTAGGGGCGCTCCTGCGCGGGGAAGGAGAAGCTCTCGCTGCGGCGCGTGAGCTCGATCCGGTGCGTGTGCGTGCCGCGCGGGCCGCTGATCTCGACGTCCAGCGGCACGCGGAAGACGGACGGCGTGCCGTCGAAGGCGTTCTGCACCTGGTCCACGTCGAGCACGACGCGCTCCTTGCGCGCGTCGTAGCGCCAGTCGAGCTGGAACTCGGGGTAGCCCGGCGACAGGAACCACTGCTGGAAGAAGCCCTCCAGGCTCCGGCCCGAGGTCTCTTCCATCACCTTGCGGAAGTCGGCCGTGACCACGCCCTGGTCGCGGAAGCGCGCGACGTAGGCGCGCACGCCCTCGTGGAAGGCCTCGTCGCCGAGCACGCGGCGCAGGAGGTGCAGGCGCGCGGCCGCGCCCTGGTAGCTGCGCGTGTCGAACAGGTCCTCGGGCTCCTTGAAGCGAGCGCTGACCGTCGGCCGGCGCGCGGGGCCCACGTCCTGGGCCAGGTACTCGTCCTGGTTGTCGCGCATGCGCGCGCGGAACGCGTCCACGCCGAGCGTCTCCTCCGCGTACAGCTCGGTCATGTACGTCGCGAAGCCCTCGTTCAGCCACACGTGCGGCCAGTCCTCGCACGTCAGGAGGTCCCCGAACCACTGGTGCGCCGCCTCGTGCGCGACCAGGTCGGTCGAGCGCTCGTCGCGCAGGCCGCGCTCCTCGTCCACGGTCAGGTCCGTGAGCGTGGTCGCGGAGACGTTCTCCATCCCGCCCCACATGAAGTTGTCCACCAGGGCCTGGCTGTACTTCGCGTAGGGGTAGCGCACGCCCGTGGTGCGCGACAGGAAGGCCAGGATCTCGTCGGTCTCGCCGAAGGTGTCGTCGAAGTAGCGCTCGTCCTCGGCGCGCCCGACGAAGAGCAGCGGGATGCCGTCCCACTCGGAGCGCCGCACGACGAACTCGCCCGCCACGAGGCTGGTCAGGTAGGTCGGGTGCGAGGCGTCCATGCGCCAGTGCTCGACGCGCTTCCCGTCCACGGTGCGCGCGCCGACCTGCGCGCCGGGCGCGACGGAGACCCAGCCCGACGGCAGCGTGACCTCGATCTCCGAGGTGACGCGGTCGCTCGGGTGGTCGTAGCAGGGGAACCAGCCGCGGCTGTGCGTCGCCTCGCCCTGCGTGAAGACCTGCGTCGGCCCGCCGCCGCCGGGCCGCGTGCCGGTGAACCACAGGCCGGTGACCGGCGTGCCGCCGTAGGAGACGACGACGTCCGCGGTCGCCCCCTGCGCCAGCGGCAGCGCGGGCGTCACGAGCAGGAGGTCGCCCTCGCGCTTCCAGCCGAGCTCGCCCAGCGCCGCGTCGCGCACGCCGTGCACCTCGAGGCCCTCCAGGTCGAGCACGATGCGGTCGAGCTCGGGCACCACCGAGGCCAGGCGCACGGTGCAGGTGCCCTCGATGCGCCGCGCGTCGGGGTCGATCGCGAGCGCGATCGCGTAGTGCTGCACGTCGTAGCCGCGCCGGGGCGCGCCGCCCTCCGCAGCGCTCGCGCCGGCGGAGGACCCGCCGCCGCGCCCCGGCTGGCAGGCAGCGGCCAGGAGCGTGGAGAGGACGAGGAGCGGAGCGAGGCGCGCTGCGGTTCGGTTCATGACTCGAGGCTGGAGGTCGCGGAGCCGGGACGGCGGCGGATCCTACAGGATCGCGGGCGGCGCGTCTGGCCTCGCGCGACGCCTGCGCGCGGGCCACGGCGCCCTCCCTTCGCCGTATCCTGGCGGGCCGCGTGGACTTCCTGCTCGAGTGCATCGGGTTCCCGCCCGACGCCGACCGCGCGCGCCTGATCGCGACCGTGCTCGAGAAGGGCGAGCGCGTCCCCTGGCGCGGCCCGGGCGGCACCCACCTGCGCTATCCCCTCGCGGGCGGCCTCGAGGTGCGCCTCGATCGCGACGAGGGCGAGCAGGGCTGGAACCTCCTGCCGTGGTTCGACGCGCCGCGCCGCCTGCGCGTGCGCGTCGAGGCGCTCGAGCCGATCCCCGACTCGCCTTTCGACGTGCTCCTGCTCGGCACGGCCAACCCCTCGCCGCCCCCGCGCGGGGCGAGCGGCCCGGAGGACGTCGGCCTCGAGTACCCGATCGCCGTCTCGCTGGGCGACGCGCGCCGCCTGCCGCGCAGCGTGCGCCCGGGGCACGTGCTCGCCGTCAGCGTGGCCGGCTTCGCCATCGACGTGGACGCGGTCGGCCCGGACGAGGGCGCCGGCGTGGAGGTCCTGGAGGAGCCCTGCGGCGCGCCGTGCTTCCCCGTCGGCGGGCCCGAGCGGCCGGGCGGCGCGATGGAGGTCTCGATGCGCGTGCTCGCCGTGCGGCGGCTGACGAATCCGCTCTCCGGCGAGCCGGTGGACGTGCTCGAGGTGGACGCGCCGGGCCGACCGCTCGAGCTCTTCGTCAGCCGCTGGCAGCTCGCCCTGGAAGGCCTGGAGCTGCCGCGGCCCGGCTGGCGCGTCGAGGGCGTGTTCCTGTTCACCGGGCGCGTGACCGGCGGGCTGCCCGCCGCGCGCGGCAGGCGCGGCTTCGGCTGATCCCCGCGGGCCCTGGCCGCCGGCTCACTCGCCGGTCGCCGGCGCGAGCGCCGCGACCAGCGCGCGCGCGCGCGCCTCGTCGCAGCCCGCGGCGACGACCAGCAGCGCTCCGGCGGGGAGCGGCCCGCGCTCGAGCACGACCGCCGTGCCCGACGCGCCGCGCGCCGCGGCCAGCGCGGACGCCTGCGCCCCCAGGTGCGCCTCCAGGCCGCGCAGCGCCGCCAGGAACTCGTCCGCCTGCGCCCCGTCGTCCCAGACCGTGACGCCCACGAGCGCGCACGCGCCGCCGGGCCCCTCGAGCAGCGCGAAGCGGTCGCCGCCCCAGCCCGCGGCCGCGTCGCTCGTGAAGCGCACGCCGAGGATCTTCGAGGCCTCGAGGCCGCCCCGCTCCGCGAGCGGCTCGGCGATCAGCGCCAGGCCGAGCTCGCCGAGCGTGTCCTGGTAGGTCGCCTGCCAGCCTTCCGGCAGCGCTTCCGCCGCGAGGCGCACGCGCACGGGCTCGTCCATCGGGACCTTCTCGGGCGGCATGCCGCGGTGGCCGGGCACCTTGCCCCAGAACTTCCCGGGGTGGAGCACCTGCTCGCTCGAGCGCGGCGGATGCCGGAAGGCGAGGTCGAAGTCGTCGGGGCTCGGCGGCCGCACCTGGCCGGCCATCACCTGCTCGCTGCGCTGCAGGAAGGCGGCGCCGCACAGGTAGGTGGCGATCAGGGGCTTCCACACGTACGGCGGCGCCTGGCTCACCGCCTCCATCGAGATGCCGCCGCCGTCTGCCAGCGCCTTGGGGTCGAGCTCCGCCATGCGCTCCAGCATCCAGCGGTTCATCACCGACGTCCCGCTGCCCTCGACGACGGCGTGGTAGGCGAAGAGCGCGTCCGAGTCCTTGCCCAGCGCCTCGATGCGCCCGTCGATGTCGAAGTGCTGGTCGTCCAGCGCGTGCGTCAGCTCGTGCGCGAGGATGACGCGCGCGATGTCGCCCCGGAACGTGTCCATCAGGTAGAAGGCCTCGTCGGCGGGGTCGTAGAAGCCGCCGACCTGCTCCTCGAGCACCTCCAGCGTCTCCGCCAGCAGGTCGTAGTCGGGGGGCAGCAGGCCGCAGAGCTTGCCGACGAGGCCTTGCGCGGCGAGCTCCTCGACCGAGCTCGTCTTCTCGATGCGCTTCTGCGCGTAGGCGAGGAAGCCCGCGCGGTCGGTGACCGCGACGCGCACCGGGCGCTCGAACTCGAGGCCGCGCAGCTCCTCGACCTCCGGCTTGATCCGCTCGACGAGGGCCTCGAGCTCCTGCTGGGTGAAGGGAGCGTCGCCCTCCTGCGCCGCGCGGACGGCGGGAGCGAGGAGCGCGATCGCGGCGAGGAGGAGCAGGGAGCGGTTCATGCGGGGACCTCGTGGGCGCGGGCGAAAGGACGAGGCAGGGTAGCGCCTCGCCTGCGCGCATGCGGCGCGCGGCGCCCCGGATTTGCATGCTCCCAGGAGGCCTGGCACGATCTCGCCCCCGCTCGGGCCTCCGGATCCCTGCCAGGAGCCTTCGCATGACGCCAGCCCGCCCCCGCCACGCCCTCGTCGTCCTGGTCGCGCTGCTCGCGCTCTGCTGGTCGCGGCCGCCGCAGGCCGCCGCGGCGAGCGCGGCCCCGGTCGCCGCGGTCGTCGCGGCTGAGCCCGATGGCGACATCTTCCGGAGCGTCAACCAGTGGCTCGAGCCGCTCGACCGCTTCTGGGCCGAGCAGATCAACAGCCGCATCGCCGCCGTCTTCTTCTTCGACGTCTGGTTCTGGGACGACGGCACCGCCGGCGAGCACCAGCTGCCGCTGGCCGTCGTGTGGCTGGTCGTGGGCGCGGTGTACTTCACCCTGCGCATGGGCTTCATCAACGTGCGCGGCTTCAAGCACGCGATCGACGTCACGCGCGGCAAGTACTCCGACCCGAGCGACGCGGGCGAGGTCAGCCACTTCCAGGCGCTGACCGCGGCGCTCTCGGCCACGGTCGGCCTCGGCAACATCGCCGGCGTCGCGATCGCGATCAGCATCGGCGGCCCGGGGGCGACCTTCTGGATGATCGTGGCGGGCCTGATCGGCATGTCCTCGAAGTTCACCGAGTGCACGCTGGGGCAGATGTACCGCGAGATCCGCCCCGACGGCCGCGTGATGGGCGGCGCGATGCACTACCTCTCGAAGGGGCTGGCCGAGCGCGGCTGGGCGCGCCTGGGCAAGTTCCTCGCCGTCCTGTTCTCGCTCCTGTGCATCGGTGGCTCGCTGGCCGGCGGCAACGCCTTCCAGGCCAACCAGTCGCTGAACGCGGTCGCCGAGCAGCTCCCCTTCCTGGCCCGCAATCCCTGGGCCTACGGCCTGGTGCTCTCCTTCCTGGTCGCGATCGTGATCCTGGGCGGGATCAAGCGCATCGCGGCCACGGCGGAGAAGATCGTGCCGTTCATGTGCGGTGTCTACGTGCTGGCCAGCCTGTTCATCCTGGTCACGCACTACGACCACATCCCCGCCGCCTTCGGCGCGATCGTCAGCGGCGCGTTCACGCCCGGCGCCGCGTACGGCGGGATCATCGGCGTCCTGATCCAGGGCTTCAAGCGCGCCGCCTTCTCGAACGAGGCCGGGGCCGGCTCGGCCGCCATCGCGCACTCGGCGGCCAAGACGCCGCACCCCACGCGCGAGGGCATCGTCGCGCTGCTCGAGCCGTTCATCGACACGGTCGTCGTGTGCACGATGACCGCGCTCGTGATCGTGATCACGGGGGCCTACGAGAACCCCGAGTACGCCGACCTGCGCGCGGCCGACAACGGCGCGGCGCTGACCTCGCGCGCCTTCGGCGAGAAGCTCTCCTGGTTCCCCTACGTGCTGTCGGTCTCGGTGATCCTGTTCGCCTACTCGACCATGATCTCGTGGTCGTACTACGGCGAGCGCTGCTGGGCCTGGCTGTTCGGCGACCACACCTCGACCTGGTTCCGGATCCTGTTCGTCGTGTTCGTCTTCCTGGGCTCGGTGCTGACCTCGACCAGCGTGCTCGAGTTCGGCGACCTGATGATCCTGGGCATGGCGCTGCCGAACGTCTTCGGCATCTACTTCCTGACCGGGAAGGTGCGCGCCGCCCTGGACGACTACTGGGGCAAGCTGCAGCGCGGCGAGTTCCGCGTCTACAAGTGATGCACGGGGGAACGGGGACGCGCGCGGGCGAGCGAGCGGTGGCGCCGCTCGATCTCTCCGCGGAGCACGCGCTCGTGGGCGAGCGCGTCGAGGCCGCCGTGCTGGCCGTGCTGCGCAGCGGCCGGCACGTGGGCGGCCCGGAGGTCGAGGCGCTCGAGCGCGACTTCGCCGCGCTGTGCGCCGCCCCGCACGGCGTCGCGGTCTCCTCGGGCACCGAGGCCCTGATCCTGGCGCTCAAGGCGCTCGGCGTCGGCCCGGGCACCTCGGTCGTCACGAGCCCCTTCACCTTCTTCGCCTCGGCCGGCTCGATCGCCTGGCTCGGCGCGCGGCCGCTCCTGTGCGACGTCGACCCCGACACCGCGCTCGTCACGCCCGAGGCCGCCGCGGCAGCGCTCGAGCCGGACACGCGCTGCCTGCTGCCGGTGCACCTCTACGGCCAGATGGCCGACGTGCGCGGCTTCCGGCGGCTGGCGGACGCGCACGGCCTGGCGCTCGTCGAGGACGCGGCGCAGGCGCACGGCGCGCGCCGCGACGGGGCGCGCGCGGGCGAGCTGGGCGACGCGACCGCCTTCTCCTTCTACCCGACGAAGAACCTCGGCACGGCCGGCGAGGGCGGGCTCGTCACGACGCCGCGGGCCGCGGTCGCCGACGCGCTGCGCGCGCTGCGCGACCACGGCAGCCGCGAGAAGTACCGCCACGAGATCGTCGGCACGAACGGCCGGCTCAACGCGATCTCCGCGGCGGTGCTCAACGCCAAGCTGCCCTGGCTCGAGCGCTGGAACGCGCGCCGCCGGGAGCTCGCCGCGCGCTACGACCGCGCCCTGTCCGGCAGCGACCTCGTGCGCCCGCTGGCGCGCGCCCCCGGTGCGGAGCACGTCTTCCACCAGTACACGGTGCGCGTGCCGGCCGCGCTGCGGGAGAGCGTCCGCACGCGCCTCGCCGCGCACGGGATCACCGTCGGGGTGCACTACCCCTCACCGGTCCATCTGCAGCCCGCGGCGGCCGGCTGGGGC
The DNA here is from genome assembly GCA_902826945.1 of uncultured bacterium. The sequence continues at coordinate 2,605 of CADEGS010000133.1, read as the reverse complement.
TACGGGCCGGGCGACTTCCCGCGGGCCGAGGCCCTGGCGCGCGAGGTCCTGTGCCTCCCGGTCCACCCCTTCCTCGAGGACGGGGACGCCGACCGGGTCGCGCACGAGCTGCGGGCGGCGGTCGAGGCCGGCTGAGCGGCCGAGCGACAGACGCAAGTCTTTCTCCGCAAGAGACATGCGCGATCTCGCCGGGCCCGGGGCCGGCGCGCGGCGCGGCCCCGGCGGCCCCCCTCGGGCGCGGCCCGGGAAGGCGGGGTGGTGGGGAGCGCCGCCCCGGCCGATAAGTGCGCGGGCGCGCCCTCCGACCCCCGGCAGGGCGGGCCCCGCCTGCGATGCCTCGCCCGGCTCTCCTCCCCGCCCGTCGCCTGCCGGTCCTGCCCTTGGGGGGAGGCGTCGTCTTCCCCGGCGCGCTGCGCACCCTGGAGCTCGTCGGCCGCTGGGTCGACGGCCCGCTGGGGGCGCTCGACGCGACCGACCCCCTGTGCGTGGCGGCCACGCTGCGCCGCCCCGTCGAGGAGCCCGACCCCTCGAGCTGGCTCCCGGTCTGTGTGCTGGCGCGCGTCGTCGGCGTGGCGGCGCTCTCCGAGGGCGGCGCGCGCGTCACGCTCCAGGGCGTCCTGCGCGTGCGCCCGGATGCGCCGCGCCCCGAGGCGGCGGGCTGGAGCGCGATCGCCGCGCCGATCGAGGAGGAAGCGCCCGCCGCCGAGGCCGGTCGAGCCGCCGCGGCGCTCTTGCTCGAGCGCCTGCGCGCGCTGGTCGAGGCCGATCCGCGCGTCGCCGAGGACGTGGTCTCGCTCTCGACCGCGGCCGACGCCGACCCGCTCGGGCTGGCCGACCTGACGGCCTCGCTCCTGCCGCTCGACTACCCGCAGCGCTGCGCGCTCCTGGCCGAGGTGCGCCCGCTCGAGCGCATGGCGGTGCTGGGCGACATCCTGGCCACCGAGCTCGTGCGCGCGCGCGCCGGCCGCGCGCTCGAGGGCAAGGTCGAGGAGCGCATCCGGCGCGTCTACCTGCGCGAGAAGCTCGAGGCGCTGCGCGCCGAGCTGGGCGAGCCCGACCCGCACGCGGCCGAGCTGCGCCGGCTCGAGGCGGCCGTCGCCGACGCGCCGCTCTCGGAGACCGCGCGCCGCGAGGCGCTGCGCGAGCTCGCGCTCCTGCGCCGCGCGCCGCCGGCCTCGGCCGACGCGGCGCGCATGCGCGGCCACCTCGAGTGGATGCTCGAGCTGCCCTGGCAGAGCCCGAGCGCGCGCCCGCCGCGTCGCTTCGAGCCGGTCGTCAACGCGCTGCAGCGCAGCCACGTCGGCCTGGCCGACGTCAAGCAGCGCATCGTCGAGTTCCTGGCCGTGCGCAAGCTCGGCGGCGGCGCGCGCGGCACCGTGCTGTGCTTCCTCGGCCCCCCGGGGACGGGCAAGTCGAGCATGGCGCGCGCGCTGGCGGTCGCGCTGCGGCGCTCGTTCGCCGTGATCCCCGTCGGCGGCATGACCGACGAGAGCGAGATCACGGGCGGGACGCACAAGACCGAGTCCGGCGCGCCGGGGGCGATCCTCTCCGCGCTCCTGCGCTGCGGACGCAACGACCCGGTGCTCCTGCTCGACGAGATCGACAAGCTGCACCTGGGCGCCGAGGGCAACTCGTCGGGCGCGCTCTTGCAGCTGCTCGACCCCGAGCAGAACGCGGAGTTCCTCGACCACTACCTCGGCGTGCCCTTCGACGTCTCGGAGTGCCTGTTCGTGGCGACGGCCAACGACGTGGCCGAGATCCCCGAGGCGCTGCTCGACCGCATGGAGACGATCGAGTTCTCCGGCTACACCGAGTCCGAGAAGGTCACGATCGCGCGCACGCACCTCCTGCCGCGCGCGCTCGAGCACGCCGGGCTGCGGCGCGAGGAGCTCTCCGTCTCGCCCGGCGCCCTGCGCGCCATCGTGCGCCTGTACACGCAGGAGGCGGGCGTGCGCCAGCTCCAGCGCGAGCTGATGACGCTGGCGCGCAAGGCGGCCGTCAACGTCGTCCAGAACCGCGTCGGGCTGCGCGTGCGCGCGCACGACCTGGCGCGGCTGCTCGGGCCGCCGCGCGCGGAGGAGGACCTGCGCCCGACGCGTCCGGGCGTCGGCGTCGCGACCGGCCTGGCCTGGACCTCGGCCGGCGGCTCGCTGCTGCCGATCGAGGCGCTGGGCATGCCCGGCCAGGGGCACCTGATCCTGACCGGCCAGGTGGGCGAGGTGCTGCGCGAGTCCGTGCAGACCGTGCTCTCGTACCTGCGCCACGGCTGGCAGGAGCTCGGGCTGGCGCAGGAGCCGATGAACGGCGTCGACCTGCACCTGCACTTCCCCTCGGGCGCGACGCCCAAGGACGGCCCCTCGGCCGGCATCGCGATCGCCGCCGCGCTGTGCTCGCTCTTCGCCGATCGCCCGGCGCGCAGCGACGTGGCGATGACCGGCGAGATCTCGCTGCGCGGCTCGGTGCTGCCCGTCGGCGGCGTGCGCGAGAAGTGCCTGGCGGCGCTGCGCAGCGGCATCCGCGTGGTCGTCCTGCCGGAGAGCAACGCCGCCGAGGCCCGGCGGCTGCCCGCCGAGGTGCTCGAGCGGCTGGAGATCCACACGGTGCG
>CADEGS010000132.1 GCA_902826945.1 uncultured bacterium | reverse complement strand
CTCGATCGAGCGCACGAGCTTCTGCGTCTCCGACAGGTCGAAGCTGACCCAGCCGTACGGCGGCAGGTAGATCTCGGCCTTGCAGTGCGAGGGCGAGTCCTTCGGGAACGTGTTCATCCCGTACGCGACGCGCGTCGGGTAGCCGAGCGCGCGACCGAACGCCGCGCACAGGCCGTGGTAGTCCGAGCAGTGCCCGGCGCGGCGCTCGAAGGCCCACTCCGAGCTCGCCTGCAGCGACGCGCTCGAGTGGTCGTAGCGCAGGTTGCCCTCGATCCAGTCGATCACGCCCGTGATGTCCGCGGCGGCGTCGCCGGGGACGGGCGCGATGGCGCGCGCCTGGCGCACGATCGCGTCGCCGAGCACGACCGCGCGCTCCTCGCCGCGCAGGAAGGGCGCGAAGGCCTCCGGCCACTCCCGGACGCGCTGCACGCGCGCGAGGTCGAGGTCCCAGCGCAGCTCGTGCGTCGTGATCGTGAAGCGGTGGCGGATCATCTGCGCGCCCAGCGGCGCGCGGAACTCGAAGTAGGCGAAGCGGTTGCCGTACAGGGGCTCGGTCGCGATCACCGGCTCGACCGCCATCGGCCAGGTCTCGAAGGCGCTCGCCTCCAGCGTCTGCGTGTCGTCCGACGGCGGGATCGGCACCCACACGCGCAGCAGCTGCGTGTGGTGCGGGGGCGTGACCACGGCGCGGAAGTCCACCTCGTGCGTGAGCGGCGCGCCCCGCTCGGCGGTGCAGGGCGCGGCGGGGTCGAGCTCGACCCCGGAGGCGAGGGGCGGGACGCAGAGCAGGAGGGCGCACAGGCGCATCGCTCTAGCCTCGGGTCTCCGGCGCGGCGTAGCCGGGTCGCAGCAGCAGGCGGAAGAGCCCCGCGCCGGCGATCGCGCCGGCGATCGGGGCCACGACGTACACCGCGAAGAAACCCCCGCGCGGGCCGGGGATCGCGACCGTGCCCCAGCCGGCGAGCCAGGCGAAGAGGCGCGGGCCGAGGTCGCGCGCGGGGTTGAAGCCCGCCTGCGAGATCGGCGCCAGGACCGAGATCAGGGCCGCGACGGTCAGCCCGATCAGGAGCGGCGCGCCGCGCGGCGCGGGCGCGGCGCGGTTCCGGCCCTCGGTCAGCGCGAAGACGACGAAGGCGAGCACGAGCGTGCCCAGCGCCTCGGCGCCGCAGGCCGCCGCGAGCGACACGCGCGCCTCCGCCTCCGGCCCGAGGCCGAGGCCGGGGTTCGGGAAGTACTCGCCGAAGCACATCGCCGAGGCCTCGCTGCCCGGCGCGCCGCGCACGATGCCCGCGCGCGCCTCGAACGCGGCCAGGTAGCCGCCGAAGAGCAGGTAGAGCGTCGCCGCGGCGAGGAACGCGCCCGCGAGCTGCGCCAGCCAGTAGGCCGCGACCTCGCGGCGCGGGAAGCCGCCGAAGACCGCGCAGGCGGCGGTGATCGCCGGGTTGACGTGCGCGCCGCTGATCGCGGCGGTCGCGTGCACGGCGAGCGCGACGGCGATCGCCCACACGACGGCGACCTGCCACAGGCCGCTCTGCGCGCCGCTGAGCACGGCCGCCTGCACCGCGCCGACCCCGAGGAAGACGAGCAGGAACGTCCCGACCGCCTCGGCCAGCGCGCGGCGGGCGAGCGTCGGGCCGGCGGGCGCGGCGTGCGCCTCGATCTCGCGCGCGAGCGCCTCGGCCGCGCGCTCGCGCCGCGGCTGCGGCAATAGCTCGTGCTCGCCGGAGGGTCGCAGGGCGGCGGGGGCGGCTGCCTGGGGCTCGCTCATGGGCGCGCGATGGTCGCCCGGCGCCCGTCCGGCCACAAGGCCCGGGCCGCGGAGCCCGCTCGCTCAGGCCGCCCGGCGCCGCGCCGGCAGCCGGTGCACCGTGGCGCGGCGCAGGGCGCGGCGGCGCCGGTCGGCGAGGAAGCTCTCGAGCTTGCGCGTCTCGCGCCCGCGCAGCGCGTTGGCGAGCACGCGCGCCAGGCGCCAGGGCCGCAGCGCGAACGAGACGCCGTAGAAGGACGCGAGCAGGCGCGCCTTCCACCACGTGACCGTGCGCGCGGAGAGCGTGCGCGAGTAGTTGTGCTGCGCGCGCAGCCGGGCCTCGTTGGCGTGGATGGGGGTCAAGAGGAAGGCGTCGTCGAGGCGCACGCGCCCGTCGCGCTCGAGCTCGTGGAAGAGCCGCGTCCCGGGCAGCGGGAAGAAGTAGCCCACGGCCACGTCGTCCACGCCCATGCGCGCGAGCTGGCGCACCAGGCGCTCGGTGTCGCGGAAGTCCTGCACCGTGTCGTCGGGGAAGCCGAGCACGAAGAAGCACGAGACGTCGAGCCCGTGGCGCACCGAGGCGCGCACGGCCGCGAGCAGGCTCTCGGTCTTCATGCGCTTGCCGATGCGCTCGCGCGTGCGCTCCGAGCCGCTCTCGGGCGCGAAGGCCAGCGCGCGCGCGCCGGAGAGCTTGAGCAGGCGCGCGACCTCGTCGTCCACGACCTCGCAGCGCGTGCCGCTCGGGAACTGCCAGGTGATGCGCAGGCCGCGCGCGAGCAGCGCGCGGCAGAAGCGCACGATCCAGTCGCGCTTGACGATCGCGGTCAGGTCCTGGAGCGGGAAGTTCGTGGCGCCGTAGCGCTCGTTCCAGGTCGCGATCTCGGCCACCACGTCCTCGGGATCGCGCGTCACGTAGCGCGTCGTCCACATGTTGGGCGACGAGCAGTACGTGCACTGGTAGGGGCAGCCGCGCGTGGCGAGGATCGGGATCGTGCGGCCGGCGTGCAGGCCGTTCACCAGGCCGTGCGCCTCGTAGGCGTCGAGGTCGAACAGGTCCCAGGCCGGCCAGGGGAGCGCGTCCACCGCGCGCACGCGCGCGCGCGGCGCCGTGCGCACCAGCCGCTCCTCGCGCAGGAAGGCCAGGCCCGCCACGCTCTCCAGCGGGCGGCCCTGCTCGAGCGCGGCGAACAGCTCGACCGCGGTCTCCTCGCCCTCGCCGAGCACGATGCAGTCGATCGGCGCCTCGCGCAGCGAGCGCTCGGGCAGCCCGGTGAAGTGCTCGCCGCCGCACACGATCGGCTTGCCCGGGAACGCGGCGCGCATCGCGGCCAGCAGGCGCCGCACGAGCGGCCACGAGAACGACCACATGTTCGTCACGCCGAAGGCGTCGCAGCGCGGGTCGAGCCGCAGCACGAGCTCCTCGGGCGAGAGCCCGACGCGCTCGAGCGCGCCCTCGCGCGCGCCCCCCTCGGGGGCCAGCGCCACGGCGTCGAGCACGTCCACGTCGTGCCCGGCGCCGCGCAGGGCGGCCGCCACGTAGGCCAGGCCGAGCGGCAGGCTCGGCCGCAGGGCGGTCATCGCGCGCGGGTTGCGCAGGACGGGCGGATGGACGAGCTGGATGCGCATGGCGGCCCCTCCAGGCCGGTGGCCCCCGGCGCGGGTCGCTCGGGAAGTGCCGGGGACCGGACGGGATGCGCCGTCCGGCCCCCGGCGGGAGGGACCGCCCGCTTCCAAGGGGGCCACCCGAAAGCTACCCCCGGTTCGGGACGCGGGCGGCGCGCGGCGCGAAAGCGCGCCGGCGCGCCCGGAGGCGGGAAAAGAGCGCCGGGGCGCCTTTCTCGCCGCGCGCGGGCGGTCCGTTCCTTGCCGCTGCCCCGGGCGCGGCTACGCTCTGCCTGCGCGCGGGTCCGCCCGGATCCTGGCGCCCGCCGCGACCCGCTCTCCAGCCCCTCGTGACCGACCGGCCGAAGTCCCGCGCCAGCCTCCCGCCGCCCGTCCTCGTCGAGGACGCGCAGGGCCTCGCGCGGCTCCTGCGCGAGGTCGAGGGCGAGCGCGAGCTGGCCTTCGACACCGAGGGCGACTCGTTCTTCCACTACGAGGAGCGCGTCTGCCTGGTGCAGCTCAGCGCGGCCGGCCGCGACTACATCGTGGACCCGCTGCAGGGCTTCGACCTGGCGCCGCTCGGGCGGCTCCTGGCCGACGAGCGCATCGTCAAGGTCTTCCACGACGGCGAGTACGACGTGCGCATCCTGAAGCGCGATCACGCGTTCTCGTTCGCGGGCCTGTTCGACACGCGCGTGGCGGCGGCGGCGCTGGGCTACGACGCGCCGGGCCTGGCCTCGGTCGTCGAGCGCTGGTTCGGCGTCGAGCTCGACAAGACTCTGCAGCGCTCGAACTGGTCGCGCCGGCCGCTCACGCCGAGCCAGATCGACTACGCGCGCCTGGACACGCACTACCTGGTCGAGCTGCGCCGCCTGATGCTCTCCGAGCTCGAGGCGCGCGGCCGCACGCGCGTCGTCGAGGGCGAGTGCCGGCGCCTGGAGGCGCTCGAGCCCGTCGAGCGCGCGTTCCACCCCGACGACTTCCTGCGCCTGAAGGGCGCGCGCGGGCTCAGCCTGCAGCAGATGCGCGCGCTGCGCGAGCTGTTCGTGCTGCGCGACCGCCTGGCGAGCGAGCGCGACGTCCCGCCCTTCAAGGTGCTCGGCAACCAGATGCTGATCGACCTGGCGCGCGCGCTGCCGCAGAACGCGCGCCAGCTCGAGCGCGTGCTGGCCTCCTCGAAGCTCGCCAAGCGCCTCGGCGCCCAGATCCTGACCGCGCTGCAGCGCGCGCGCCAGCTCGGGCCGCTCTCCGGCGTGCCGAGCCTGCCCCAGCGCGACGGCGGGCCGGACCTGGACGAGTGGCAGGTCGAGCTGCTCGAGCGCCTGAAGGAGTGGCGCAAGGGCCAGGCGCAGAAGGAGCAGATGGACGCCTCGCTGATCCTGAACCGGCACGTGCTGACGCGGCTGGCGCTCGAGCGCCCGCGCGACGAGCGCGCGCTGCGCGAGGTCGAGGGCCTGCTCGACTGGCAGGTCGAGCTCTTCGGCGAATCGCTGCTCGGCGTCGTGTCGGGCTTCGAGGACGACCGCGCGCAGGGGCGCATCCTGCTCGACGCGCGCCCGCAGCGCCGCCGCCGCGGCCGCCGCCCGGGCCCGGGCTGAGGCCGATGCGCGCGCGGCTCGTCGCGGTCCTGGCGGGGACGACGCTCGCGCTCGTCCTGGCCTGCGCCTGGCTGGGGCGCGAGCTCGCGCGCGCGCGCGCCGCGCGGCCGATCGTCGGCCCCGAGGTGCTGCGCGCGATGGCGGCCGAGCTGGCGCGGGCGAGCGACGCGGCCTACGACGCGCACCCCGACCCCGACGTCGGGCGCGTGCTCCTCTCCGGCCGCGCGGGCGGCCAGGCGGCCGGCGTGGAGCTCGCGACGAACGCGATGGGCATGCGCGAGGCCGCCTACGAGCTGCCCAAGCCCGCGGGCACGCTGCGCGTCGTGCTGCTCGGCGACTCCTTCGTCTTCGGCTGGCGCGTGGCCGCCGAGGAGCGCCTGGGCGCGCGCCTGGCCGCGCTCCTGCGCGAGCGGCTGGGAGCGCCGCCGCCGCCGATCGAGTGCCTGCACCTGGCCGTGCCGAGCTGGAACCTCGCGACCGAGTGCGCCTGGCTCGCGCGCCAGCTCGACCGGCTGCGGCCCGACCTCGTGCTGCACGTCACGGTCTCGAACGACCTCGACGACACCTCCGGCGTGCGCGGCCTCGGCCTCCAGGCGGGCTTCGCGCCCGCCCACCGCGAGCGCGCGAACGGCTTCGTGACGGCCGACCACCCCTCGCTCGTGATGGGCTTCGGCGGCTCGAGCTACCTGCCGCTGGCGCTGGACGGCGAGGGCGCCGCGCGCGCGCGCGACGCGGGCGACCGCGTGCTGCGGCTCGCCGACGCGCTGGCGGCGCTCGACCCGCCGGCCGGCTACGTCCTGATCGCGGGCTGGGGGCCGCTGCTCCCGGTCTTCCACCGCACGATCGGCTCGCGCCTGCCGGAGGCCCGCCGCCTCTACCTGCCCGAGGCGTTCCAGAGCGATCCGGCGCTCGTCCTCGACGCGGCCGACGTGCACTGGAGCCCGGCCGGCCACGAGCGCATGGCGCGCCTGTGCTACGCGCTGATCGTCGAGCGCGGGCTCCTGCCCGGGCGCGCGCTCCCGCCCTGGCCGGAGGCGGAGGAGGAGCTGCGCGCGCTCGCCGCGGCGGGCGAGGCCGAGGCGCGCGCGCCGCTCGCGGCGCCGTACGCGCGCGGCCTCGAGAAGATCCGCGACACGATCGACCTGCGCGAGGTCGAGCTGGCCGAGGCGCTCCAGATCCACGGCGGCGTCGACCGCGAGGGGCTGGTCGCGCCCTACGCCTCGCTGGTGCTGCGCCGCGGCGCGGCGCGCGCGCTGGAGCTCGACGGGCGCGCGCTCCCCGACGCGCACGTCGCCGGCGCGCACGTGCGCGTGTGGCTCGACGAGGTCGAGCTCGCGACGCTCACGCTCGCGCCCGACGCGCCGATCCGGCTGCGCGCGACGATCCCTGCGGCGCTCGACGGCCGCGCGTTCCTCGCGCTGCGCCTCGCGACCGACGAGTGGGTCTACCGCGGCGACGACCTGCGCCGCTGCACCGCCTGGCGGCTCGAGCGCGCGGCGCTCGCGCCGTGACGCCGGCTACACGAGGTCCACCTCGGCGAACGTGTACCACCAGCGGTCGCGCAGCCAGTCCATCGATTCCTCGGGCCGGTTGTTGCGGCCGGAGAGCAGGTAGCCGCTCGGCTGCACGAGGAAGCCCCAGCGCTGGAAGGCGGCGAACCAGCCCGACCAGGTCGGCAGCATGTGCAGGAGCACGCGGCAGCCCGCCTCGCGCGCGGCGCGCGCGGCGGCGGCGACGAGCGCGCGGCCGACCTCGAGCTCGCCCTCGGGGACGAGCCAGTCGGCGATCAGCCCCGAGCCCGGCACCGGGAAGTCGTGGCTGCGGAAGACGAGCGCGCCGGCGAGCGTGCCCGGGCGCGCGCCGGGCACGGCGAGGATCCGGTAGCGCCGCGTCGGATGCTCGGCGAAGCGCCAGTCCAGGAAGCGCGCGTCGCGCACGATGCTCGCGCCCCAGGGCGCGCGGCAGCGCTCGTAGAGCTCGAGAACGGCCTCGGGGAAGCGCGCGAGCTCGACCGCGCCGGCGTCGTCCGGCGTCGCGCCGTCGAGGCTCGAGACCAGGAAGCTCTGCGTGCGCACGACCTCGTAGCGCAGGAAGGTCGCGCCGATGCGCCAGGCGTCGCGGATCGGCCAGCCGTAGGTGACGAGGTCCTGGTCGGGTCCGCAGAAGCGCTCGAGCATGCGCCGCGCCGTCTCGACGAACAGGCCGGGCCGCTTCAGGCCCCTGCGGTGGTCGGGGTGGACCATCGAGTCGACGATCTGCGCGAAGGTGCGCACCTCGCCCCCGATCCAGGTGTCGGAGGGCTGCGAGGCGTAGTGCGCCGCGACCACGTCGCCCGCCAGCGCGAGGTAGACGCGCAGGCCGCCGGGGTTCCTCGCATAGGCCCACTCCCAGTCCGCGAGCGTGCGCGGGCGGAAGGCCGGGTCCTCGGCGCCGAAGACGCGGTTGAAGGTGGCCAGGATCGCGTGCTCGTCGCCGGGACGGTACTCGCGGAACTCGTAGGCCGCCACGCTCAGCAGGGCTCCAGCTCGAGGAGCGTCGCGTACCAGCTCCAGTACAGCCACCAGGAGTCCTGGCCGCGCAGGAAGGAGCGCGCCATCAGGTACGAGCGCGTGGGGAGCACGCGGAAGCCGGCGCGCTGGAAGTCGAGGAACTCGACCGCCGACTCCGGGAAGCAGGCGACGACGGCCGGCAGCCCGAGCGCGCGCGCCCGCGCGTCGAGCGCGGCGCGCAGCGACTCGCGCGCCGCGCGCGCGTCGGGCAGCACGAGCCAGTCGCACACGAGCAGGCACGGCTCGCCCTCGAAGGCGCCCGGGCGCAGGACGGCGTAGCCGTGCAGCGCGCCGCTCGCGCGCTCGCGCGCGCTCAGGCAGCGGTGGGCGCGCGCGGGGTGCTCCTCGAAGCGCCAGCGCAGGAAGGCCGGCTCGCGGCGGGCCACGGCGCCGCCGCCGGCGCCGGCGCGCTCCGCCAGCGCCGCGCACTCCGGGGGGAGCGCGGCGGACTCGCGCAGCTCGACGCCCGCGGCGACTCCCTCGCGCGACGTCCCGGCCGCGAGCACGAGCCGGTCCTGGCTGCGCACGACCGCGAAGCCGAGGCGCTCGTGCTCGACGCCGGCGCGCTCGCGGGCGGGCAGCGCGAAGAAGAGGCGGTCGCGCTCGCCGCCCGCGCCGCCGTGGCGCTCCTCGAAGCGCGCCCAGAGCTCGGCCGTCCGCTCGGGCGACTCCCCGAGGAGCTCGACCACCGCCGTCCAGCGCACGCGCTCGCCCGCGGCGAGCGTCGGCACGGCGAAGCCGGCGACGGCGCCGACCAGGCGCCCCGCGCGCTCGGCGACCAGGGCGCGCGCGCCGCAAGGGGAGGCGAGGAGCCAGCGCCACAGGCGCTCACGCTCCTGCCGCGGGCCGAGCGCGACGCCCGGCAGGAGCCGCTCCTGGAGCTCCGTCAGGGGCGCGGCGTCCTCGCCGCGCGGCTCGCGTACCACTTCATCGCCCGCCAAGCGCTGTGCCCCGGTGGTCGCGGCGGCGCAGGGGACGCCCGCCGCGGGCGTCGAGTGGTGGAGACGATGGGACTCGAACCCACGACCTTCGCATTGCGAACGCGACGCTCTACCAGTTGAGCTACGTCCCCACCGAGGGACGGAGAGGATAGTGCGCGACCGGCCGGCAGGGAAGGGGAGGGGGGGCGCCGATCTGCGCCGCCCCGGCGCGCGGCCCGGCGGCGACGGAGCGCGGCGCGGGCGGCGCGCGGGGTTTGGGGCGCCTCCTCGCGAGCCGTAAGATCGCCCGGTCCCCCAGCGGAGCCCTGCGATGACCGACTCCTTCCACAGCCACGGGACCCTGGCCGTCGACGGCCGCACCTACGCGATCGCCCGCCTGCGCGCGCTCGAGCGGCGCGGCTTCGAGCTCGCCCGCCTGCCCTTCGCCCACCGCATCCTGCTGGAGAACCTGCTGCGGCGCGAGGACGGCGTGAGCGTGCGCGCCGCCGACGTCGAGGCGGTGGCGGGCTGGCGGGCCGAGGCCGAGCCCGCGAGCGAGATCGCCTTCATGCCCGCGCGCGTCCTGCTGCAGGACTTCACCGGCGTGCCGTGCGTGGTGGACCTGGCGGCGATGCGCGACGCGATGGCGGCGATGGGCGGCGACCCGCGCCGCATCAACCCGCTGCAGCCGGTCGAGCTCGTGATCGACCACTCGGTGCAGGTGGACGCGTTCGGCACGCCCTCGGCCTTCGCCGAGAACGCCGCGATCGAGCTCGAGCGCAACCGCGAGCGCTACGCCTTCCTGCGCTGGGGGCAGAGCGCCTTCGACAACTTCCAGGTCGTGCCGCCGGACACCGGCATCGTGCACCAGGTCAACCTCGAGTACCTGGCGCGCGTGGTCATGACCGCCGAGGTGGACGGGAAGACCTGGGCCTTCCCCGACACGCTGGTCGGCACCGACTCGCACACGACGATGGTCAACGCGCTCGGCGTCCTCGGCTGGGGCGTGGGCGGGATCGAGGCCGAGGCGGCGATGCTCGGCCAGCCGGTGACGATGCTCCTGCCGCAGGTGGTCGGGATGCGCCTCACCGGCAAGCTGGCCGAGGGCGCGACGGCGACCGACCTCGTCCTGACCGTGACGCAGAAGCTGCGCGCGCACGGCGTCGTCGGCAAGTTCGTCGAGTTCTTCGGGTCCGGCCTGGCGCAGCTCAGCCTGTCGGACCGCGCCACCGTCTCGAACATGGCGCCCGAGTACGGCGCGACCTGCGGCATCTTCCCGATCGACGCGGTCACGCTCGCCTACCTGCGCCTGACCGGGCGCGACGAGGCGTCGGTGCGGCTGGTCGAGGCGTACGCGCGCGAGCAGGGCCTGTTCCACGAGGCGGGCGCGCCCGAGGCGCGCTACAGCTCGACGCTCGAGCTCGACCTCGCGACGGTCGAGCCCAGCCTGGCCGGCCCGAAGCGCCCGCAGGACCGCCTCGGGCTGGGCGAGGTGAAGCGCTCGTTCGTCGAGCTGATGCGCCAGCGCGACCCGGCCTGGACGCCGCCCGCGCGCTCGTTCCCGGTCGCGGGCGACGCGGGCGCGGCGAGCGCCGTGGCCGTCGTCGAGCCCGCCACCGAGGCCGGGCCGACGCACGGCTCGGTCGTGATCGCGGCCATCACGAGCTGCACGAACACGTCGAACCCCGACGTGATGCTGGCGGCCGGCCTGGTGGCGAGGAAGGCGAACGCGCTCGGCCTGAAGGTCAGGCCGTGGGTCAAGACGAGCCTCGCCCCGGGCTCGCAGGTCGTGACCGACTACCTGGCGCGCGCGGGGCTGCTCGCCGAGCTCGAGGCGCAGCGCTTCCACCTGGTCGGCTACGGCTGCACGACCTGCATCGGGAACAGCGGGCCGCTGCCGGCCGAGGTCGCGGCGCGCGTCGAGGAGGAGGACCTGGTCGTCGCGGCCGTGCTCTCGGGCAACCGCAACTTCGAGGGCCGCGTGCACGCGCAGGTGCGCGCGAACTACCTGGCCTCGCCGCCGCTCGTGGTCGCCTACGCGCTCGCCGGCCGCGTGGACTTCGACCCCAAGACCGAGCCGCTCGGGCGCACGGCGGACGGCAAGCCCGTCTTCCTGCGCGACGTGTGGCCGAGCCGCGCCGAGGTCGCCGAGGCGCTCGCGGGCGCGGTCGGCACCGACCTCTACCGCGCGCGCTACGCCGACGTCTACCGCGGCACCGACGCCTGGCGCGGGCTCGACGTGCCGCGCGGCGACGTCTACGCCTGGGACGAGCGCTCGAGCTACGTGCGCTCGCCGCCCTACTTCGAGGACATGCCGGCCGACCCGCCGCCGGTGACCGACATCGAGGGCGCGCGCTGCCTGGTCCTCGTCGGCGACAGCATCACGACCGACCACATCTCGCCCGCCGGCTCGATCAAGCCCGACAGCCCGGCCGGGCGCTACCTCCAGCAGGAGGGGGTCGCGCCGAAGGACTTCAACAGCTACGGCGCGCGGCGCGGCAACCACGAGGTCATGGTGCGCGGCACGTTCGCCAACGTGCGGCTGAAGAACCGCCTGACGCCGGGGATCGAGGGCAGCTCGACGCTGCTCCTGCCCGAGGGGCGCCAGACGTCGATCTTCGACGCCGCCATGGCGTACCGCGACCGCGGCGTGCCGTCGGTCGTGATCGCCGGCAAGGAGTACGGCACGGGCTCGTCGCGCGACTGGGCGGCCAAGGGCCCGGCGCTGCTGGGCGTGCGCGCCGTGCTCGCGCAGAGCTTCGAGCGCATCCACCGCAGCAACCTGGTCGGCATGGGCATCCTGCCGCTCGAGCTGCCCGACGGAGCCTCGGCCGAGAGCCTGGGCCTCGACGGCAAGGAGGAGTACGCGATCGGCGGCGTGCGGGCGCTGCTCGAGCGCGCCTCCTACCAGCCCGGCACGGTGAGCGTGCGCGCGCGCCGCGCCGGCGCGGCGGACGTCGTCTTCACCGCGCGCGTGCGCATCGACACGCCGGTCGAGGCGGAGTACTACCGCCACCGCGGCATCCTGCCCTACGTCCTGCGCAAGCTGGTCGCCGGCGCGTGACGCAGGAACGAGCGCCGCGCCGCGCTGCGGCGCGTCCCGGCCTCCTGCCGCTCGCGATCGTCGTCCCGCTGGTCGGCTGGGCCTGGGCGCCGATGCTCGGCCTGCACCTCTCGGGCGAGGACTTCACGCTGCTGGCGCGGCTCGAGCGCGGGCTCGAGGCCTCGCCGCACGTGTTCCGCCCGCTGCTCGGCGCCTGGCTCGCCGCGCTGCACGCGCTCTTCGGCGCGACGAGCGGCGTGCCCTGGCACGCCGCCACGCTCGCCGTGCACCTGGCGAACACGGCGCTCGTGTTCCTGCTCGCGCGCCGCCTGCTCGGCAGCGCGTGGACCGCCGGCGCGTGCGCGGCGCTCTTCGGCCTGGGCGCGGGCGTGCGCGACGCGCTCTTCTGGGTCGCGGCGGTGAACCGGCCGCTGTCCGCCTTCGGCGCGCTGCTCGCGCTGGTCGGCCTCGCGCACCTCGAGCGCCCCGCGGGCGAGGGCGGGCGGCGCGCGGCGCTCGCGGCCGCGCTCGGCCTCGCCTGGCAGTTCGGCGCGAACGAGGACGTCTACGGGACGGCGCTCTTCGCCATGGCCTGGTGCGCCTGGGTCGCCTGGCGCGTGCCGGCGGCGCGCGCGCGCGCGCTCGGGCCGGCCTGCGTCGCGCTGGCCTTGCTCGCCGTCCACTTCCTG